>NZ_JASPHJ010000010.1:0-105834 GCF_030229085.1 Corynebacterium sp. MSK158
CAAACCAATCAACACACAACCATGCACACAAAAAATAAAAAGTACATTGGCACACTATTGAGTTCTCAAACATCATCACCACACAACAACCACACGCACTTTGGCATGCAGCTCATTGTGAGCAAAAAGAATTTTGTTTTGTCAGGGCCTGTTTTCCTATCGCCGCTTCAGCCAGGAACCTTTCTGCTCCTGTGGGGCGCTGTCGGTCGCGCTGACTCGTATTAAGTTACACAGCGACTTAAACAAACACAAATCCGCAGGCCAACGCTGTTTTCGAGTGGTTTAAGATATGCCCATCCAAGCACTCATTCCGCCACGGTGAGTGTTCGCTCGACGAATGTAGGTGGGGAGCATTAAAGCCCAGACTGTATAGAAAGCCACCGCCAAGAAAAGCTGGGCAACCACGGAGACCGGCACCAGAGGGCGCAGAAGAACTATGCCGGCAATAAGGACCAAGTAGAGAGCGAATAGGTGCCAGTTCTTCTTTCCCAGAAATTCCAGACTGACCACTACAGGGGCGCAGGTGGCACTAAGCAGCACGATGTCCGCTACAAGTTCACCGTCGTTTGCCAGTACTGCGCTGGAGGTGGTCGCGACTAGGACAGGTATCAGGCCGAGCACGGCAGTATGCCGGGACCAAACAGCACGACTTCCACCAAGCACCGTGTATTCGCGCAGAGATACTCTCAAGCTGTGGAAAGCTGCGAAGAGCATCGCAATTGAAAGTGTCCATATGAAGATGCCAAGGAAACCAAGCAACGGGATGTCCTCCTTATACCGGCTAAGGACAAACCCGATTGCTTGCGCCAGACACGCTGCACCCCATGCCTTGACCTGTCGACGGTAGATCGCTTGCCCGGCCAAGGTGCCCGGAAACCAACCAAAGCCGCTCGATGATTCGGTACCAGTAGCGGTGAACCCGCTCCGTCGAGGGGTAGATCTGCGGTACACCGTCCACACAGCCACGGCGACATAGACGGGTATCGCCCACCATTTTTGCACGGTAAGCGCACCAAGAACCGCGGCTAATGTCCACAAAGCCACGAGGATGCGACGGTGCCCGTTCCATATCTTCGAACCAAGTCCTATCGCCTGATACTTCTTGAAGTCTGGAGATTGCGTCGTAATTAGACTTAAGGAAGCAATAAAGGCAAGTATGAACTTGTCTTCCTCCGCCATGAGCGGCATGACTAGCAGGGCGATAAGAAAAATGGCCCAGAGCCACCAGTCGCCTAGGTACCACAGGAGTTTCATGCTTTCTCCTCCAATGCCAAGACCGCGCGCTCCAAGGAGACCTCAGTGACGCGAAGACCGTAGGCCTGGGCAGTGCGGAAGATGGGGTCGGTGGCGGTAGAGCGGGCGTCGATAAGCACGCGGTCCCCCAAGCCTGTGGTTTCCCTACTAAGTACGCGGAGGTCGAGCTCTGTGACCGCGGCGTTGAGAGCCTCAGATGAGCCGGTGAGCTCCAGAATTCCCTCGATAAAGTCATCAATGGGGCCTGAAATTGGGTTATCTCCCATCAGCGAAACGGTATCGAGGAGACCCGCTACCTCATTGAGGTGATGGGTGGAGATGACGATGGTACGGCCGTGTTCCTCGCGAAGGACCTGATAGAAAAGCTCGCGGCGCTGAGTATCGAGGCCCAGATAGGGCTCATCAAGAAGCGTGACTTCGCAGCCAGAAGCAACGGCGAAGATAAATCCCACCGCAGACTTTTGCCCGCGGGACAGGGCAGAATAGGCCTTGGCCGGCACATCGAAGCGAACCAGCAGCTCATTGAACCGCTCCTCATCCCAGCGCGGCCAGCGCGCCTTACCAATAACGCCCAGCTTTCCGATGCCCCAGGAATCCGGCAGTGGGTTATCAATACCCATCAAAATGACTCGGTCAAGGACCGATTGCTTGTCAAAGGGCTTTTCCCCGAACACCGTAATACCGCCAGATTGGATTTGGCCAGCAATTTTGCGCAGGAGCGTGGTTTTGCCGATGCCGTTGGGGCCAACTAAGCCGTGCGTCATGCCATCGGCGAAGGTGAAATCTCGAGTCTTAATCATGAGTACATTCCTCGGCTTTCTGCAACGCGATCAAATAGGTCATGGAGCTGGGCGCGGTTGTAGCCAAGGCGAACGGCTTCGTCGACAAGCGGTGCCATGTATTCCGCCGCAAAATCCGCGCGGCGGCGTTCGCGGATCGTGTTCAGAGCCCCTTCCGCCACAAACATGCCAATGCCGCGGCGCTTATCCAGCACCCCGATATCCACAAGGAGGTTTATCCCCTTCCGGGCAGTGGCCGGGTTTATGTTGTGAAAATCAGCAAGCTCGTTAGTGGAAGGGGCCCTATCCCCCTCGCCCAAGGTTCCGTCCACGATGGCGTCTTCCACCAAGGAAGCAATCTGGCGGAAGAGTGGTTGCGTGGAATTATCCATTGGCCCTCGGTTCGTTGGTTAGTTACTTGTGTAACTAACCATATCGGCAACACCCCACCCCTGCAATACTTCCAAAGAGAAAACTTTTTTGCTGCCTCTGCGCTGGGATTTTGTCCAAGGTTATCGACGTTTTGTGACTAATGGGGCACACTGGAAAACACAAAGAATTTTATTTAGAACAATTAGAACGGAACTTAGGAGCCATGCTTGAACGCACACTCGTCTTTGTCGATACCTCATACTTGCTCGCTAGCTTTTATAACTCGTGGGAAACGGGTGCCCGCGCACAGCTAGAAATCGATCTGCCCGAGGTGGTCAGCACCATGGGCGGGATGATCGAGAACCAACTGGGGACCCCCATCCAGCGCCAATACTGGTATGACGGCATTCCCGATACCGGCCCACACCGCTACCAGCGCGCCCTGCGCACCTGCGAAGGCGTGCAACTGCGCACCGGTCAGCTCATCGAATGGGGTGAGCGCCGCACCCAAAAGGCCGTAGATACCCGCCTCGTGGCAGACATGGTCATTGCCGCCATGAAGGGCCAATTCACTGACTTTGTGCTCGTCAGTGGCGATGCGGACATGATTCCCGGCGCTCAAGCCGCCGTGGACAATGGCATCCGCGTACATCTTTATGGGTTTGGCTGGGACTCCATGTCCTCCGCACTGCGCCATGCCTGCGATTCCACCACCATCTTGGACCCTCGCGAGGACTTCGCAGACGCTATGGAATTGCAGGTCCTAGAAGGCCCGCTTCCTCCAGTGGTGCGCGAAAATGCGCATAAAGAGGGCGAGGAAATGCCCGAACCGGATGAATGCGGCGAGCCCTCAGAGGTGGAGGCAGCCTTCGGCGCCACAGAAAAGCCCACCCCGGCCCCAACGCCCAAACCGGCTCCGCCCAAGGCGGATGCTGCAGAGGATTCCCCCGCCGAGGAAGACTCTCCTACGGAGAAGCCGGCGCCCAAACCATCCATGATGGCACCGCGCCGCAAGCTGCGGTCCAAATATGTACCGCTACCGGAAGAAGTATGGAGCTCGGCCGGCTTCCAATCCCCATTCGACGTGGGCCAGCAATACGCCTCGTGGTGGTTCGATAACGCTGCTAGCACCGAGCAGCGAGATCAGGCACATCTACTTTCAGGCGGCGGGCTTCCCCCGGAGATCGACCGTCCACTATTGCAGTTTGCCTGCGAGACCCTGCACGAATACACCCTGACCGAAACCCAGCGCGTGAACCTGCGCGATGGATTCCACTCAGGGATTCGTGGGGTTCTGATTAATGTTCGCCGGCAGAATTAATCGCCGGATTCGAGCTCTTTCTTCTTTTTAAGATCCGCCCGGATGGCATCAAGGCGCGCAGTCGCCTTCATGTCATTGCCGGCGGCTTGGATCTCATTAATGCGATCGCCGCCGGTGGCGTGCTGCAATTCTTGCGCGCCAAGGGCATCGGCGTAGCGCTTTTCAATCTTGGCACGCACAGAATCAAGAGTAGGTACGGAATCGTCCGGGTTGAGCTGATTCATGGAATCAATAGCCTGGGCGTTCTTTTCTTGCATAGCCGCCTGGTCCGCCTGAGCCTCCAGCTGGCTAACTTGCGCTAGTTGTTCCTTCAAGCGCGCCTCAGACTGCTGCTGCTGGCTCTTGGCCTGCGCGGCAGCCTGCTCTGCGGCGGCGTACTGCTGCTTAACGTCTTCCAGCTCCTGCTCCACTGCTACCAGCTGGGAGGCAACCACTTCCGCAGCCTGGTTATACTCGGAGGCCTTTTGCGGGTCCTCCGCAGAGTCCGCCAGCTCCAACGCGCGCTGGGTTTGAGACTGGTAATCCTGCTGAGACTTAACCAGGCGGTTCATCTGCATCTCCAGCTGGGACTTATGACCGATGATTTCTGCAGCGTGATCAGAAATCTGCTGGTGCTGCTCCTTAGCAGCCTGGACGGCCTGCTGGATCTGCACCTTCGGATCAGCGTTCTCATCAATCTTCTGATCGAAGGAACTCATCATGTACTTCCAGCCCTTGCTGAAGGGGTTAGCCATTATCTTCTCCTTTTGGACATAAAAAGACGCTTTCTAGCGAGTTTAGCGATACTCACCAGAAAGCGCCTAGGAAGCTAGTGGGGATTAACCCTGCGCGTTCTGCTCTTCTACCTGGCGGCGAACCTCCGCCATATCGAGCTCCTTGACCTGCTTCAGCAGGTCTTCCAATGCTGCAGGTGGCAGCGCGCCAGCCTCGCGGAACACCAAGATGCCATCGCGGAAGATCATCAGCGTAGGAATGGACTGAATCTCCAGCGCGGATGCGAGGCCTTGGTTGGCCTCGGTATCGAGCTTGGCAAAGGTAGCATCCGTATGCTCTTCGGAGGCCTTTTCAAAAACCGGCGCAAAGCGCTTGCAGGGGCCGCACCAATCGGCCCAAGCGTCTACGAGCGTAATGCCCTCGCCGGTAACGGTTTCTTCAAAGTTTTCTTCGGTGACATCGATAGTAGCCATGGTTGTTCTAACTCCTTTGCGGATTGCTTTATTCCCCAACGTACATGAAATATCCTTGTCATATACCCCTAGGGGGTATAAAATGGGCCCGGAAACCAACCCTAAGAAAGGATCATCATGAGCACTAAGAACTACACCGTAGAGGGCATGACCTGCGGACATTGCGAAATGTCGGTAAAAGAAGAGGTCGGCGAAATTTCCGGCGTTAGCGAGGTCACTGCTGACCACACCACCGGCGCCGTCACGGTTACTGGCACCGATTTCACCGATGAACAGGTAGCGGCCGCCGTGGCAGAGGCCGGCTACACGCTGAAGTAGGAACCACCATGTCCCACTTGGACCTTGGCGTAACGGGGATGACGTGCACCTCCTGCTCCTCCCGCGTCGAGCGCAAGCTAAACAAGCTCGAGGGAGTAAGCGCCAGCGTCAATTTCGCTACCGAGGCGGCGGCCATCGAGTATGACTCCCAGACGGTAAGTCCACAGGAGCTCATTTCGGTGGTGGAGGGCGCAGGTTACGGCGCCTTCGATATGGCGGGGGCGAAAGCGGAGGAGCCCCAAGCCGAGAAGAGCAGTGACGGGGGCCTGCTGCGCCGCACCATTATCTCGGGCGCCCTATCGCTGCCGCTCATGGTGGTCTCGATGTGGCCGGCACTGCAATTTCCCAATTGGCAGTGGGCCTGCGCCATCGTGGCCACCATCGTTTATATCTTTGGTGGCGCACCATTCCACACTGCAACGTGGACAAACCTCAAGCACGGTTCTTTCACCATGGACACGCTTATCACCATGGGAACCTCAGCGGCCTACTTTTGGTCACTGTGGGCGCTGTTTTTTGGCAACGCGGGCGAACCGGGCATGAAGATGCACATGACGCTGGACGCGAACGCGGCGCAGATGGATCACATTTATTTCGAGTCCGTGGGCATGATCATTACCTTCCTCCTGCTCGGTCGGTGGTTCGAGGCACGGGCCAAAGGCCAGTCCTCTGAGGCCCTGCGGGAGCTGCTCTCCCTAGGCGCTAAGGAAGCCTCGGTGCTGAGGGAGGGAGGCGAGCAGCGCATTCCCATTGCCCAGTTGCAGGTAGGCGATGTCTTCGTAGTACGCCCGGGCGAAAAGATCGCCACCGATGGCATCGTTGTTGCCGGTAGCTCGGCGGTCGACGCCTCCATGATTACCGGCGAGTCCGTGCCCGTCGAGGTCGGCTCCGGCGATGCCGTGACCGGCGCGACCATTAATGCCTCTGGCAAGCTTGAGGTTCGAGCAACCAAGGTGGGCGAGGATACGGTACTGGCCCAAATGGCCCAGCTGGTCACGGATGCACAAACGTCCAAGGCGCCAGTACAGCGCCTCGTGGACCGCATTGCGCAAGTCTTCGTCCCCGCGGTCATTGCCGTAGCAGCGCTAACACTCCTTGTTCATCTCTTCTTCGGCGGGGTGGCCCCAGCCTTTATCGCCGCGGTCTCCGTCCTCATTGTGGCCTGCCCTTGCGCTATGGGCTTGGCGACGCCCACCGCGATCCTCGTCGGCACCGGCCGCGGCGCGCAGCTCGGGCTTGTCATTAAGGGCCCTGAGATCCTGGAATCTACGCGGCAAATCGATACCATCGTCATGGACAAGACCGGCACGGTCACGGCCGGAGAGATGTCCGTCACCGCCGTACACGGCGACGTCCTCGACTTGGCCGCGGCCGTGGAACACAACTCCGAGCATCCCATCGCTCGCGCCATCGCCAGAGAGCGCAGCGTAAAGCCGGCTACCGACTTCGCAGTGGTTCCGGGTGGTGTGGAAGGAACTGTGGAGGGGGTCCGGGTGGGCGTCGGCAAGCGCCAAGGCCCGTTGGGCGACCTGGAAGCGCCGTTCCGCGCCGCACAGGACGCTGGTGCCACGCCGGTGGTCGTCACCGTCAACGGACAGCCCGCAGGCGTCATTGAGGTGCGCGATACCATCAAGCCCAGCTCGGCCGCCGCCGTAGCTCAGATGAAAGAGCTGGGGCTTACCCCTTACCTGCTGACCGGTGATAATGCCGGGGCCGCTCAAGCCGTGGCCGCCGAGGTAGGGATCGACCGCATCAGCGCCGAGGTTCTTCCGGAAGACAAGGTAGACCACATCAAGGAGTTGCAGGCCGCGGGGCACACCGTGGCGATGGTGGGCGATGGCATTAACGACGCCGCGGCACTGGCCCAAGCCGACCTTGGCCTCGCCATGGGCGCGGGTACCGACGTCGCAATCGAAGCCTCCGATATCACCCTCATGAATGGCGATCTGCGTTGCGCCGCTGATGCTATTCGGCTCTCGCGCCGCACCCTTGCGATCATTAAGGGCAATCTCTTTTGGGCCTTCGCCTATAACGTCGTACTCATTCCTGTCGCAGCGATTGGCCTGCTTAACCCATTATTTTCCGGCCTCGCGATGGCACTGAGCTCGGTTTTTGTAGTTACCAACTCACTACGACTGAAAGGTTTTTCTGTTCAGCGATAGTATTATCGCATGCTCAGCCGCACCGAACGTCTCGATCGCCTTCCCGTCACCTCTAAGCACAAGCGCCTACTCCTAGGTTCCGGCCTTGGATGGGCGCTTGATGCCATGGATGTAGGGCTAATCTCCTTCATCATGGCCGCCCTTGCTGTTCACTGGGATCTTGGTCCTAGCCAGACCTCTTGGTTAGCCTCGGCGGGCTTCCTTGGCATGGCGCTCGGTGCAACCTTTGGCGGATTGCTGGCAGATAAATTCGGCCGCCGCAATGTCTTTTCTCTCACCTTGCTTATCTACGGCTTGGCAACAGGGGCTTCCGCGCTAGCTGGGGGACTTACGGTTCTCATCATCTTCCGATTCATAGTCGGGCTGGGCCTCGGAGCCGAGCTACCAGTTGCCTCCACGCTCATATCCGAATTTGCTCCTCGACGGGTCCGCGGAAGGATGGTAGTCATTCTCGAGGCATTCTGGGCATTGGGATGGATCCTTGCGGCCATCATCGGCACTTTCGTAGTGAGCACGGGTGAATCCGGATGGCGCTGGGCCCTGGCCCTTGGCATGCTGCCAGCCGCGTATTCAATCTATGTTCGCCGCGGTCTACCAGAATCTGTGCGCTTTCTTGAATCCAAGGGCCGCCATGATGAGGCCGAAGCTATCGTTGCCAGCTTCGAAACCGCGGCGGAAGATCGGCCGCTGGACGATGCCCTCCCAGACCCCACGCCTTCCCCCGCAGCATCTATTTGGAGTCCGCAGCTACGAAGGCGGACCGCAGCGTTGTGGACCATTTGGTTCTGTGTAAACCTCTCCTACTATGGTGCCTTCATCTGGATTCCCTCTCTGCTAGTAGCCGACGGGTTCTCCCTAGTGAAGTCCTTTAGTTTTACCCTCATCATCACCCTTGCCCAGCTGCCTGGCTACGCGGTGGCAGCTTGGTTCATCGAGCTCTGGGGCAGGCGGGTAACCCTCGCGGTATTCCTGCTTGGCTCCGCAGCAGCGGCCGGCTTATATGGAGCAGCAGCTACGGAAACATTGATAATCCTGGCTGGTTGTCTGCTCTCCTTCTTCAACCTCGGCGCCTGGGGAGCCCTCTATGCCATCGGTCCGGAGCTGTATCCCACTTCATTGCGAGGGCGTGGTACGGGAGCGGCAGCAGGCTTCGGTAGGCTAGCATCTATTGCGGCGCCACTCATCGTTCCACCACTGCTTGCTGCGGGTGGAACGGCCTGGCTATTCGTCGTATTCGCGGCAGCGTTTGCCATTGCGGCTGCCGCCGCCTTTAGTCTGCCCGAGCAGAAAGGAATAGCGCTTGCTCAATAGGCTCTCCCTAATTGCGTGGACGGCCGTTATGGTCGCATTGACCACGCTCAAGCCTTTCTATCAAATCGGCTATTTGTGGAAGCCGGAAAATCAGCGTGCGCGAGAACTGCGCTGGGTGCCACTGGATGAATTCTCCGGCGGCAGCTGGTTTGGTCCGCTATTTGAGTACGTGGGAAACACAGCCTTCTTTATCCCATTTGGAATGCTGGTATTTAGTCTGTGCCGTTCCATTAAGACTACTGCGGCGTGGGGATTTGGCCTCAGCCTAGTGCTGGAGCTGTGCCAATATGCGTTTGCGCTTGGGCGAACGGATATTGACGACCTCATATTTAACACCATTGGCGCATTCATCGGTGCTGTATTGGCACGCCTGTGCGGCGAACGCCTTTTCCCTGTGTGGCGCTGGTTAGCCCTTGCCGCAGCGGCGGTTTTCTTGGTCTTGGTCATACTTGGCCCACGATTGGGAGACCCCAACGCGGTGGTAGACCTGTAATTTATCCGTGCGCCATATTGACGAACTTGGAGTAGTGCAGCTGGTGGGCCACCTGCACGGTATCGATCGGTCCGCCACGGTGCTTAGCTAGGATAATATCCGCCTCGCCAGCGCGCTCATTATCGCGGTCCTGGGAATCGGGGCGGTAGAGCAGCATGACCATATCGGCGTCCTGCTCCAGCGAACCGGACTCACGGAGGTCCGCAAGCTGCGGCTTTTTATCCGTACGCGCCTCAGGTCCACGGTTCAGCTGCGAGATCGCGATAAGAGGTACCTCCAGCTCCTTGGCCAAGAGCTTTAGCTGACGGGAGAACTCAGAGACCTCCTGCTGGCGGGACTCGACCTTTTTACCCGAAGACATCAGCTGCAGGTAGTCCAAGACAATGAGATCCAAACCGTGCTGCTGCTTGAGGCGGCGGGCCTTGGACCGAATTTCCATCATCGTGAGGTTTGGTGAGTCATCAATGAAGAGTGGGGCGTCTTGCACTCGGTTGAGGGTCTCATCGATCTTTGCCCAGTCCTCGGTGGAAACTCGACCACCGCGCATATCGGCCAGCTTGACCTCTGACTCCGCCGAAAGCAGGCGCATGACGATTTCAGAAGCTGACATCTCGAGGGAGAAAATCACAGAAGACTTACCGTGCTGCAAGGAGCAGGAGCGCATAAAGTCCATGGCCAGGGTCGACTTACCCACACCAGGACGAGCAGCAACGATGACCATCTGGCCCGCGTGAAGGCCATTGGTCAACTTATCGAGGTCGATGAAGCCAGTAGGCACGCCTAGCTCCACACCGCCGGCTTGCTGCAGGGCGGCGAGCTCATCAATGGTGGGGTCAATAAGGTCCCCCAGGACTCGGTAATCTTCTGCTGTCTTGCGCTGGGCGACGGCGAAAACTTCCTGCTGCGCACGGTCCAGCACGGACTCGATCTCTGCATCTTCGGTGCCGGAAAATCCGAGCTGTACTACGCGAGTACCGGCATCAACAAGCTTGCGCAGCACTGCCTTTTCCGCGACGATTTCGGCGTAGTAGCGTGCGTTCGCAGCCGTGGGCACCGTGGCGAGCAGCGTGTGGAGATAGGGGGCGCCGCCAACGCGCTCGAGGTTATTAAAGCGGTCGAGCTGGGAGGCCAAAATGACGGCGTCGACGTCCTTGCCCTCGGAGTATAGATCCAGCATGGCGCGGTAAATCAACGTGTGCGCCGGATAGTAGAAATCCTCCGGCTCCAGCTCTTCAATGACTTCCATCACCGTATGGGGACTGAGCAACATTGCACCCAGAACACCCTGCTCCGCTTCGCGGTCTGCGGGGGGTTGGCGGAATTCGCCATAGCGCTTTGGCTCTTCCTGCTGATAGCGACGGCGCGGAGCCGGTTCCTCCTCCGGCGGCGGCTCCGGCGGCAGGTGTTCATCATCAAAGCTGGCGTTGGTCATAACTTCTCCCCCTTGTGGCTATTTGAGCATCCGAGCGTATCGGAATCTCAGTGTAGTCTAGTGCCCGGACACCACCCCCTGGGCATAACTTCCACAGTTATCCACAGGGTGCTGGGAAAATCGCAGGTCGCGGTAGCCTTCGCCCATATTTGCCCTGCATAAGCCTGTGGATAACTCCAAAAGCCCATGACCTGCATAAATCAAACTCCCAGCTCAGAGCATGTTTTTATCGGTGTGAAAATAGGCACACCCTTCGTGGATAAGCGGCCTGACCTGCGGGTTAATAAAGAGGCCTCCGCGTAAACATAGAGTTAAATCGCCAAAGAGTTATCCACAGAATTCCACAGTTATCCACAGCCCGATGAAAACGCGCTAAAGGCCCCAAGTTTCTGCCACCTCACATAGCAGGAACTTGAGGCCTAAAGCGTTGCTGTTGTCTTTGGGTCTTATTTGGACCGTCGTGCGCCTAGTTAGGCAGCAACGACCGAGAAGTTCACCTTGCCGATAACATCAGCGTGCAGCTTCAGCTCGACCTGGTAGTTGCCGGTCTTCTTGACCAGGCCCTTAGGAAGCACAACAATGCGCTTATCCAGCTTAGGGCCACCAGCCTTAGAGACGGCGTTGACAATGTCTTCTGCTTGAACGGAACCGAAGAGCTTACCGGATTCGGAGGTCTTAACCTCTACCTTGACATCCGTTAGCTGCTCGAGCTGGTTGCGGACCTCACGTGCGTGATCCAGGTCGCGAATCTCGCGAGCTTCCTGGGCGCGCTTGATGCCCTCAATCTGCTTCTCTGCGCCGCGGGTAGCCACGATGGCCAGGCCGCGAGGAAGCAGGTAATTACGTCCGTAGCCGTCCTTAACCTCAACAATTTCGCCAGCGGCGCCGAGGTTCTCAACGGCAGCGGTGAGGATCAGCTTCATGATCCCTGCCTTTCAATTGAGTTAGTTGAATAGTTGCGGGTGACAGACTTAGAACGGAGGTTCAGAATCAGCGCCTCCGAAACCACCTGCAGGTGGTGCGGAGTTCCACGGGTCCTCAGAAGGAGCCTGGTTCTGCTGCGGCTGCTGTTGCTGGCCGCCTCCAAAACCGCCCTGATTATTGTTATTCGAGCGCTGCTGGCCGCCGCCAAAGTTATTGCCGCCCTCACGCGGATTGCGGTTTACCTGAGCGGTGGCGTAGCGCAGAGACGGACCGACTTCGTCGACGTCAATCTCGAATACGGTGCGGTTATCGCCCTCACGGGTCTGGAAGGAACGCTGCTTCAAGCGGCCGGTAACGATGACGCGCATGCCCTTGGACATGGTCTCGGCAACGTTTTCCGCTGCCTGACGCCATACGTTGCAGGTCAGGAACATAGCTTCGCCGTCTTCCCACTGGTTCGTCTGCGAGTTATAGCGACGAGGGGTGGAGGCGACGCGGAAGTTAGCTACTGCCGCACCCGCCGGGGTGAAGCGCAGCTCGGGGTCAGCAACGATGTTGCCTACCACCGTGATATTGGTATCTCCCTGTGCCATGTCTTTACTCCTTATCGGTTACGTGGATTGTGCTTGATCCCAGTATCCGTTACTTGCTGTCGGTGCGCAGAACCTTGGTACGCAGGATGGTGTCGTTCAGGTTCAGACGGCGGTCGAGCTCGGCAACCGAAGTGTGCTCGCACTCCAGGTTGACGACGGCATAAATGCCCTCTTCCTTCTTGTTGATGGGGTATGCAAGACGACGCTTGCCCCATACATCAAGGTTCTCAACCTTGCCGCCTTCCTGGCGGACGATTTCGAGGAACTTATCCAGGGACGGGGTTACGGTGCGCTCATCCTGATTAGGATCCAGAATGATCATGACTTCGTAGTGACGCACGGACCTCATCACCTCCTATGGTCTAGTAGTTTTCGGCTGCATCACCTTTGCGGATGCAGCAGGAGGGTACGTTGCGTCAAGCAACCCCACTACAGTACCGCAAATGACCGGCGAAAAGAAATCTAACCAGTGGTCGTTGCGGCGAAAAACACAGCTGCCGTCGCCGGAATGATGGTGAGGAAAAGAATGGCCAAAAGCCCCAGCACGATGGGCCCGCGGCGATCCTCACGATTGTGGAAGAGCCAGAAGGCTCCCATCACGCAGAGAAATCCCAAGAAGATGGATGCCATTCCGATATAGGTAACGATCATGCGAATGCTCCTGCCAAAGGATCGCGGCCGGCGTGCGCATCGCGCACCTTATCCGGGGTCTTTCCGCACATCTGGCGAATAACGAGGACAGCCATGGCGATAATGAGGGCGTCGCGGGAGACAATCGCAACGTCAAGCAGCTCGTGCGGAATGCCCTTATTGTCTGTGCCCAGCATGTGCCACATGAGTAGGGGCCACACGAGGGCGTCGACAAGCGCCCAGCTAAAGACCAAGCGCCAGCGTGGCAGGGCTAGGGCCGCGGGCACCAACAGCCACAACGAATACTGGGGCGACCACACCTTGTTGAACAGTAAGAAGGCTGCCACGATGAGGTAAACCAGCTCGGCCATGCGCGGCGTCCGCGCGCTGCGCAGGCCCAGCACCGCAATCGCCGCACAGAGAGCCAAAAACGCCACCAGGCTGAAGGTATTGAGGAACTCAGGGCTAAAGCTAATCCCAGTATTGCGGCTAAGCACCGAGTAAATGGTGGTCCACTCCGCACCGCGCTCTTGGTTGAGGCGGAAAAATTCGCGCCATGCCTCCGGGTACTTCAGGGCCACCGGAGCGTTGACCACGATCCAGGTCACGGCCGCGGCGAGCAAGGCGTAGAAAAATTGCGGCCAGCGGCGGTTGCGCACCGCCAAGACCAGGAATGCCCCCAAGAGAAAGAGCGGCCACAGCTTAAAGGAAGTGCCAAGGCCGATGAGAACACCCGCTACGGCAGGGCGCTTGCGCGCAGCGGCCAGGAGCGCACCTACGGCAAAGGCAATGGAGGGGATATCCCAGTTACTGAAGGCGTGGATGATGACAAGGGGGCTGGCGGCGACGAGGATGGTGTCCCAAGTGCGGTTGCCCACCAGCAGGTAGACCATGTAGAGCACGCCTACCCAGATGCACGCCATGACCAAGGCGGTCAGGCCGAAGTACCATCCGGCCTCCGGGATGCCGACCCACTCAACCAGAGAGTACGTATTGCGGGCGATCCATCCCATCAACCCCTGGAATAGGCCTGCGAGGACTGGGTACTCCATATAGCGGGTCAGGTCACCCTCTTGCCAAGAATAGGCATAGGGGAAGCCCCCTTCATCGAGGCCACGGCCGCCGTAGAGCGGGATGATGTCGTTATAGCAAAAAGAGGTGTATTGGCGGTTGCCCGCCCAATTCAGGCTAATGACCCCGTCATCACCGCGGGTGCCGCCGGCGCAATTAGCCTTCGAGAGGAATCCGCACCCCAGGAAAACCCAGCCGACGGCGATTATGGCGCGCAGCGGGGTCCACCACTGGGTGCGGCGTACACCGGCAAAACGGCCCCTTGGCCCGCCGAGGAATTCAGTTACCCCGCGGGCCAAGGGTTCTGAGGAGGCGGGAATGCGCTGGTGCGGATTCGCTGTCACTGCTGCCTACCCTAGGAGGTCTGCCAAGTCGCTATCGGGGCCGATGAGGTCATCCAACGACGGCGCCTCTGGCTGGGCCGGTGCCTGGTTGCTATTACCGCTATTGCCACCATTGCCGCTATTGCCATTGCCGCGTTGCGGTTTCGGGGCAGGCTTCGGGCTCTCCGGCTTGTTCTCCGGCTGAGCCGGCTTGGTTTCCTCTTCCGGAGCTGCTTGCTCGGCAGGGGCCTCGTAGTCCTGGGTATCGCCAGCGCCGCTATCCCAGCTCGGGTCATAGGCCGGAGCGGCCGTTCCGGCGCCCATGTTGCCGAATCCCAGCGGATAGGCAGCCGGGAAGTTTTGGAATTCGGAGTTGGCCAGGGAGTTGTCCAGCACGGCCTTCCAAATCTTGGTTGGCGCGCCGGCGCCGTACATGATGCCGCCGTACTGATCGAAGATGGCGGAGGTGTTATCCGCGGTACCTACCCACACGGCGGTAGCCAGCTGCGGGGTGGCACCGACCATCCAGGCATCCTTGTTATTGCCGGTATCGCCCATCTGAGTAGTACCGGTCTTGGAGGCGGAAACACGGCCACCGGCAAGGGCGCCATTAGACCATGCGGCCACCGGCTCCATGGCTTCGATGACGTTATTAGCCACGTTGGACGATACGCGGCGCTCGCCCTCGTCTTCGGGGTGCTCGTACAGCACTTCGCCGGCAGCGTTTTCTACGCGCTGCACAAAGTGCGGGTTATGCCATACGCCCTGGTTGGCCAGGGTGGACATTGCGGTGGCCATATCGAGCGGGCGGGACTGGTACTGGCCCAGAACAATGCCTTCGAATGGCTGCTTGCCGTTTTCCGTCAGCGTCTTTTCAATGCCCGGCAGGGACTTAGCCACGCCAAGGGCGTGCGCCATATCTGCGGTGTCCTGCGTGCCGTTCTTGAGGTCCTCCTGCAGGCGAAGGAAGGAGGTATTCAGGGATTGCTTGGTAGCCTCGCGCAGGTTGCATACGCCGCAGCCGCCGCCCACGTTGGTGACAACATCCGAGCCAGGCAGCTGGTACGGAGCGGACGAGTAATTGGTATCTAGGCTGATGCCCTGCTGCAGGGCGGCCGCAAGGGTCATGATCTTGAAAGTAGAACCGGTCTGCAGCGGGGAGTTGGCGTAGTCCCAACCATTGGAATCGTGGCCGCCAAAGTATCCACGGACCGCACCGGTCTTCGGATCGATGGTCACGGAAGCCGCACGCGCATCCTCTTGCAGCGGAGCCATCTGGTCATCGACTGCCTGAATGGTGTTGTTTTGCACATTCATGTCGATGGTGGTGGTGATGCGCAGGCCGCCGGTGGACACCTCGTTTTCGGTGATGCCTACCTCTTCCAGTTCGCGGATGACCTGATCCTTGATGTGGCCATTAGCGCCTGGGGCTTCGGTGTAGGCAGAGTACTCAGCTGGGTCGCGCGTCTCTGGGAAGACCATGCCATCGCGCTGTTCCTGGGTGAGGTCACCCATGTCCACCAAGCCATCAAGGACGTAGTTCCAGCGGTCCTCGGAGCCCTCCTGGTTCACACGTGGGTCGAGGCCGGACGGGGACTGAATGAGGCCGGCGAGCATGGCGCCTTCCTCCGGAGTGAGGTCCTTGGCGTCCTTATCAAAGTAGGCGTTGGATGCCGCCTGGATGCCGTAGGCATTGCGGCCGAAGTACACGGTGTTGAGGTAGGCGTTGAGAATATCCTCCTTATCCCACTCATTGGTCATCTTCACCGAGTAGATGAGCTCGCGAATCTTGCGCACGTAGGAGTATTCGTTGCCCACCAGCGTGTTTTTCACATACTGCTGGGTAATGGTGGAACCGCCGCCAGCATCTTCATTGCCGGTTACCTTACCCACCACGGCGCGGCCGAGGCCGGTGAAGGAGAAGCCGGAGTTATCCCAAAAGTCACGGTCCTCCGCGGCCAGCACGGAGTCCTGCACGTATTCCGGGATTTCATCCAGCTGCACGTGGGTGCGGTTGCCTTCCGGCGGCACCAAGCGGGCGAGCTGGGTCTGATTATCACCCGCATAGATGGTAGAGACCTGGTTATTGGCCAGGTCTTTCGGCTCCGGAACGGAGTATTGCGAGTATGCGTAGGCAAAAAGTCCTGCGGGCAGTGCTACAAAGACCAGTAGGAACGCCAAAACGACCCACGGCCAGATGCGGCGCTTCTTTGTCGCCTGCTTTTTGCTGGGGCGAGCCACCTTAGTGGACTTGCCGGTAGATTCCTTCTCGGTCACTGATTCGTGTCCTCATTCATCCCTGATCACAAACTAAATAATTGCAGCTTACTGCCTAAGGCGGTGCGCTGGAAACTAACACGCGTTAAATGCAGTAGCAGAACGCAACAAGTGGTTCCACCGGCACTGGCGGCATACCTCCACCTCGTGCACTGTAAACTCCAAGCCCTCGGCGACAAACTCCGCTATTTCTTTCTCACTGCGGGCACTCCCGGCGCGGCGGCCGAGGTTCTCGCCATAGACCCAGCGCGTAAGCCGCAAAGGCTCGCCGCACACGGGGCATTCCTTATCCATGGTGCGCCCGTGGTGCTCAGCTGCGGCGCGCAGCAAAAAGTCAGCATCGCACACGTCCTCCCGCGTGAGCTGCCCGGCGCGAAATTCGCGCAGGTGGTGGGCGCGCTCCCACTCGTGGGAGAGCACATGCTTATAGGCAACGGAATTCACCCGGATCATCCTAATTACCTCTTCTTGATCGATCCACATGGTGTTATGCCACCGTAGGGCATAATTTTCGGCTTACTCTTGCGCAGTCACTGACAGCCACAACTCATGGAGTTAAAGGAGTAGACCGTGTCCGAAAAAGTAAAGGTCGCCATCGTGGGCGTCGGCAACTGCGCCACGTCCCTCATTGAAGGCGTGGAGTTTTATCGCGACGCCGCGGCCGATGCAGATATTCCCGGTTTGATGCACGCCCAGTTTGGCCCGTACCACGTAGGCGATGTGGAATTCGTTGCCGCCTTCGACGTGGATGCAGACAAAGTAGGCAAGGACCTAGCGGAGGCTACGCGCAGCTCCCGCAACTGCACCATTTCCATTACCGACGTCCCTGAGCTGGGCGTTACCGTGCAGCGCGGTCCTACCCTGGACGGCCTCGGCCGGTACTACCAAGAATCCATCGCGGAATCGGAAGCCCCGCTTGCCGACGTCCCCGCCATACTCCGCCAGTCCGGCGCCGACGTCGTAGTCTCCTACCTGCCGGTGGGCTCTGAAGAAGCGGATAAGTTCTACGCCCAGGCGGCCATCGATGCCGGCTGCGCCTTTGTCAATGCCTTGCCGGTCTTTATTGCTTCTGATCCGGTATGGGCGAAGAAGTTCGAAGACGCCGGGCTGCCCATCGTGGGCGATGATATTAAGTCCCAGGTGGGCGCCACCATTACTCACCGCGTCATGGCGAAGCTCTTTGAAGACCGCGGCGTGCGCTTGGAGCGCACCATGCAGCTCAATGTGGGCGGCAATATGGATTTTAAGAATATGCTCGAGCGCGAGCGCCTGGAATCCAAAAAGATCTCCAAGACGCAGGCCGTAACCTCTAACCTGCACAACTCGCCCATCGCCGGCAAGCGGGAGGACCGCAACGTTCACATCGGGCCTTCCGATTACGTGGAATGGCTCGATGATCGCAAATGGGCCTATGTCCGCTTGGAAGGCTCTGCCTTTGGCGAAGTACCTCTGAATTTGGAGTACAAACTGGAGGTCTGGGACTCGCCTAACTCCGCCGGTATCATCATTGATGCGGTGCGTGCCGCCAAGATTGCCCTCGACCGCGGGGTGGCGGGCCCGGTACTGGCCGCCTCGTCCTACTTGATGAAATCCCCGCCGGTACAAAAGGCCGATGACGTGGCACGCGCCGAGTTAGAAGACTTTATTGCCGGAAACTAATTTTTTAACTTCCGAACTACCGCACAGGGAAAACGGGCTATACAATCGTTTTCTATGACGCAGCAACATGAGGAGAAGGGCCCCGCTCAATCCCCGTCTACGTACGAGGATGCCGTCGAGGTCGCGCGTTCCATCCAGCCGTCGCTCAATAAGCTCATTCTTATTTTCCAGCGCACGGCGGAGGGCTCTTCACTGACCACCTCCCAGGTGTCCATCATGAACCAGCTGCGTATGCGCGGACCGTCGCGCGTTTCCACTATCGCGCAGGCAGAGCTTATCCGCATGCCTACCGCCTCCAACGCGCTCTACCAGCTAGAGCGCCGCGGCTACGTGGAACGCCACCGCGATGAAGAGGACCGCCGCGGCGTCTTGGTAGCACTGACGCAACTAGGCGAATCCGAACTAGCCATCGTCTCGCAGCAGCGCGCTTCCGCCCTAGCAGAAATCATGCGGTGGCTCGAGCCGAAGGATTTGGAGACCGCGAACGACGTTGCCACCGTCATCTCCAAGCTCGCTGATGTCTATCGCCCCACAATGAACGGCGAACAGCGCTAGTTTTACCCGCGGTGATTTCATTTTTCTTGGCCTTAACGTGATAATTGAGAAAACGAAAACCGTAATCTCTCACTAGTTCACTCCGTATGGCAACTGATTCTTCCGATGGGCATCTACCAGCCTTGAACAAGGGCTCGGCCGATAAACCCCTTCGTATCCTCATTTCTTGGAGCCCTTCTTCCTCCGGCACCGAGGCTCTAGATTGTGCCGCGTGGCTTTCCCGTACCGCCACTACCCAGGTACGGGTCATCTCTACCGTGTTCCAGCCGTGGACTACTACCTCCCTCAGCAAGCTGGGCGGAAAATATAAGAAATGGTTTAAAGCACAAAAGGAAGCCTGCGCGGCCGCTACCCATGCCGCCCTCGATGAAGCCGGCGTACCCCGCAGCTGCTGGGATGATAAGCCTTCCCTCTTGGTCGACGGGCCTTCGCGCCCCCAGCTACTGACGGAGATGGCCAAGAAGTTCCAGGCAGACCTCATCATCTTAGGCCCCAACCAGGCCGCACCGAAGGGACGTTTCTTCGCCGGATCTACGGCCGATACCTTGCTGCATTATTCTCCTCAGCCGTTGGGTTTGGTGCCCCGCAAGGTGAAGCTGTCCAAGCACGGCGTCACCCGCTTCAACTTTGCCATTACTGAACGCAGCCCGCGCGAAGATCATGAGATGCTCGCCGCAGCGGAGCTCGCGAACCGCTGGAACCTGCCGCTGCGCCTGCTTGCCTTCTCGGCAAACGGTCTGCTCAATACGCCGTCCAAGGATAAGCACGATATGGCGCTTAAGCTCACGGCCGAGTGGCTCGAGGATTCCCTCGCAATGCTGGACCGCGCCCGCGATTGCATCCAAGAGCAATTCCCCGAGCTGGATGTCACTTCTGAAATTGGTTCCGGCGCGGGCTGGGGCGGCGCGGTGGATTCGCTCAAGTGGAAGAAGGGCGATCTGATGCTCATGTCCTCCACCCCGCAGGGCCCCATCGCCCGCGTGTTCTTGGGTTCTACCGCCACGGAGCTGCTGCCGCATATTCGGGTGCCTATCTTGGTCCACCCTGCCTGTAGTTAGGATTGGGGCATGAGCCTGCGACCAGAGCATCCCGAAAACGATCTGACTTCCGATGCGGACTATGCCAATCTGCGCCGCCCGGAACCGCGGAGCTTTGATGAGCTGGCCGATGAGCCGGACCCCTTAGAGGTTGCTGCCGCCAACCGCCGCTCCACCCGCCAGGCCATCTGGTACATGATCGGCGTTTTGGTTCTCTCCGCGCTTTATGGTTTCGCGGTCGCACTCGTCACTCGACTCTCCGGCGGCCCCTTGTGCGAGGACGGCGCCGCCGCGTGGCTCTGCACCGACGGGCAGCGCACCTTCTTTAGCCTGACCACCCCGATCATTCCGTTCTTCGGCATGATCGGCTGCGCCATCATCATGGTGCGCAAGCTGCACCGCTATCTGCGGTGGCGCAGTTGGATGGCCATTTTCTGGGTAATGGCCTGCAATTTCATGCTGTGGACCATTACCGATATCCAGCTGTTCCTCATGGACTCGGCCGCCGCGTAGAAACTTTCCGCCTCCCTATGATCCTCCTGCTTGATAATTACGATTCTTATACCTTCAACCTTGCCCACCTCATCGCGGAGGTAGCCGGACGCGAACCACTCGTCATCGCCGCCGGTGAAGCGGAAGGCCTAGCCGAGCGCGTCCATGGGGGCGAATTTTCCCACGTGGTGATCTCTCCTGGCCCGGGCACGCCGGAACGCGAAGAGGATTTCGGTGCTGCCCGGGGCATTATCGCCGCCGCGGCCGCGGCCGAGATTCCGGTGCTGGGCGTATGCCTTGGCCACCAGGGGCTAGGTCTGCTAGCCGGCGCCCAGGTGTCGCCGGCGCCGCAGCCGCGCCACGGTTTCGTCTCCACCATCCGTCACTCGGGCGAAGGTATCTTTGCCGGAATCCCGCAACACTTCGAGGTGGTGCGCTACCACTCCCTGCATATAGAGGAGGCCCCCGGCATTACCGTGCATGCCCGCAGCGAGGATGGCGTCATCCAAGCGCTTAAGGTCGATGGCTTGCCTCACTGGGGCGTGCAATTTCACCCGGAGTCGGTGCTTACCCAGCACGGCTGGGAGATTATGCGCAACTTTCTGGGCGGGTTCCGCTTGCTCCACCGCGAAGTCCCCGGCGCGGTGGATTGCCCACGGGTCTTCTCCGCCCTGCGCGCCGAGGGCAACGATGCCTTCTTCCTCGACTCCGCGGATCCCCGCGGGCGCTATTCCATCCTCGGCGATACCGCCGGCCCATTGAGTCGCTCTTTCCGCTACCGGCTTGGCGACGCCCCCGATATCCTCACCCTCCTCGACCAAGAGCTTGCCACCCGCATCATCGACGCACCGGACCTCCCGTTTACCGGCGGGGTCATCGGGTACTTGGGCTATGAATGCGCCCAGCTCACCCTGCCCATTGAGCTACGCCACCGCTCTCCTTACCCAGATGCCTACTTTGTGCGGCCGCAGTCCTTTATCGTCTACGACCACCACGCAGAAACCGCGCACCTGTGCTGCCTTGCCGGTGAGGGCGCCGAGGATCTCCTGGACCGCCTGGAGACCGCCTTGGATGCAGAGGAACCACGGCCCACGGGGGAGGACGGTGGGGCGTCGCTAAGCGCGGGCTCCTGGCGCAGCCCCGGCTACCTGGAGCGGATTAAACGCGCCCAAGAATTCCTGCACGCCGGCGAGAGTTACGAGGTCTGCCTGACCGATACCTACACGGCCGCGGCCGAAGGCGAGCTCTATCCCCAACTGCACTCGCACAATCCCGCACCCTATGCCGCACACCTCGTCTTCGACGGCGTAGAGGTCTGCAGCGCCTCGCCCGAGCGCTTCCTCACCGTGCGCGGCCGTGAGGTAGAGGCCAAGCCGATTAAGGGCACCATCTCGGCCGACCAGGATCCCACGCTGCTGACTACGGACCCAAAGACACGGGCCGAAAACCTCATGATCGTTGACCTACTGCGCAATGATCTCTCCCGGGTATGCGAGCCCGGTACCGTGCGCGTGCCGAAGTTGATGCAGGTAGAAAGCTATACCACCGTCCATCAATTGGTCTCCACCATTACCGGACAGCTGCGCGCCAGTGCCACCGCGGTCGATGCCCTCCGCGCCACCTTTCCTCCTGGATCGATGACGGGCGCGCCGAAGCTGCGCACCTGCGAGATCATTGACCAACTCGAAACGGGACCGCGCGGCGTGTACTCCGGCGTAGTGGGCTACCTGGGGTTTGACGGACAATCCGATCTCAGCGTGGTCATCCGCACGGCCGTGCGGGCGGCCGGTGAGGTCACCATCGGCGCCGGCGGGGCCATCGTCCTGGATTCGGATCCGGCCGCCGAGCTGGAGGAGCGCAACCTCAAGGCCCAATCCGTGTTGGGGGCGTGGCAATGAGCACCTACCTCTGGCACCAGGGCAGCTTCATTCCAAGCCAGACCCATCCCGGCCCCTTTGACGTTGCGGATTCTTGGCGGATGCTTGGCGACGCCCACTCCAACGCCCTCCCCCTGCACCTCCAGCGCTTCGAGTCGGTGGCCGGCCCACTTCCCGCCGGCTTCGTCCCCGCGATGCTGCAGCTTATAGGCGCCGGCGATCTCTTCCCCCGCATCTCGCTAGCCGGCGGACAGCTGCGCCTCGATATTCGCCCCGCACCCCCTGCGCGCCGAACCACCCGGCTGACCTATGTGCAAGCCCCCGACCCGCGCACGCAACCTTTAGTCAAGGGTCCCGACTTCCCAGCGCTGGCACGCTACCGCGACGAGTATCAGGCAGACGGCACCGATGACACCGCCATCGTGGATGCCTCCGGTGCCATGGTGGAGACCACCACCGGCGCGCTCGTCGCCTGGGACGAGGAAACGCTTATCCTCCCCACCGGTCAGGCGCTGCCCAGCATCACGCTGCGCCAAGTTGCCCGGCGCGCTGCGGACCTAGGCATGCGAACCGAAACGCGCCCGCTCACCCCGGAGCTTGCCGCCGAACGCCCCCTGTGGTTCCTCAACTCGCTCCACGGCATTAGCCCGGTCAGTAAGCTACACGCCCCCACCGGCGTCATCCATCCGCCGCACAGCCCGCATAACACCGCGTGGCAGCACTGGTGGTGGGGCTGCTTCCGCAAGGAAACGGCGGGCGACTAGCTCTCCTGCTTGGCTAGCTGCGCTGCCACTTCGGCGCAATCCGGCCGGCCGCAGTGCTGGGTTTCTACGTGCTGGATGCAGTCATCACAGATGAGTACCTGCTGGCGGCAGGTATCTTCATTGATGCAATTGTGGAAGGTATTCGTGCCCTTACCGCAGTGCACGCAGTGACCGAGCTGGATGAAACCGGGGTCTTGCAGTCCTTGGCCAAACTCGTGGTGCATGCGCTTGTCAAAGACATACATGGAGCCTTCCCACAGGCCATCATTGCCGTACTTTTCGCCGTAGCGCACGATGCCACCATCGATCTGGTAGACCTCTTTGAAGCCGCGGTTCTTCATCAACGAGGACAGGATCTCGCAGCGGATACCACCGGTGCAGTAAGACACCACCGGCTTATCCTTCATCCAGTCATACTTGCCGGATTCGATTTCCTCGATGAAGTCATGCGTGGTTTTCACATCGGGCACGACCGCATTTTTAAACTTGCCAATCTCTGCCTCCATGGCGTTGCGGCCGTCAAAGAAGACGACCTCCTCACCACGTTCTTCTACCAGCTTATTTACCTCTTCCGGCTTGAGGTGCACGCCGCCGCCAACGACGCCGTTTTCATCCACCTTCAGCTCGCCCGGCGCGCCAAAGGCCACGATTTCATCGCGCACCTTGACCGAAAGCCGCGGGAAGTCATCCGCACCACCCTCGGACCACTTGAACTGCATGCGCTTAAAGCCGGGGTATTCCTTGGTCTGGCGGACGTAGCGCTTGCAGGCTTCCATATCGCCGCCAACGGTGCCGTTGATACCGTGCTCGGAAATGAGGATGCGCCCCTTGAGGCCCAGGGACTCGCACAGGGTGCGCTGCCACAGCATGATAGCGGTGGGATCTTCGATGGGGGTAAAGCAGTAATACAGGAGAACTTTGCCAATAGTCACGCCCCAATCTTAGGCCTGCAGCTGCGCAGATCCCCAATCCTTCGGCGTTAATGACGAGGATTTAGAATATAGGCACGGCTGCGGCTTGTAGGAGGTGCTGTAGGGCGAACTCTCCCAGAATCAATTAAACCTCGCAACCCATACCTGACTGCACTCGCGCTGTACCCTGTTTCATCGACAAGCTGATGTATGTTACGTGCAATATCGGGCCTGAGAACCTTCAGTATACGCACCTGCACAGGGGAAAAGCCCAACGTCTCGGCAGACAATTCAAAGCTTTCCCCACTTTCACGGGAGACCGACAAGACACCGTCACTAAGAAGCTCTGCGAGCATTTCTCTCGCCTCATCGCTATCAATACCCAACGTTTCGCGAATGCTTGTTGGTGTCACTGGCCCTTGGTCGCGGGCGAGCAGTACTACTTGGGCCAATTCTGGTCGAGAAGTAGACATCTCACCTAGTCCAAGCTTTTCTAACCATTGCTGGGCTTCTGGATTTAACAACCCGTGTCGATAAAAAATTACGGTGAATGCACCTACTTCAACGTGAAACTTAGGTTGCGGCAAACCGTGCTGCATCATTGCCGCTTGCATTCGCTGAATACCACTGCCTTGATTTTCTGCGATAGTTGCTTTGTCATTAGCGGGGACATAGGAGAGCGTTTTAGCGATGAACAGATTCCGCGGAACAGACCTGCCGTCACCTAGGTTATCTGGTGTGCGATCTCCCCATAATCCTCCAGGATTGCGAATTTCTACACGATCACTGAAAATATCCACACCGACCTGTTCACTTATGGCAACTGGTCCATAATCGCGATGCATAACGGCATTAGTAATAGCCTCGCGTAGTACAACTTCAGGAATCTCTGGTTCTTGTTCAACAGTACGACCGCGCTCTACATACCGAGTATTTAAAACACCCAAAGTGGCGTCTATTGCATCCTCAATTTGTGCGTTAATCGGTCCTTCACACACACGTCTGTGCTCAAATCGAACAGATGCATCTACGGATTTCTGTTTTCCGGGATGCTTGGATACGTCGACAAATAACTGAGGAAAATATTGTTGCGGGTACTCGCCAAAACACAGAAGACCAGCAAACAATATTTCTCCCCGCTTATTGATACTACTGAGCTTACGAAGAACGCTGGATATCGAATTATCACCGTTAATTAGTCGCGACTGCGATGTACGCAGTCGATGAATCACAGAATTTATAAGATCAGCATCAAGATCTTCGAGTCCCGCTTCTCTGACAATTTGCTGATCTGATGGATCTGTCTTGTGACGATTCTGCAATTGAAATATTTCATAGGGCGTCAGATGCTTGTTCTTGTCGTCTAGGCGTTTATAGCTGCCCTTCGCAATTCCCTGACTGCAAACAAAACAAGGCATTTGCTGTGCTTTGCGAGTGTCGCTTTTCATCGGCGGAACCCCCACAACCAATATTGGTTCCCCTTCTAGGGTGCTGCGTTTAAAGTTCCATTCTGGGATGGGTCAACTTTGGATGAGTCACCACTCAACCCATTGTCAAGAGAGTCAATAGTCTTATTGGGATCAAAACCTTTCGCGGGTGCGAAGTTCTGCGATTCATCGACTCCCAACAGAATTAACCCGCCCTCCGTATTGGCAAACGCCGATACGGTGTTCCATACATCTTTGTTCAGTTTTCCCACCGCAGCTTTGGCCTCCACACGGCCATCGTCACTGCCCTGCGACCGAAGTCGGTCAACTATTTTTGCAATGTCTTCATCTTGCAAATGCTTAACATCCCACAGCGGCACAGTACCCATCTCTCCTGCTCCAGCCCACGCATTGACACGCTGTACCAGAGCGGCTCAATTGTTCATTAACATTAGACAGTTTAACACTGAGCGCCCTCACTTTTAACAGTGAGAAACTCACTTTTGTAAGTGAGGAGGATCGGTGTGAAAGTGAGAGGGCGAACCATTGAAGTGAGAATTCTAGCGCTTTTGGTACAGCGCCTTCTTGCGGGCGAAGACGGGATCAGAGGTCACGAGCACGCCCAGGTTGCGGAAGATTCCCTCATCCACAGAACCCAGGATGGTGGTGGTGTGGACGTCGCAACCAGCAAGTTCCTTGATCTGCTCCAGCGCCTTGCGAGCATTGTCATCCTTCGCCGCAGACACGGACAAGGCGATCAGCACCTCGTCGGTATGCAGGCGTGGATTCTTGGAACCCAAATGCTTGGTCTTGAGCGTTTGAATCGGCTCGATGGACTCGGGCGACAGCAGGTGGATATCGTCATCGATACCTGCCAGGTGCTTCAGTGCATTGAGCAGCATCGCCGCCGAGCATCCCAACAGGGGCGAGGTGCGGCCGGTGATCATGGTGCCGTCGTGCAGCTGCATAGCGGAGGCGGGTTCACCGGTTTCTTCCGCGCGCTGGCGCGCAGGCGCCACCACGGGCCGATCTTCTACCTTGATGCCAGCCTTGGCCATGATGACGGCGGCGCGCTCGGATTGCTCGGTGCCCAAGCCCGCACGCGCCTCTTCCACCTGCGCCTTGAAGTAACGGCGGATGATTTCTTGTTGGGCGGCGGCACGGCACACGGCGTCGTCAGTAATGCAGTAGCCGGCCATGTTCACGCCCATGTCCGTCGGGGACTGGTATGGGGTGGTGCCGGTGAGCTTTTCCAAAAGCGTGCGCAGCAGCGGGAAGGCTTCCACATCGCGGTTATAGTTCACGGTGGATTCGCCGTGGGCGGACAGGTGGAAATGGTCAATAATATTGGAATCATTAAGGTCCACCGTGGCCGCCTCATAGGCCAAGTTCACGGGGTGTTCCAGGGGGAGATTCCAGATAGGGAAGGTTTCAAACTTCGCGTAGCCGGCATTATTGCCGCGCTGGTGCTCGTGGTAGACCTGCGAGAGAGCGGTGGCCAGCTTGCCGGAGCCAGGGCCGGGCGCGGTGACCACGACGAGGTCGCGGGAGGTTTCCGCAAACTCATTGCGGCCAAAACCCTCTTCGGACACGATGAGGTCCGTATTGGTGGGGTAGCCAGGGATAACGCGGTGGCGCGCCACCTTGAGGCCGAGGCGCTCTGCCTTATCGATGAAGGCTTCCGCTTGGGAATTGCCTTCCTCCAGCTGGGTCATGACGATGTTTTCTACCAAGAATCCGCGGCTGCGGAATACGTCCACCAGGCGCAGCAGGTCATCTTCATAAAGGATGCCCAGGTCCGCGCGCACCTTCTGTCGGGAGATATCCTTCGCGTTGATGCAGATGAGGATCTCAACGTCCTCTTTGATGCGCTCCAGCATCGCGATTTTATTGTCTGGGGTGAAGCCGGGCAATACGCGGGAGGCGTGCATATCGTCAAAAAGCTTGCCGCCCATCTCTAGGTAGAGTTTGCCGCCGATTTCCTCGCGGCGGGCGTGGATGTGCTTCGACTGCAGCTCAATGTATTTCTCGCGGTCAAAGCCGATTTTTTGCGTCATGATTTGAAAGCCTTCCCCTGAGTTAAATCATTCCGCATTTCGAGTTTACGCTATTGTCACCCCGCAAATAAGTGAGCTGGTTAGCGCCCGGTTTGGCCGAAAATTCTTCCCGATTAGACTGGATTCCATGCCTGAAGGTCACGTCATCCACCGCCTAGCTAATAAATTCAACGCCGATTTTCGCGGCATGCCGCTGCGCGTGACCAGCCCGCAGGGCCGCTTCGCGGCGGAGGCGGAGCTTCTCGATGGCGAGCGCATCGAGCTGGCAGAGACCTACGGAAAGCACCTTTTCGTGCACTTTAGCGCCCAAGATCCGCGCCATATCCTCTATATTCACTTAGGCCTGATTGGCAAGCTGCGCTTCGAGCCCCGCGAGGAATCCGGCGGACAGATCCGGGTGCGCATTGATAATGGCGCCGAGGCCGCTAACCTGCGCGGACCGCAGTTTTGCCGCCTGCTCACTGAAGAGGAGTACCGCGCACAGCTAGCCAAGGTAGGCCAAGACCCGCTGCGCACGGACGCCGACGTGGAGGCGCTCTGGGCCAAAGTGCATAAATCGCGCCGCAGCATCGGCTCCCTCATGATGGATCAGCACCTTTATGCCGGCGTGGGCAATATCTACCGGGCGGAAACCCTCTTTCGCCACGGCCTCTCCCCTTTCCTGCCGGGCCGGAACGTTTCCCGTGAAACTTTTGACGCCACGTGGGCGGACTTGGTGGTTCTCATGGAATACGGGGTGGAGCACGGCCGCATCGATACCGTGCGGCCCGAGCACTCCCCCGAGGCCATGGGCCGCGAACCACGCAAAGATGACCACGGTGGCGAGGTCTACGTCTACCGCCGCGCCGGCCTTCCTTGCTATATCTGCGGCACCCCGGTGGCAGAAAAAGTCATGGAGGGACGCAACCTATTTTGGTGCCCGACCTGCCAACCGGCACCTTAAAGGCCTATCCTGGCGGGCATGCGACATGCCTATAGCGTTGCCGCCGTCCGCGCGGCAGAGCGTTCCCTTCTAGCCCAGCAGAACTTTGATGATGAGCTCATGCGCTTGGCCGCACGAGGCGTGGCGGCCACTGCCGCGAGCATGCTCGGCTCTTTTCTGCGCGTAACTATCCTTGCCGGGCCAGGCGGCAACGGCGGCGATGGCCTCTATGCTGGTGCTTTCCTGGCAGAAGAGGGCTACTCAGTGGAGGCTATTCTCGCAGCGGATAGCGCCCACGAACCCGCGCTAGAGGCATTTGCCGCGGCCGGCGGAACCATTGCGCACGGTCTAGGAAACACCGATCTGCTTATCGACGCCATCGCCGGCCTCGCCTCCACACGCGGCCTTTCCGGTGCCCCACTGAGGGCCTATACCGAGGTCAAGGAGCGTGGGGTGCCGGTATTAGCTGTGGACATTCCTTCGGGCATTAACGCCGATACCGGCATGGCCGCAGCCGATGCCGTAGACGCAGACGTGACTATTAGCTTTGGCTGGGCCCGTGCCGGACATATCTTTGCCCCGGAATGCGGTGCGGTGGTGCTCTGCGATCTGCTCCTACCCGGCGCCCCGCGCTCCTTTGCAGAAGAACTTTCCGCTGCCGCGGAGCCAGTGGGCTTTATCGCCAATGAACCCACTATCACCTTGCCCTACCAGTGGCCGACTGAGCCGGTGCTTTCGGGGGAACAAGGCCTGGTCACCGCCCCGAAGCCGGTGGGCTGCACGGGGCCAATTCTGGATCCGACTCCGGCGGCGAAAAGCACCAAGTACACCGGCGGGGTGACCGCGGTATGTGCTGGCAGCAGCGCTTTTCCCGGCGCGGGCATCCTCGCCGCCGCGGGCGCGGTGCGTGCCACGCCGTCCATGGTTCGCGTCGTAGGCAATGACTCCGTGGTCACGAGCCTGCCAGAGGTAGTGCCCCATGCCAGCGTCCAAGAAAAAGTCCACGCCCAAGCCTGGATCGTAGGTCCAGGGCGAGGCACCGGACCGGAGGCGGCCGCCGAATTGCGCGCCGTGCTAGAACGCGGGCTGCCCACCATTATCGACGCCGATGCGCTGACCGTGCTTTCGACCTACGGGGATCTACGCGAACTCGTGCGCGATCATCCCTGCGCCGTCCTGACCCCGCATGCCGGGGAGTTTGAGCGGCTCTACGCGGCAACTCTCGGCCGCGAACTTGATCTTTCGGAAGGCCTCGGGGTGCGCCTGCGGGAGCTTTCCGATGCACTCGACTGCTTCATCCTGCACAAGGGCCGGATCACCACCGTCACGGCCCCAGACCAGAAAATTTATGGCATGAACGCTGGGCACTCCTACGCGGCCACCGCCGGCTCGGGTGACGTACTCTCTGGCATCCTCGGAGCCACGCTCGCGCAACTGGATGCCGCCGAGGCGGATGCGGAGGCGATCATTATGGAAATCCTGCACGCCGCGGCCATCCACCAACACGCGGCAGCCATTGCCGCCCACACCCCAGACGGCTTTGGCCTTTGCTCCGCCTCCCAGATTGCCGCGGCCGTGCCGCAGGCAATCGCACGGCTACTCCTCATGCAGCGCTAGCTGAGCGCAGTGACCTTCTCCTGCTCGGAGACGTGGCCGTCCTTGACCTCAACCACGCGGTCAGCGAAGTTCAGCAGGGAGCGGTCGTGGGTCACCAGCACGGTGGCGGTGTTCATCTCCTGGGTGACATCGCGCAAGAGGCGGATGATCTCCTGCGAAAGGTGGGAATCAAGCGCAGAGGTAGGCTCATCCGCCAAGAGCAGGTCCGGCTGCTCCATGAGCGCTCGAGCGATATTGACCCGCTGGCGCTGGCCACCGGACAACTGGCCCATGCGGCGATTGCCCATCCCGGCCAGGCCAACAAACTCCAATAACTCATCGGCGCGCTGTGGCCGCAGCTTGCGGCCAGCGATATGGTCCATGATCACCAATTGGTCGCGCACATTGAGCGAGGACAGCAGGTTGGCCTGCTGAAAAATGATGGAGCGGGTACCGTCCACGTGCACGGACCCGGAGTCTGGGGTGATGAGGCCAGCGGCTACGGACAGCAGCGTGGACTTGCCGGACCCTGACTCACCCACGATGGCGGTAAGGGTAGTGGATTCGGCGATGAGGGAGGCGTCGGCAAGCGCGGTGGTAGTAGTCTCACCGTCCTGGTAGGTCACGGTGGCGTTGCGGATATCAAGAATGGTGGACATGTTAAGCATTTCCTCCAAGGGCATCGAGTGGGTTGGCTTTAGCTACGCGGCGGGTAGCAATAAGGGCGCCGGCCATGCCGAGGGCCCAAATGCCTACCGCGGGAACGGCGATGGTGCGCAGGGAAACATCGAAAGGCACGGTGCCGGAGGCAAGCGCGCCGAGCACCCAACCAACGACGGCGCCCGCAATGGTGCCGGCAGCCAAGATGATGGCGGCCTGTGCCAGGGCATCGCGCAAGAGGTAGCGCACGGTGGCGCCGAGCGCGCGCAGGATGGACAGGTCGCGGGTGCGCTGGATGGTCCACACGGTCAAGAAAGCGACGGTGACCAGTGCGGAGATGCCGTACAAGAAGCCCTGCATGCTAAGCAGCGAGCCGCGCTCAGACTGATAGGCCGCCAAGCCGGAGAAGGACGTGGACACCTTCACGGAGCCTGGAACCTCGTCCTTATACAGCGCTGCCGTACCTATCACGCCCTGCGGAGCGTGGCTGATGCGCTGCCAGGTTTCGGTAGACGCCCATACCACCTCGGAGTGGGAGTACATGGTCTCTGGGACGGTGCCCTCCACCGAAAAGTCGGCGCCACCTAGGGTGACGGTATCGGCCGCATCGATGGACTCTGGCAGGAGTACTCCCTGCTCCGGGATGGTCTTATCGCTACCCGGAACCTGGGTTCCGGCGGGCAAGCTAAGGACGGCAACGCCGCCGTGGCCCTCCAGCTTGGTCTGGGCAGCGCCTAGAGGAATGCCATCGCTGGCGATATCACCAGCGTGCATCTCGGACTCGCTGAAGGAGGGATCCTCGGTGGAGAAGGAAATATACGGGTACTCCTCTTCCAGGGACTCCAACGCGGAAGTATTTTGCTTGGACAGGCCCTCCGTGAGGCCGGAGAGCATCACGAGCAGAAGGGTAATGAGCGCAACCGTGCCGCCGATGAGCGCGAAGCGGCCGCGCGCTGTGGTGATTTCTCTGATTGCTAGGAACATAGTTCTATATTCGCTTTATGCAGGTCAGAAGTAATCGGCCAGCTCGCTGAACCTCGAGTCAACCAAGTGGTTGATTCACGGTCCACCCGTGCGCGGATATCCTGGGTGGTTGTGTTTAAAGGACAAAAACTATGGGTCTATGGCCTCCACGCCATGTTCGCGTTTCTGCTGGTATTCGGCGTGGCGCGCGCCTATGTGGACGGCCGGCTCGATGCCCGGGTGATCGGCTTAGCCATCGCCCTTGCCGTGGTCTACTCCGCACAACGTTGGCTGCCCACATGTCTATGGCTAGGTGGGCTATGCGTGCTGTGGCTGGGCCTGATGGTGCATGCGCAGGATTTCATGTGGCTGGAATTCCCGCTCATTTTTGTCTTTCTGCGTGCTTTGCCCACCGTGCCTGGGTTGGTTTCCATCGCCGTGCTGTGGGCGGCAGCCGCCTTCATTCCCGCCTGGCTACACCCCGAAGGCTGGTCCATCGCTGCGGCCGTGGGACCGCTTATCGGTACCGCCTTTGCGGCCACGGTCTTTTTCATCCAGCGGCGCCTGCAGGCAGAGGCGGCACACCACAGGGACATCGCCAAGCAGCTGCGCGAAACCCAAGCCGAGCTGGCCGCCAGCGAGCACCAAGCCGGCCGGCTGGAGGAGCGCGAGCGCCTCTCTCGCGAGATCCATGACACCGTCGCGCAAGGCCTCAGCTCTATCTTGCTGCTCTCCCGCGCGGCCCGCGGCACCGATGATCCAGCGACCAAAGAGGAGCAGTTGGCGGTCATTGAGGATGTCGCGAGCGAGAACCTGGCTGAGGCCCGCCGCTTCGTCCGCGAGCTTGCCGGCCCCGATGAGCGGCTGGAAACCCAGCTCACTTCCCTACTGTCCCAGATGCGCAGCCGCGTGAAAGCCTTGGGGGAAGAGACCACCTTTGAGCTGGTGGTTTCCGGCAGCGGCAAGGTGCCCGAACGCATCAAAGAGGTCATCGTGCGCGCCGCCCAAGAGGGCCTGAATAACGTCATCAAACACGCCCACGCCTCGCGCGCCGTGGTCACGCTCGGCCTCTTCGAGGATGCGGTGACCTTGGACGTCGTTGATAATGGACGCGGACTATCCGCCTCCCCTGGCCCCGATGGCGGGGATCATGGTTTCGGGCTTACCGGCCTGCGCGGCCGCGTGGAAGCTGTGGGCGGCACCATGAACCTGGAATCCGGCGAAGGCACTGCCCTAGCCGTCCGTATCCCGCTGAAGGAGAAAAGCAATGGTTAATGTCATGCTGATTGATGATCACCCAGTGGTCCGGGCCGGCCTGCGCGCCATCCTCAATACCTTCTCCGATGTCGAGGTAGTAATGGAAGGCTCCACCGGCGCGGATGTGGATAAGCTTTTTACTGATGATGCCCCGCAGGTAGACGCCGTGGTCTGCGATATCCAGATGCCCGGCATGGATGGCATCGCCGCCACCAAGCGGGTAGTAGAAGCCGACGGCCCACCCGTGCTCATCCTGACCACCTATGACACGCAGGCCGATATCCTTGCCGCCGTGGAGGCCGGCGCGATGGGCTATCTGCTTAAAGATTCCCCCGAGCAGGCGCTGCACGAGGCCGTGCTCAATACCGCCGCGCACCGCCGCACCTTGGCACCGGAGGTAGTGGACCTCCTGGCCCAGCGCGTGGGCCGGCCGCAGGAATCGCTATCCACCCGCGAGCTAGAAATCCTCCGGGCGCTGTCTACTGGTTCCTCCAATAAGGAGCTGGCCAAGCAGCTCTTCATCTCCGAAGCCACGGTCAAGACCCACCTCATCCATATCTTCCAGAAGTTGGGCGTGGAAACTCGTACCGCCGCGGTGACCGTGGCGCGGGAGAGGAAGCTCATTTAATGCTGGATTGCATAGTCATCGGTGCCGGCCAGGCGGGTCTTGCGGTGGGCTACTACCTGCGCAAGAAGGGGCTGGATTTTGTCATTCTGGACGCCGAGCCCGGCCCCGGCGCGGCCTGGCGCCACGCCTGGCCTTCGCTTACGCTCTTTAGCAATTCCGCCTCCTCTAACCTGCCGGGGTGGCCCATGCCCCACCACGAGGGCTTTCCGCCGGCCAGCCACGTTATCGACTATTTTGCGCGCTACGAGCAGCGCTATGAACTGCCCATTCGCCGGCCGGTCAGAGTGGATGAGGTGACCCATGATGGCGCATGCTTCCACGTCTTTGCCGGTACAGAGCATTTGACCGCGCGCACGGTCGTGGCGGCCACGGGCACGTGGTCCGCGCCCTTTATCCCCTACTACCCCGGCGATTTTGGCGGACAGCAATGGCATTCAGCTTTCTACCCAGGCCCAGAGGACTTTGCCGGATCCACCGTCGCGGTCGTGGGTGCGGCCAATTCCGGCGCCCAAATCGCGGCCGAGCTCCTGCTCTCTGGCGTGGAGACCACCTGGTATACCCGCAACTCCCCGCGGTGGATGCCCGATGATGTTGACGGCCGCGTGCTCTTTCAGCGCAATCGCGCCCGCCTCAACGCCATGCTGCGCGGCGAACCAGACCCCGGCGCGGATTCCAACCTAGGCGATATTGTGATGGTTCCACCGGTCTTACGCGCACGAGATTCCGGACTTTTGCAGGCCACCCCCATGTTTTCTTCGCTTACTGAAGTCACCGCAGACCACCTCATCTGGTGCACCGGTTTCCGGCCTGCCCTCCGGCCCATCCGCGGGCTTCTTGATGGCTCCTCCCCCACCGTCGATGGCCTCTTCCTCGTAGGTTACGGCACGTGGACCGGCCCCGGCTCCGCCACCATTACCGGGGTAAGCCCCTTTGCCAGGCAGACCGCGCACGATGTGGCGAATATATGTGACTAAAGCTATAGGTTGGTCCCAGCTAATTCGACTACACTGCCTTCACGCAGAGAATGCGACACAATGTGGGAAAGCTGGTTTATACATGTCTGCCTGGGATCTCTACGATGACCTCATCAATGCCATTCCCCGTGACATAGTGGTCTCCCGCGCCGCCCAAGGCCCGCGGTGGACCCGGGTATACACCGAAAGTCCTAGCTGCGGCATGGCCATGACCATGTCAGCAACCTCCCGCCCGGCCCAGATGCGCGCCGAGTATTCCGGGGTTCCTCTACGCGCCATTGCTCAGTTAGCTAAGAGTTGGAATTTCTCGGAGGCTTCCTTCGGCATGGCCGCGCTAAATTCCTACTACGCCACGCCTTCCGTGGCCGATGAGCATGGCTTTGCGCTTGCCGACGCCCCTTGGCCCCACATCTTCGATCCCTTCCGCGAGGCCGTCGCTGGGAAGAAGGTCGCGGTCATTGGCCACTTCCCTTTTGCACCTAAAGCACTCAACCAGGCTGCGGATTTTTATATGCTGGAGCGCTCGCTCAATGAGGGCGACTATCCCGATTCCGCCGCCGAATACATCCTGCCCGAGTGCGATTATGTCTTTATTACCGGCTCTGCCTTTGTCAATAAAACCGCTCCCCGCCTGCTCGAGCTCTCCCGCGAGTCCTTCAATGTCGTCCTAGGCCCATCAACTCCCCTAGCCCCGGTACTGCTGGAAGACTACGGCGTATCGCAGATCACCGGAATGCTCCCCACCTCTCCCCTCGCTATGTTCGAGGGCTTGAGCGGCACCGATGCAGCCACCGCCATGTTCGAATGGGGTCACCGAGCGGAATTATCCGCCTAAGAACGCGCCTCCAAAATCGCCTCGCATGCCGCTGCATAGATTTCTACGAGCTCGTCGATGGTTTTCTCCCGCACATAGGGAACGAGAATCACGTTGCGCGTGGTCGCAACGCCAACCAGCATGGCGTCAATAAAGGGAATGCGTTCCCGCTTTTCTGGCGTATCGAATACCGTTGCACCCAATTTAGATTGGGATACTAGCTCCAAGAATTGCTCGTCCATATATTGCCGCAATACTCCGGAAGCATGGGAAGAGCCCACCCCGGCGCGCAATACCGCCTTCAACCTCGATCCCATGTCTTCTGCTTCCCAGAGCTGCAAGTACTTGGCAATGAAGCTTTTTAGGTCTGCTACATCTTCCAACCGCCCAGGGAGTTCTTGCAGGCTTGAGACAACTGCGTCAAAAAGGCCTTGCTTGTTTTTGAAGTAGTGCATCACCAGCGCAGGGTCTACCTCGGCCTCTGCCGCCACGCTGCGAATTGTCGTGGCTTCAAAGCCTACGTCGCCAAAGCGCGTACATGCTGCAGACAGAATTCTCTCTCGAGTCTCCTCATTTCGAGGCCGACGCCCTGCAATTTTGTTTTCCATGACGGCTATTTTACCGCTACCCAATCGAGAATTCTCAACACCTGTTGAATTTCAACAGGTGTTGAATTAGCATGTTCAACGTCCGTTGAATTGCGGTTAACGGACTCCCCGTACGAACCGAAAGCAGGTACCCCATGCAAAACGCAAAGAAGGCGCTAACCGTCGGGATTCTCGCCCCCTTAGCGCTCACGCTCATCCTTCTAGCCTTCCTCTGGCCGATGGCTACGATGGAACCCCGCGATATTTCCACCGCTGTTGTTGGCGAGCCGCAGCAAGTTACACAGATACAAAACGCTCTCGATGAGAAGAAACCCGGCTTACTTAAGACACAGCCCGCCGCGGATCGAGCCGAAGCTGAACGGCTCATTCAACAACGTGAGGTATCAGGTGCAATCGTCCTTGGCCAAGAGCCCGAGGTTCTTTTCTCTTCGGCAGCGGGCTTGCCCCAGGCGAATATCATCAAAAACCTGTCACAGCCATTGAGTGAGATGGCAAATCGCCAAGCCAAGGCCGCCGCTCAAGCTAAGGGTCTTCCTGAGAGCAAAGTTCCCTCCGTTGAGGTCAAAGCAACAGATGTAGCCCCGCTGGATAGCCGTGATCCGCAAGGAATGGCAATCAATTTCTCAATTCTGCTCGTTTCCATCGGCAGCATGATCGGCGCGGCACTAATCTCCTTTACCCTGCAGAAAAACAGCCAGCGCCTTCTCGCATTCGCTGTATACGCACCACTCGGTGGCCTCCTCGTTTCCTGGGTCTTTAGCGGGGTATTCGACCTACTGCCGGCTGGCTTCTGGACTTCAGCGGGCGTGTTTGCCCTTGGCATCACCGCCTTCTCATCCTTCATTGTTGGGCTCCGTGCCTTGTTCGGAACTGCAGGGTTCGGGCTCGGCGCTATTGCCATAATGCTGATTGGCAACCCCCTAGCCGGAACGATGGCCCCCAAGGAATTCATTGCCAAACCATGGGGAGCCGTAGGTCAGTTCTTCCCTAATGCGGCCACCGCTTCCCTAACCCGCTCGGCAAACTACTTCCCCATCGCTTCGATTAGCGCCGAAGTATGGATTCTCCTGGCCTGGATTGCGGTTGGCCTTTGCGCCTTAACGGCAGGCATTGTTAAAGAGCGCAAGCAGTCTCAGCATGAAAGTCCGGCTCCAGAGGATCCCAACCAGCTGCAACCGGCCTAGGGCTCACCGCTCACCGCCCTACCCCAGCGCGTGCGGGCGTCCACTCGTCTAGCTTCTAGACAACGATCCCTGCAATAACGGCAACCAGTAAAGCACCCAAGCCCAACGCTGCCAGCCACCCGATTACTCGTACGGTTCGTAGCTGCGCTTTCGCGCTGCTGCGGCTTACTAGGAACGCGCCCAAAGACGCGCCAAGCGTATTGAAAACCAAGTCATCAACATCGCTGAAACCCAATGAGAATATGTACTGGGCGATTTCAATGCCTAGGCTGAGCATCATCCCTAAAAGGATGGTGCCGCCGCGTCCGAAGCGGACGCGCCGCGAATTTTGTCCCATCACCACCAAGCAGGCACCCAGCGGCATAAAGAGGAAAACATTACCCAAAGTATTGGTCCACGGACCCCACCACGGATGAGGGTTATTAAACCCGTTAAACATCTGCAAATCTAGGCTGCAGCGTGCGTGCGCTGACGCATCGACCACACCGGGGATATCTATGAAAGGCTTGCCCACCGTAGCTACTGCAATAGCCACCATGACAACCACGCAGGCTACGGCTGCACTGCGCCACAGCGTGCGCTTAGCTGGCATGCCACGCGCACCAATCTGGCGCGAGGCGCGGGTAGGCATCGTGGTCATCGTCATGTTGTTCAAATTAACAAGCGAGCCTGAAAATTCTCCGTGAGATTCGCTGTTAAATGTCTGCATCACATTTAACGTACGATGGTGAGCATGAGCACTCTACTAGTTACTCGCAACGAAGATAAATCCGTTACGACCTCCTTTGAAGAGGGAGAGTTCCTCGGCGAGGGCGACCTTACCGTCGATGTGTCTTATTCTTCGCTGAACTACAAGGACGCCATGGCGATTGCCGGCGATCGTGGCGTCATGCGCACCAGCCCGCTGGTTCCGGGCATCGACGTGGTCGGCACCGTTGCCGAATCCAGCGTGGAACGCCTCCCAGTTGGCACCCTAGTAGCTTCCTTCGGTGATGGCCTAGGCGAGTTTCGCCACGGTGGCTACACCCCAAAGCAGTGTGTGAATTCCCAGGCGACCGTCGCGCTGCCAGCAGACTTCACCGCAGAACAGGCGGCCGCCGTGGGAACCGCAGGTTACACAGCCGCCCTGTGTGTTAACTCCCTGCGCGGACTTCCCGATGGCCCCGTCCTGGTCACCGGCGCCACCGGTGGCGTGGGCTCCATCGCCGTGAATCTGCTGTCCAATGCCGGTTACGAGGTTCACGCGATGACCGGCCGCCCGGATGACTATTCCCAGTACCTCCACGAGCTTGGTGCCCATACCATTGGGGACCGCGCCGAATTTGCTGAGGCCGGAAAGCCCCTGCAGAAGGCAACGTATGCCGGTGCGGTTGATACCTCCGGCTCCCACGTCTTGGCAAATGTATTGGCCCGCACTGTGTGGGGCGGCACCGTCGCCTCTACCGGTATGGCCGCCGGTCCAGACCTGCCCACCACCGTCTTGCCGTTCATTCTGCGCAACGTACACCTTGCCGGCGTCAACTCTGTAGACGCCCCATTGCACTACCGCCAGAACGCTTGGCAACTGCTCGCACGCAAGCTGGACCGGTCCATCCTTGAGTCCCTGACCAATACGATTCCATTGTCGGACGTCGTCGAAGAATCCAAGTCCCTCCTCGAGGGCACCCACCACGGACGCACCGTTCTTAAGATTTCCTAGATCCCGCCTAGCCAATCTTGTAAGGCACCTGCTGTTATGGCGGGTGCCTTTTTACATGCACCGGTCAGCGCGGACAGCTAGCTTTCCGAAGCCCCGCTTTTAGCAACCCCTCTCAACAATTTACGGGAGATCCTGCCCAAAGTATGTAGGTCCTCGTCACTAAGGGTGCTCACTACTATTTCATCGACTGCGGCGGTATGGCGCGCGATGGCTGCACTGAAAGCGGCACTTCCCTTTTCCGTCACTGTGACTTCAATAGCTCGAGTTCCCAACTCCGGCGCGTCCCGCCTGGAAACCAATTTTCGGGACTCCATGCGCAACAGCTGACGATGCAATCGCGACTTCTCCCACCCGAGCTCCACCGCCAATTCATTCGGTCTCGTATGAATTTTTCGACGGCGCTGCAACACCGCCAAAACCGCGTAGTCCGCTTCACTCAGGTTAGAGCCGCTCTGGAGCTGTCCAGACAGCCGCGCATGCAACGCCTCTTGCATGGCGACAAAGTCGCCCCATGCTGCACTCTGCTCCAAGCGCATCGCGTCCTCCTAGAGTCGGTTGTATTTAACAGTTTATACAGCAAGGTTGATCTAGCAACTCATCGTTGCCATATGGGTTGATATGACAACTCCTACTACTTCCCTGCGGGGTGGGTATACATAGACAACAATTTCATCAGCCAACATATTTGGCTAGAAAACATATTTTGTTTCCTTTTGTATAGCTATCTCTAGAGATATTCCACTATGTAGAACGGGATAGTCTTAGGTTAGAAATTGAATGGGTGATGAGGTTTGCCGATTAAAGTTGGCCCGCAAGGGCACTAAGCGCGACCGGCCAAATGGAGCGAAGCGTTTAGAATTGCGGTCATGGATAAGCTATTTGGCACGTGCGGATTCGACTTTTTAGATATAGATGAACTCATTGCGGAGCTGCCGACAGAACACGAACTGTGGGATGCGCCAGGATTCGATCGGGTGATTTTCTACGCGGACCCGTCCGGCATGGCGGTCACAGGGATGGAATACGAAGGGGAATGGGCTGCTGTTCCTTCGTATCGCGGTGGGGAAGAGACGCCGGGGACCATATACCGGGCAACGCCCTATATCGGCATTGTAGAAACGGGGGATTTGCGGTTCGCGGCCCTTACGGATGCACCGTTTGCGCTGCCGGCGGGCAACCCGGTCGGCGGAGAAAAGCTAGAGCGGACATTGCGGCCGACGGTGGCGGCGTTGAATTACGAAGTAGGGGAGCCAGAGGAGTTTTCCTTCACTTCGCCCGCTACCGAACGCTTTTACCGGAACTTAAAGCCCAGCATGTTGAACCCGCAGGTGGAGGTGGCGGGGACTATTGGGGGCGTCGCCAAGCACAGCAACGAGCTAGGCATGGGGGAGTTTTGGGTATGCGACCTCGACGGCCTACCGCTGATTGTGAACGAAAAGCTGGAGGTCGGCCAAGGAATCCGGGCGCACGGCATTGCGCTGTGCGCCACGGAATTTTGGGACTAGATTTACCCTCTACTTGACCACGAGGTTGACCATCCGGCCAGGGACGTAGATCTTCTTGACTACGTTCTTAGCGTTGGTCAGCTCGGCAATCTTGGCATCGGCGAGGGCAACCTCGAAGACCGCATCCTGGTCAGCATCAGCAGCTACGTTGATGCGGGCCTTTACCTTGCCGTTGATCTGCACCGGCACCTCGATCTCATCGTCTACCAGGTACTTTTCCTCAAAGGTGGGGAAAGGCTGGTAGGTGATGGTCTCGTCATGTCCAAAGCGCTGCCACAGCTCCTCCGCGATGTGCGGGGCGATGGGGGAGACCAACTGTGCAATCGGCTCTACGGCGGCGCGCGGGGCCTGGGTGCGGTAGGTCTTAGTCAGGTAATTGACGTACTCGATGAGCTTGGCCACAACGGTATTCAGCCGCAGGTTCTCGTAATCGTCGCGCACGCCCGCAATGGTGCGGTGGAGCTGTTTGAGATCGTCCTCGCTCAATTCGGCGTCGGTAGTAGCCAGCTCGCCGGTATCCTCATTGACGGCCAGGCGCCACAGGCGCTGCAGGAAGCGTTGGGAACCTACGACGTCCTTGGTAGCCCACGGGCGGGAGGTATCCAGCGGGCCCATGGACATCTCGTAAACGCGCAGGGTATCGGCACCGAAGTCGCGGCAAATATCGTCCGGAGCCACGGCATTCTTGAGGGACTTGCCCATCTTGCCGTACTCCTGATTGACCTCTTCGCCGTTGTAGTAGAACTTGCCGTCCTTTTCCTCTACTTCAGCGGCCGGAACGTACACGCCGCGGGAATCCGTGTAGGCATAGGCCTGGATATAGCCCTGGTTGTACAGGCGGCGGTAGGGCTCTTGGGAGCTAACAAAGCCCAGGTCAAAGAGCACCTTATGCCAGAAGCGGGAGTAGAGCAGGTGCAGCACGGCGTGCTCGACGCCGCCGACGTAGAGGTCCACGCCGCCCGAGTCCTGCGGGCCATGCTGCTCCGGACGCGGGCCGGTCCAGTAGCGCTCGTTTTCGATATCGCAGAATGCCTCATCATTGCGGGGATCGATATAGCGCAGCTGGTACCAGGAAGAACCCGCCCACTGCGGCATAACGTTGGTATCGCGGAAATAGGTCTGTGGACCGTCGCCCAGATCCAGCTCTACCTCGACCCAATCGCGCACCTTTGCCAGCGGTGGTTGTGGCTCGGAATCCTTGTCCTCGGGATCAAAGGAAACTGGCTTATAGTCTTCCACCTCTGGTAGCTCTACCGGCAGCATGGATTCCGGCAGGGCGTGGGCAAAGCCGTCCTTGTCGTAGACGATGGGGAAGGGCTCGCCCCAGTAACGCTGGCGGGCGAAGAGCCAATCGCGCAGCTTGTACTGCACCTTTTCGCGGCCAGAGCCGTCCTTTTCCAGCCATTCAATGGCCGCGGCAATGGCCTCGGCCTTATTTAGGCCGTTAAGATCCAGGCCCTTGTCGTTGGAGGAATTAACCAGCGCGCCGTCCTCGGTCCAAGCTTCTTCCTCCACGTTTCCGCCAGAGACAACCTCCGTAATTGGTAGGCCGAAGGCCTGGGCAAACTCGTAGTCACGGGTGTCATGCGCCGGAACTGCCATGATGGCGCCGGTGCCGTAGCCGGTCAGGACATAGTCCGCGATGAAGATCGGGACCTTCTTGCCAGAAACCGGGTTGGTGGCATAAGTACCCAGGAAGACGCCAGTCTTTTCCTTGTTCTCCTGGCGCTCCAGGTCGGACTTGGCGGCAATATCGGTGCGGTAGGACTCCACGGCCTCCTTCGGATCATCGTGGCCATAGGTCCAACGCTCATCCACGTCATCGTCATAAGGGATGGGGGAGAGGAGGGCGTCGACAAGCTCATGCTCTGGGGCCAGCACCACGTACTCGGCACCGAAGAGGGTATCCGGGCGGGTGGTAAAGACCTCAATCTCGTAGCCCTCGGCAGGGAAGGAGACCTCTGCGCCGCGGGAACGGCCGATCCAATTGCGCTGCATGGACTTGACCTTGTCCGGCCAATCCAATAGCTCCAGATCATCCAGCAAGCGATCGGAGTAGGCAGTAATGCGCATCATCCACTGCGAGAGGTTCTTGCGGAAGACCGGGAAATTGCCGCGCTCGGACTTACCCTCAGCGGTGACCTCCTCGTTTGCCAGCACGGTACCCAAGCCCGGGCACCAGTTCACCGTGGAATTAGACAGGTAGACCAGGCGGAATTCATCGATGGCCGCAGCCTTTTCCTCTTCGGTGAGGTCCTCGTAGTAGCGGCCGTCCTTAGTGGTGCGCTTATTGGCCTCTAGTTCCTTGATGAGCTCTGCAATCGGGCGCGCCTTCTGCTGCTCCTCATCGAACCAAGAGTTATAAATTTGCAGGAAGATCCACTGCGTCCACTTGAAGAACTCCGGATCGGTTGATTCCACGGAGCGTCGCGGATCGTGGCCCAGGCCCAACATGCCCAGCTGGCGGCGCATGTTTTCAATATTCGCCTCGGTGGTGGTGCGCGGGTGGGTACCGGTCTGGATGGCGTACTGCTCGGCCGGCAGGCCGAAGGCATCGTAGCCCAAGGTGTGCAACACGTTCTTGCCCAGCATGCGGTTATAGCGGGCGTAAGTATCGGTGGCAATATATCCCAGTGGGTGTCCCACGTGCAGGCCCGCACCGGAAGGGTAGGGGAACATATCCTGCACATTGAGCTTTTCCTTAGGCAACTCGCCCGCATCGGTGGCGAGCTCGCCCACCGGGTTCGGGGCATTAAAGGTGCCATTGTCTTTCCAGTACTGCTGCCAGGTCTTCTCGATCTGGTTCGCCAGCTCCGGGGTATAGCGGTACGAAGTGGAATCGCTCTGGGTAGTCATAATCACACAGTGTAATAGCCGCATCCCGGCGCGGGGTAGTTCGCTACGCTTTCCGCGTTCCGCATGGCACGCACACCCAAAATCCCCGCCGTAATCGCCCCCGGTTTTCGCGTCATTTCCGCCGCTCGCAGCCAAAATGCAGATCTGCATGAAAATGATCTAGGCTGGGGTAAATGAGCCAGGAGAAGTTTCGCAGCCAGCTATCATCTTTTGCAGACGCAGCGGTATTTCAGGGGATCCCGCACCTGCGCCTCTCCCCAGCTACCAACACATTGGAGCTGTACCTACCGGCCGTAACCGCAGGTTATGAGCCAGAAGATCCCCAGTGGACCGTGACCGCACAGCTGCTCGACGGCAGCGAGGACACCCGCAAGTTCTACTACGTGGAGGGCGAGGAGCCCGGCTTGTGGATCAGCATGCCGCGGGCCTTTAGCCACCTCAGCGTCTCCTTTGAGGAGCACACAGTGGAATTCGCCGGCGTGGCCAATGGTGGCCTGTTGTTGGATTCCACCCATCGGCCAGTCGATACCACCACAGCGGTAGCCAAGGGTTCTTATACCTTCATCGCCCCCACCGGCACGGAGCTTGCTAAGGCCAAGGTCGGCGAGGCCCGTCCCCACGGCGCATGGGAGGGCTGGACCATCGCCCCGGTAGAGGTCATCCAGTCTTTCACCGTGGAGGTTCCACGCCAGGAGCCCGCGACCATCAAGGTGTCCGGCAGCCCTGATTTTGCCTGGGACATGGCCGTGAAGACGCTACCTAATGCCCATGGCCTCGATGGTGAACTGGTCTATACCCAGTCCCCGCGGGTCATCGCCAATACGGAACTCAGCATGGAGCTGGCCTATGTCCCCATTGGTGGGGAAGAGGAGGCCGTGCTGGAGGATGAACTACCGGAGGGCATTCACGAGGTGCTCCCCGCAGACGCCTTCGAGGATCCCTGGGTAGGCCGCTACCGCTTCACCCTGTACAAGGACGAGGAACTGGTGGATATCCAGTACCTCAATTTTGCAGAATCGCTGCACATGCGCGCGAAGAACGAGGGTCCGCGCGGCACTAATTTCCGCTTTATTGATGCCCTAGGCAACCTTTCGCCGTTTAGCTATGCCCTGGCTTCTGCGCCGGGCAAGGCTATCCAGATGGAAAAGGGCCAGCGCGTCTTTGGCGAGGACGAGAGCGTGCGCGAGGAGACCGTCGGCAGTGAGGCTGGCTATGAGCTGACCTTCCAGGTGGAACCGGCGACGATTCGTACTCGCGTGAAGCGCACCGCGGCCGAGCCCGTGGATTACCTGGATAAGCAGGTCATCCTGGCGGACCAGCTCGATGCGGATGCACTTTTTACCATTCATTCTCCGGAGCCACTACCGCTGGCAAAATTCGTGGTTATTGATAAGAACCAGAAGATTAGGGACCTTGTCACCGCCAATGGCTCTACGGAAGCCGCCACCAGCCTGTCCGTACCAAACCGCGCGCTGAAGTCGGCACTGACGAAGAAGACCTCGCTGGAGCTCTACCTCCTGTGGTCCACGTTGTCCTATGAGGAGTACTTGGAAGGCCTGCCGGAAAAGGAGCGCGCAGCGCACCAGAAGCGCAGCTTTGAGCGTCGCGTCATGGAATATGAGGCCACCGCGGCCAGCGACCTCATTTATGCCGCCATCGCCACCGTGCGCAAGGCACCATTGGTCGCCCGCGCAACCATTGAGGACGGCATCCTCGTCCCCGAGCAGACGCACGAGGAGGAGGTAGAGCTGCTGGCTTGGGCGTGGCCGCTGGGCAATCCTGCGGGCGAGCCGCAACCGCTGGAGCCCACTGAGGAAGGCTTTGAGCTGCCCGAGGAGCTGCTGGACGCCGGCCACCTCATCGTGGACTTCCGCGAGGATGAGCCGGCCAGCGACTTGGCCGCGCCGCAGTACCCGCCGGCTAGCGCTCTTATCATCTTCCACGACGGTGAAACCGAAAACACCGAGGGTATGTGGCCTACCTACGCGGCCATGCGCCGCCTCGCACCCAAGGCCAAGGAAACCTTCGAGGGAATCATCAAGGAGATTGAGGCCGATCCGCGCGCCAGCATGGATGCACTTATAGCCGCGGACTTTGAGCCGGGGCAGCGCATGCGCGCCTTTGTCCGCACCGGCCTGGTCTCCCGCGCCTTCCGCCGCGAGGAGCCGGCCGGCGAGCCTTCCTCGCTCTTGGCCGCGCTTGCCGACGCCGCCCATGACTACGTCGAAGCCCACGGCTCCGCCTCCCTCGCACGCGTGCCGTCCACCGGCGTCGACGATGTCACCCGTCCCATGCTGCTGATGAGCGCAACGGGCGAGGCACCTACGCCAGCAACGGACAGCGACCAGCTCTGCGATGATGCCCACCGCATCGCCGCACTGCGCGAGTGCTTTGCCAATGACCTTGCACTCACCCGCCTGGGCACCATTTCCAACCTGCGTAGCACCGCAATGCAGCTGCGGGTGACGCTGCAACAGCTGGGCGTCGATAAGTCCGTCCTGCATACCCTGCTCGCGCTGGACGCCTTTGGCGATGGCAATTCGGAGCTCGGCGATTCCGCCTGGATGCCGTTTATTTCCTATGTCTTTGCCATCACGGCGCGCGGCGTGGCCAATGGCAAGCTGGCGGATCCTGCTTTCGCTGCCACGCTTGACGACGCCCTCCCGCAGCTCGCCGAGGCCGTCTCCCTCGCCCCGCAGCTGTTCTACCGCGATATTCTCACCGCGGAGGCGCTCACACTCAGCTAGGGTGACAGGCATGCAGGTCATCTCCACCAATGTCGCCGTCCGCCGGCCGGACCCGAGCGGGCGGCATGAGTTCTCGGGCATCGACAAAAAGCCGCAGGACTTTATCGATCTGGCGCCACCCGGACCCCATTATGGCGATGGGTCCGGCGTGCAAGGCGACATAATTGGTGACACCCAACATCACGGTGGCAACGATAAGGCCGTCTACGCCTACTCCCGCGAGGAACTGGATTACTGGCAATCCGAGCTTTCCCGCCCGGTGGCCTCCGGCGGCTTTGGCGAAAACCTCACGACGCAGGGCATCGATCTGTCTGCTCTGCTCATCAATCAGCGCGTGCGCATCGGCACCGCTGTGCTTGAGGTCTCCGTACCCCGCCAACCGTGTGCCACCTTCGCTGGCTGGCTAGGGGAGCGCGGCTGGCTCAAGCGCTGGACCGCACGTGGCGACTGCGGCACCTACCTGCGCATCATTTCCCCCGGCCGCATTCGCCCCGGCGATGTCATTGAGCTGGATACCCCGCCCAGCCACGGCATCACCATGCGCATGGCCTTTGCCGCCAAGATGGGCGACCGCGCCCTGGCCCGGCGCGTTATCGATGCTGGCTGCCTGCCCACTCACCAACAGAACTCGCTTCGCACCTAGTTACACAAGCACTTATAGTCCGCCATCAAGATGCGCATAAGCTTCGCTGCCCGCCGCCCCAACCTCTTAAGCGTTCCCATCAATTTCGGCAGTGCTCGAAAGATATCCGCCCGTCCCGCGTCCTCATATCGGGCTCGTCATTGCCCCGCCCTAGGCCTGCAGGCCAGGCACCAGTGGCTTGTACTCGGCGCTATGGGAAGCCGCAGAGGCCCACAGTAGGGACCGGGACCGTTAGTCGGCACATCCCTGCACAGCGAGTCTAGACGCATACTCTACTTCCGGAACCGCAGGCCACGTCACGACGTTTAGCTTGCCAAGAGTCCAGCACAGTCTTCTCCCCCGGAGTGCGCGCATAACAAAAGCACGCCAGCACTCAGTGCTGGCGTGCCTTACATGCTAAGTGCGAAGTAGGGGAGTGGTAACTGTGTTACTCGCCCTTTTCAAAGCTCAGATGGTGCCCCTTCGCCTTTGGGAAGCGGCCGTGCACAAAGAAGTAGTAGATAGCGGCGATAACCACGAGGCCCGCGAGAATGAGATACATCGTGTCGAAGCCCGTTGCCGCAACGATGGGGCCCAGGCCGAATGGAGCCAGGCCAATGCCGAGGTCCATGAGCAGGAACATGGTGGAGATGCCCGCGCCCATTTGCGCGGCAGGCACCGAGCGCACGGAGATGGCTTGGCAGGCGGGGCTGAGGGTGCCGAAGCCCAAACCGGTGCAGGCGCCCGCGACCACCAGCATGACGTCATTGGTGGGGAAGCCCATAAGCAGCAGCGCCACGACAAAGGCGGCCAATCCGAGGTACATCACGGCATTATCACCCTTATGGTCCTGGATGCGCCCCAAGACGAAGCGCATGATGAGCATCGTGACCGCATAGCCAATGAAGAACAGCCCTGCGCCGGTGGCCAGGTCTTCCTTGCGTGCATAGGCGTTGAGGTAGGTAACCACGCCGGAGTAGGCGATGCCGACTAGGAGCATGAATAGACCGATGGGAACCACGTTGGGGTGTACGGCATTGCGCAGCCTAAAGGCCGGCTTTTCGGAGGAAACCTCGGCCGGATAGCGCAGCACCAAGGCCAGGATCAGGGAAACGATATTTGCGCCAAGGGCGACTGCAAATAGCGTAGTGTAGCCGATGTTATTGGCCAAGAACAGGCCGATAGCTGGACCGAACGCGGTTGCCAGGGTAGTGCCCAAGGCGAAGTATCCGGTGCCTTCCGCACGGCGCTCGTGCGGGATAACGGACTGCGCTACCGCCATGAGTGCGGTAGAGGTCAAGGCATAGCCCGCGCCGTGCACCATTCGCACGATAATCAAGACCGCAACATTATGCGCAAAAAAGTACGCCACAGCTACAACTGTGACGAAGACCAGTGAAGTCAAGGCCGCCTTCTTGTGGCCCACGCGGTCCACGATCCAGCCGGAGAACACGCGCATGCACGTCGCGCCCAGAACAAAGGCACTGGAGGCGAAACCACCCACGGTATCCGATGCCCCGAAACTCTCTACCGCGTAGAGGGCCATGGTGGTTACGGACAGGTAGAAGACCAAGAACTGACAAAAATTAGCCACCCACGCGAGGACAAACGTAGGCGTAATCAGCGGCGGCTTAGCCGCTGCAGATTCTGTAGACGTCATATACTCACTCCAAATAACAAAAAGAAAATTCCCTCTCCACGCGCTGGCCATAAGGCCACGCATCGCAGATGAAGGAAATAGAAATTAAATTTTACGGAGAGGAACTATACGCCCCGCAGGCTGCAAAGGTTAATTGAAAAGCTTTCCAGGCCCTTACCGACGCCGCCCGTACACGGGCGGCTACCGACAATCGCTACACTTTGAACTGGAAAATGCTACGCACTGGGTAGGTAGCGTTGACTTATTCGCGCTTAAGAAAAGTTCTTGAATCCTAGGCGCCGGCATAAGGATCACGGATACCCAAGTACTGCACCGAGGTATATTCTTCAATACCTTCGGCGCCGCCTTCGCGCCCTAAACCAGAGTGCTTGACGCCACCGAATGGGGCAGCGGCATTGGAGATGACACCGGCATTGAATCCCATCAGCCCAAACTCGAGGCCGTCGGCAACGCGCCAGAGGCGATCGGAATCCTCCGTATATACATAGGAGGCAAGTCCGTACTCCGTATCGTTCGCAATCTCTAGCGCTTCCGATTCATCCTTGAAGGTTAGGATGGGCGCGACCGGTCCAAAAATTTCTTCCTGAGCCACGCGAGTTTCACGTGAAACATTGCTCAGGATAGTGGGCGCATAGAAGTGGCCCGCGCCCTCGCCGCGGGTGCCACCGGTGACAACGGTCGCACCCTTGTCCACCGCATCCTCAACCAGGGCTGCAACATTGTCGAGCGCCTTAGCCTCAATCAGCGGACCACACGTCACGCCTTCGTCCATGCCATTGCCAACGACGAGTTTCTCAAACTCTGTTGCCAGCTTCTGTGTAAACTGCTCTGCCACGGACTCGTGCACCAAGAAGCGATTGGCCGCGGTGCAGGCCTCGCCGATATTGCGCATCTTGGCGCCCATAGCTCCCGCAACCGCTTGGTCGATGTCCGCATCCTCGAAAACAATGAACGGTGCATTACCGCCGAGCTCCATAGAGGTGCGCAAGACATTATCCGCGGCACCCTTGAGGAGGGTTTTGCCCACTGGGGTAGAACCGGTGAAGGAGAGCTTGCGCAAGCGGGCGTCGGCAAGCAAAGGCTCCGAAATGGCCGAAGCGGAGCTGCCGGAGACAACATTGAGCACGCCCTGTGGCAGACCAGCATCGAGCATGGTTTGCGCGAAGTACTGCGCGGTGAGCGGCGTCAGCTTGGCCGGCTTCAGGACCATGGTGCAGCCCGCTGCAACGGCTGGGGCAACCTTCCGGGTGGCCATGGCGAGGGGGAAGTTCCACGGAGTAATCAATAGGCACGGACCCACGGGCTTGCGGCGGGTAACCATGCGCAAGGTGCCTTCCGGGACAGGGGAGTAGCGGCCATAGTCACGCGTGGCTTCCTCACTGAACCACCGCAAATATTCCGCACCATAGGTGACCTCACCTTGGGACTCGGCAAAGGGCTTTCCCATCTCAAGGGTCATCAGGGTGGCGAATTCATCGGCGCGCTCGTGTACCAATTCAAAGGCGCGGCGGAGTATATCGGCGCGCTCGCGCGGGGTGGTGCGCACCCACTCATCTTGTACCGCACAGGCAGCATCGAGGGCAGCCACCGCATCATCAGAATTCGCTGACGACAGCGTGGCGATAGTCGCGCCCGTCGCGGGATTTTCTACGTCAAAGGTCTCGCCGGAAGACGCGTCGCGCCACTGTCCGCCAATCAAAAGCTGAGTGGGGACCTTCGCTAGTAGTTCCTTCTGGTCGATGCTCATATTCATCACCTTTCTCCATTGCGTGAATGCACCCCACAGTACCGCGATTCGTTAGCTGGCTTTATTGGTTCTGCGCCAAGCACAAGCGCTTAGGGGGAGAGGGCGAATATTTTTATCGATTACCTGACAGGCTATAGAAATGTAGGTTAGTATGACCGTTATGAAGAAGATGACTACTGCTTGGTGGTGGCGCGCGTAACCCGCGGGCCTTATTCCACATCCCATTTTTAGGCTCGCATTCTGCGGGCCTTTTGGCGTTTTAGTGCCTCTGCTCGCGGAAGCTTCCTATCCGTTTCCCCGTTCCCCACACCCATCGAAAGGGCACTGCAATGCCATACACCGCCACTCGCGACATCTCCTACGGCAGTGATGCGGCCGCAATCTTTGACGCCCTCGCACAACCGCACGACTCCCTACTTCTCGAAAGCGCGGACATTGAGACAAAGAAGAATCTCAATTGCCTCGCGGTCCTCAGGGCCGCCCTGAAAGTAACATGCCACGGCCAGAGGGTAGAGGTACGCGCGCTCACGGAGGCAGGGGAGACGCTCCTTCCTTCCCTCGAGGACCGGTTCCACCATCGCCTAGTTTCACGTGAAACTACCGGGGCAGTTTTCGAGTTCTCGCAGTCCACGCTTCCAGACGAGCGGGAACGGCTTCTTGCCGAATCTACCGCCGATGTTTTGCGGTTCCTGCAATTAGAAGCCAACTATTCCTCTCCAATATTGCCGTTCCTTGGGGGCGGATTCGCTTATGACTACTTCGCTACTTTTGAGGAACTCCCCGAGGTTGAGCCTGGGGTCAACACCTACCCGGACTTTGAATTCTTGGTAGCCCAAACGGTCCTCGCAGTGGACCACCTGCAAGGGACTGCGCGCCTAGAAGGCTGGGACATCGACGAAGGGCACCTGAAGGAAGAGTTGGATTCTCTTGCCTCACTGCCGGCGGCCGCCCGTCCCACGGCGCCGCAAAGGGAAAGGATCCGGGCGGTGGCCGATGTGAATGATGCGGGGTTTCGGGCGGACGTCGCCAAGCTCAAAGGCAGTATTCACGCCGGCGATATCTACCAAGTAGTGCCCTCGCGCGCCTTCACCGTGGAATGCCCCAACGCCCTGGCTGCCTACCGGGCGCTTCGCAAGACTAACCCCTCGCCCTATATGTTCTACGTCCGCGGTGCCGCCTATGAGCTCTTCGGCGCCTCGCCAGAATCAAACCTCAAATTCACGTCAGAAGATAGGCAGGTCCAGCTCTATCCCATCGCCGGAACTCGGCCGCGCGGGCTCAACCCGGATGGCAGCATCAACCATGAACTAGATATTCGCAACGAGTTGGACATGCGTACAGACCAGAAAGAGATTGCGGAACACACGATGCTGGTTGACCTTGCACGCAATGACCTCGCTCGCGTGGCCGTGCCCCGCAGCCGGAAGGTAGCAGAACTCCTGCACGTTGACCGCTACTCGCGGGTCATGCACTTGGTCTCCCGAGTCACAGCGACGCTCCACCCAGACTTCGATGCGCTCGATGCCTACCGGGCGTGCATGAACATGGGAACGCTCACCGGAGCTCCCAAACTGCGCGCCACCGAACTGGTGCGCCGCACGGAGGGAAAGCGCCGCGGCTCCTATGGCGGGGCGGTGGGATACCTGCGCGGCGATGGAGCCATGGATAACTGCATCGTCATCCGCTCGGCCTACGTCCAGGACGGAACCGCAGTGGTGCAAGCCGGCGCCGGAGTGGTCAAGGATTCCGTGCCGCAAGCCGAGGCCGATGAAACGGTGCATAAGGCCTACGCCGTACTCCATGCCATCGCCATTGCACACGGAGCCGAGTTGGAGGTACAGCGATGAGCTCGCCGCATATTGTCCTGCTAGATAACCACGATTCTTTTGTCTACAACTTCGTCGATGCCCTTGCTGGGTTCGACACCACCGTGTTTCGTAATACCGTAGCGGTGCACGACGTGCTGCGCGCACAACCCGACATTATTGTGCTTTCCCCGGGCCCCGGTCATCCACGGGACGCCGGCTGCATGATGGAACTTATCGACGCCACCCTAGGCACCACCCCAATCCTTGGCGTATGCCTCGGCTTCCAAGCACTACTCGAGCACCACGGCGGTTCGGTCAAACCGTGCGGCCCCGTGCACGGGAAGTCCATCCCGATGACCCTGACCGAGGCCGGCGTAATGCACCCCGTCTTTCAGGGCCTTGCCACCGATACTGAGCCGGACCAACCGGGTCACCTTGGTACGCAAGTTCCGGTGGCGCGCTATCACTCGCTTGGATGTACGGACCTCCCTCGGGGGATGCGTTGTCTCGCACGTACGTCCACGGACATCGGAGAGGTAGCCATGGCGGCCGAAACGGACGACGGTAGGGCTCTCGGCGTGCAGTTCCACCCTGAGTCCATCCTCACTCCCCGCGGCCCCCTCATGCTTGAAAGTTGCGTTAATCAACTATTTATGCACACCACTATGGATATGGAGCACTAAAAATGAATCACACACCCCTGCGTACCTTACAAGCCTTCCTGAATAACTCTCAGCCCACCATGGAAGAAGCCATGGAGGTATTTACCCCCTTGGCTGTGGGCGACTACGACGATATTCATATCGCGGCGCTGCTTACCCATATTCGCACCCGCGGCGAGACCTTCGCAGACATTGCCGGCGCGGCCAAAGCTTTCTTGAAAGTGGGCTATCCATTCCCCATCACTGGAAAAGGACTCATGGATTCGGCCGGCACTGGTGGCGATGGCGCGAATACTATCAATATCACTACGGGCGCCTCCCTCATTGCCGCCGCCGGGGGAGTGAGAATGATCAAGCATGGCAACCGCTCGGTCTCTTCCAAGTCCGGATCAGCCGATGTCCTCGAAGCCCTGAATATCCCACTGGACCTAGACGCCGCCCGAGCAGTGCGCCAATTTAAAGCTTCCAACTTCACGTTCCTCTTCGCCCCGGCCTACAACCCAGCGGTCGCCCACGTACAACCGGTGCGCAAGGCGCTAGGTATCCCCACCATCTTCAATACACTAGGACCCCTCCTGTCCCCAGGACGCCCGTCACTGCAAATTATGGGCATCGCAAACCCAGCCCAAGGCCAACTCATCGCGGAAGTCTTTCGAGAGCTCGGCCGAGAGCGCGCCTTGGTCTTCCATGGTGCTGGAACGGATGAGATCGCTACCCACGGCACGACACAGGTCTGGGAGCTCAACGACGGCGAGATTGTCTCTTATGAGCTCACCCCAGAAGACCTCGGCATCAAGCGCCACGAACTAGCGGACCTAGCCGGCGGCGACGGCGCCGCCAATGCCCAAGCCCTCCGCACGGTTTTTGCCGGCCGCGGCGAGCCCGCCCATTGTGACGCCATTGCCGCTACCGCCGGCGCCATGTTTTACCTCAACGGGACCACGGAAACTATTGCGGCGGGAGTCACTCACGCAAAGGAACTGATTGGCAGCGGCACTGTTGAACAGTGGCTCACCCTTCACGAGAGCGCCAACTATGCAGTAGGGGAGGAGAGCTAATGTCGGAGAATACTTTGCCTACGGTGCTCGAGGAGATCGTCGCCCAGCGTCGCACTCACCTGCCCGCACTCCGAGAGCGCCTGTCCCACGTGGACCTGGCTAGCGTGCCACGCTCGGAGCGTTCGCTTGCCGACGCCCTCCGTGGCACCAACCGCTTCATCATGGAGTGCAAGTCCGCCTCGCCGTCCCTTGGCAAAATTCGCGAGGACTATCGCCCGGGCGATATTGCCCGGATCTACTCTCGCTATGCCTCCGCCATCTCGGTGTTATGCGAGCCCAATCGGTTTGGCGGCAACTATGACCACTTACAGACCGTCGCGCTATCCACCCATGTGCCGGTGCTGTGCAAAGACTTCATCGTCGATCCCATCCAGGTCTATGCCGCGCGTTACTACGGTGCCGATGCCATCTTGCTCATGATGTCTATCGTGGACAATGACACCTACGGTGAGCTCAAGGCACTGGCGGACGAACTAGGCCTAGACGTCTTGACTGAAGCCATTACCGAGGACGAAGTGGATCGCGCAGTGAATTTTGGCGTCGATATCATCGGCATTAACAACCGCAACCTCCACGATCTCAGCATCGACCTGGGCCGCACCGAACGCCTAGCCCGCCATATTCCAGACGGAAAGGTGATAGTTTCCGAATCTGGAATCCGCGATAATGCCACCGTCCGCCGGTTAGGAGCCCACGCACATGCCTTCCTTGTAGGCTCACAGCTCACCTCCCAGGAGGACATCGATCGAGCGGCGCGTGACCTCGTCTATGGCGCCAATAAAGTATGCGGCCTTACCACCGCCTCCTCCGCACAAGCAGCCCGTGCTGCTGGAGCCCGATACGGGGGACTCATCTTCGCGCCGGATTCGCCCCGCAGTGTTTCACGTGAAACCGCACAAAGCATCATTTCCGCAGAACCAGAGCTGGAGTACGTAGCCGTGACGCGGTCTACGGATGTGGAAACACTACGGAGCCTAGCCGGGGTCCCCGGCCTCAAAGTTCTACAGCTCCACGCCCCATTCCAAGGTAGTAGGGAAGCAGAGCTGAAACTCCTTCACGATGTTCGCGGCGTCGCTAACGGTCTCAACCTTTGGCGGGCCATCGACATGCATAACCCTGACTTCGCTTCCTTGACGCCGGACCTAGTACCAGAAGTAGAGGCACTCGTCCTCGACTCCGGCAGTGGCGGGACAGGAACCACTTTTGAATGGCGGACGATTCCCCCTGAAGTGAAGGAGAAATCCCTGCTCGCCGGCGGGCTCCGGCTAGACAACCTAGAAGAGGCACTGTCAATCGACACGGCGGGACTCGACCTCAATTCAGGCTTGGAGCATGCGCCCGGCCGCAAGGACTCCTCATTGATCGCCCAAGCCTTTAGCACCATTCGAAACTACACACACCCATAGAAAGAAGAGAACGATGACAGTTTCACGTGAAACGCTCCTTCCGGCATACTTTGGTGAATTCGGCGGACAGTTCGTCCCCGAATCCCTCATCCCGGCGCTCGACCAACTTGAGAAGGCCTTTGTCGACGCACAAAACAACCCCGCATTTCGCAAAGAGCTAAGCACGCTATTGCGTGATTATCTCGGCCGTCCCACACCAATTACAGAGGCGAGGAACCTCGGGGGCAAGGCGCGCATCTTCCTCAAACGTGAAGACCTCGTACACGGTGGAGCACACAAGACAAACCAGGTCCTTGGTCAGGCACTGCTAGCAAAGCGGATGGGGAAGACACGCATTATTGCCGAGACCGGAGCGGGACAGCACGGCACCGCTACTGCACTTGCTTGCGCACTTCTTGATCTCGAGTGTGTGGTCTACATGGGCGCTAAAGACGTGGCCCGACAACAGCCAAACGTATTCCGAATGGAGCTGATGGGCGCGAAGGTCGTCGCCGTCGACACCGGATCCGGAACTCTTAAGGACGCGGTAAATGAAGCCCTCCGTGATTGGACCGCCACCTTCCATGAATCCCACTATCTCCTCGGGACCGCGGCCGGGCCGCATCCATTCCCAACCATCGTCCGAGAGTTCCACAAGGTCATCTCTGAAGAGGCTAAGACCCAGATGCTTGAGCGCACCGGTGGGCTACCGGATGTAGTCGTGGCTTGCGTCGGCGGCGGTTCTAATGCAATCGGTATGTTCGCAGATTTTATTGAGGAAGAGGAAGTGGAACTCGTCGGCGCCGAACCTGGCGGCGAAGGTCTAGACTCCGGCAAGCACGGTGCCACCATCAACAACGGTACGGTCGGCATCCTCCACGGCGCGCGCAGCTACCTCATGCGCAACGCGGACGGCCAAGTGGAAGAATCCTATTCTATTTCCGCCGGACTCGACTACCCAGGTGTAGGACCGCAGCACGCACACTTACACGCCAGTGGCCGTGCACAGTATGTCGGCATTACTGACGCCGAAGCACTCGAAGCATTCCAGCTTCTATCCACAAAAGAAGGAATCATTCCTGCCCTCGAGTCCTCCCATGCGTTGGCCTACGCGTTAAAGCGTAAGGACGAGGACATCAACATCTTGGTCTCCCTTTCCGGTCGCGGCGATAAAGATATCGACCACGTTCGCCACACCCTTGAGACCCACCCAGAATTTGAACTCCAGGAGAAGAACTAATGAGCACTCGATACGAAGACCTATTCCGCTCACTACACAACAGGGGAGAGGGCGCTTTCGTCCCATTCCTTATGTTGGGCGATCCCACGCCGGAGCACACGCTGGCCATCGTGCGAACCGTCGTCGCGGCCGGAGCCGATGCATTGGAGCTAGGTGTTCCATTTTCTGACCCAGTGGCCGACGGCCCCACCATTCAGGCCTCCCACCTTCGCGCGATCGATGGCGGCGCCACCGTAGATTCCGCCTTGGAACAGGTGCGAACAATCCGCGCGGAATTTCCCGAGCTTCCCATCGGCATGCTCATCTACGGCAATGTGGCGTTCACTTGCGGTTTCGACCGGTTCTACGCCGAGTTTGCAGAAGCGGGCGCGGATAGCATTTTGCTTCCCGACGTCCCCGTTCGCGAAGGTGCTCCATTCATCACCGCAGCGGAAAAGGCCGGTATTGATCCAATCTTTATCGCCCCAGCCCGCGCGACAGCACACACCCTCGAGGGCGTCGCTCAAAGCTCGCGGGGATATATCTACGCAGTTTCACGCGATGGAGTTACCGGTGCCGAAAAACAATCAGAAACAATTGGCCTAGAAGAAGTCGTCGCTAACATCAAGAGGTTTGACGGACCTCCGGTGCTGTTAGGATTCGGCATATCTGAGCCGCAACACGTGCGCGACGCCGTGACCGCTGGGGCAGCGGGGGCTATTACAGGCTCCGCAATCACCAAGATTATTGATCGCTACGTTTCACGTGAAACAGACACGGAAGGCAGGCCAGTAGAAGGAACTCCAGGTCGCATTTCCGATGAGAAAGCATTGCATAAGGAACTCGCCGAGTATGTAGCTCGCATGAAGGCAGCGACTCAAGAGTAGTCCTGAAGACGCGAAGAACCCTCCTCAGCCCTCGGCAGCTGAGGAGGGTTCCCTATAAAAAGCCTCTACGCGGTTGCTTCTGCAGATTCCTCTTCGGTGTGGTCCTTCTTGGAGCCCGCGAACTTGTCCACGATCATCGCGATAGCGCCGTCGCCAGTAACGTTGGCGGCAGTGCCAACCGAATCGATAGCAATATAGGCGGCGATCATCAGTGCCACCATGCCATCGTCAAAGCCCATCATGTCCGCCAGTAGTCCAGCTGCGACCATGACCGCGCCGCCGGGCACACCCGGTGCCGCAATCATCATGATTCCCAATAGGAAGATGAAACCAAGTCCGGTACTCGTACTAATATCCAGGTTCGCCATGTACACGATGGCAAAAGCATAGAGCGTCAGTTTAATCATGGAACCGGAGAGGTGGATGGTCGCACACAGAGGAATAACAAAACTTGCCACCGGCTTCGAAATGCCATTCTTCAGCGTCGACTCCAAAGACACCGGAATTGTCGCGGCCGAAGAAGAGGTTCCCAGTGCGGTGAAATATGCCGGCACCATATTGCGCAGTGCCTTGAAAGGATTCTTTCCGATAATTGCGCCAGCGATAATGTACTGGAGCACCAGATAGACCAGAGTCATGACAACCGCCAGGATCAGGACCTTGGCGAAGGCCGAGAGCACTGAGCCCAAATTGCCATTCATACCCAAGCCTAGGAACATGCCGAAGATATAGAAGGGCAAAATTGGCACTACAAAGCCCCAAATGACCTTGACTACTACGCTCTCCAATTCCTTTGTGACCGCATACAAGGTATCGGACTTCACTGTAGTCATCGCTACGCCGATGCAGAATGACAACAAGAGAGCCGTCATGACCTCAAAAGGCGGCGCCATTTCCACCTCGAAGTACGGAGTGAGTGCCCCCTCATCAATATCGGAGACATTTGTAATCAGATCCTGACCACTGAGCATGGTGGGGTAGAGCCAGTGCGCAAGTACGTAGGCAAGAAGACCCGCAACAATCGTTGAGCCGTAGGCAATACCTGCAGTAACACCCAGCCATTTTCCGGCTCCCCGTCCCAGACCAGCAATCGACGGGGCGATAAGCGCGAAGATGAGGACCGGAATAAAGAAATTGAGGAAGTTACTAAAGAGTCCATTGAAGGTGGCGAATACGCGGCCAAACCATTCGGGCGCGAATTGGCTCACCACCACGCCAAGGATGATGGCGACGATGATGCGGAACAACAGAGATTCCGAGAGTTTCTTGAGATTCATGTACTTACAATCAAATCGGGTGTTTCGCCCCTTGGTAAACAATCCCAGGGTGAAACAGTACGGTACAGAGGCAACGGTCAATTCAATATCTATCGATCGACCTTAAAGGCATACTACCCGACCGGAGGCATAGCCAGAACACTCACCCCAGCCACGATTTTTATCTTGGCGCTACAAGGTTAAACTGAATACATGATCGCTGTGGGAATCATCTTTTTAATCCTCGCCGTCTTTCTTATCGTCGTGGGTGCCTTGGCCTCCACCAAGCGCCTACCTGGAAATAGCTATATCGGCTTGCGGCTGCAGGAAATTCGCAAGTCCCGTGAAGCATGGGACAATGCCCATCGCGTCGCCGGGCCATTCTGGATGCTGAGCGGCGTCTGCTTAGTCTTCGGCGGCATCGTCGCGCTCCGCGCTGAGGGCTGGATGTGGCTGATTCCAGTTCTTACCTTTGTGGCCGCAGTTCTAGCCCTCTCCGTCGGTTCCAATCTCGGCTCTCGTGCCGCGTTCCTCTACGAACAAGCACACGCGGATGAGGAGGGTTGTGGAGAATCCTGTAATTGTGGTTCCGACGGTTGCGGTGGGGAGGAGGCCGCCGCAGCACCCGCGCCCCAGGTTGATGTCGACGCGCTCCGTCACGCCGCTCGCGAATCTGACAGGTAGCCACGCACTCCTGCACAACCAACCCCCTTCTGGAAAAGAATTACATTTCATCCAGAAGGGGAATTTTTGTAGCTATGCCTTTCATATTGAATTATCGCTGCACTTTGTTATAGTCACAGTGACGCTAATAGTCGGAGCAGTTGCTTATTCCGTTTTAGTAACAGCCGATATTATAATTCAGTATATCTTCTGGCCATGACCCATACTTGACCTCACCTACAGTAGGTTCATCGTCCCATTCTTGTTCCTGCGAGAGAGGGTAGAGGTTACGTAAAGCTACCATGGAACCCTGACAGGCAAGAGCGCAACCAGCCCCCTGAAGGGCAGAATATAGTGCATGAAGAAAAGTACCGCCCTGGCGGCCATCGCCGCTTCAACTTTTGCGATCGGCGCTTACACTGAGCAAGACCACAAGGTAACGACGTCCGTAGCAGAAGCGCAAGAACAGCAATCTGCTCAGAGCATCGTAGATGATTTAGGAATTGAGTCCGGCACCTATGAACTTGTCGCTACCTCCGGTGGCTCTCCGGAGACTTGGGAAGGACTCCTAGCTAACTAACTACAGTGTTTCACGTGAAACTCTGATTACAACCGGCCAAACGGGTGTGGCACATTACGCAAGACCAACGGGCTAGAGTAGAGGCATGATTAAGTGCTCCCGTCGAATGTTTTTGCTTGGAACCGCCACCACATTTGCAGGCGCCTACGCCGCAGCTTGTGGCTCTTCTCCGTCCGCAGAAATTGCGGCTACCGAGATTCCGATTGGCTCTGCGAAGATTGTTGATGGCGTAATCTTCACCCAGCCCAAGGAAGGTGAGTTTAAGGCCTATTCTCAAACCTGCCCCCACCAACACAATCCAATCACCAAGATTGATGGCATGACGGCCACTTGCACGGCACATAACACTTCCTACAATCTCAGCGATGGAAGCGTAATCTCCGGCCCGGGGCGCGATCCATTGGAAGAATACGAAGTTAAACAAGACGGCTCTAACGTCACCACGGCCTAAAGTGCATTTCCCGTGTGGTTTCACGTGAAACTACACGGGTTGTGTTTTCTTGGCCCGAGCATCTGCAGCATGTGATGACGAATAGGGTTTAAACTCTTAGCATGCTGCAGCGTTTGAAAATACCCGACCCGCTTATCGTCCTCATTATCCTAGCGGTCATCATTGCGATCATTGCACCAGCCCGCGGGAGCTTTGCCGACATATTCGGCCAATTAACAAACGTGGCCATCGCGCTACTCTTCTTCTTGTATGGCGCGAGGCTTTCCACTCAAGAAGCCCTCAACGGACTCAAGCATTGGCGGCTACACCTCACAATTCTCGCTTTCACCTTTGTGGTTTACCCGCTTATAGGCATAGCTCTGCGCCCACTCACCGCTGTCATATCGCACGACATGTACCTGGGCATCTTATTCCTCACGCTGGTTCCATCCACGGTGCAATCTTCGGTTGCCTTCACCTCAATCGCGAAGGGAAACGTGGCGGGCGCAATCGTATCGGCTTCTGCCTCAAACTTGGTGGGAGTATTCATCACCCCATTGCTCGTCATGCTCCTGATGGGAACTGGGGGAGGAGTTCACATCGATACGTCTGTATTCGGCGAAATCGCCCTTCTATTGTTGGCGCCATTTGTTTTAGGTCAGCTAACTCGACGCTGGGTGGGGAAGGCTGCGCAAAGCAAGGCCACCAAAGGCGTGGACCGCGGCTCAATCGCAATGGTGGTATATTCGGCTTTTTCCAAGGGTGTGGTGGACGGAATTTGGTCCTCTATTTCCCTGTGGGATCTGGCGTTCCTAGTCGTCTTCGCCGCGATCTTCGTCGCCTTCATGCTGTGGCTCACCAGAAAGGCAAGCCAAAAAATGGGATTCAATCGCGCCGATACCATTGCAATCGAGTTCTGTGGATCGAAAAAGTCTTTAGCCACGGGACTGCCAATGGCGTCGGTAATCTTCGCTTCTGGCGGCGCATCCCTTGGTCTACTAATCCTCCCGTTGATGATTTACCACCAGGTTCAGCTCATGATGTGCTCGTGGCTAGCGGCCCGTTACGCACAGCGTCCCAGCACGTAGCTACACTTAAATGCCATGACGAATTACCTATACGTACGAACCGAACTGAATGTGCCCGGCGTGGGCTCAGCGATCCACATGGCGGAAATGGAAGAGCGCGACGCAACCAGCTGCCGCATGGTGCGCATGATTGCACTGGATCCCTCGGATGCCATCGTCGGGGTAGCGACACCTACTAGTTCCACGGGCAACGTAGATCAGCCGCAAGAGGTTGTCCCTCACCCGGATACCTATGATGATTTTCCGGACATTAGCGCGCAATACGTGGACCAGTCTCGGTTCGACGCCCTATGGTCCGAAGCCACCGCCAAGTTCGGCTTATAAGAATCACAGGGGCTAAAAGACTACGTTGACGAGGAGCATGTAGAAGGCGGTCCCGCCAAAGATGGACAGCGCTGACTCGCGCTTCCACAGGTGGAGTAAAAAGGTAACGAGCACGCCGAGTAAAGCCGCCCAGATACCACCGGGGGCGTCGCCCTGCCCGTGGACGGTATACACCACCAAGATGGTCATCACGCCCACAGGCATCATCATGCCGAGCAAGGAAAGGAACTGACTATCCTTCATCCATTTCACAAAGGAGAAAGGAAGTTGGCGAAGTACAACGGTAATCAAACCGATGGGAACCAAGACTGTCACGATAGAAGCAAGGGTGACTCCTGCGGGCATTTAGCACTCCTCCCGGAATCCCTTAAGGTCGCCTCGCCTACGCAAGCTGAAAGCGGCATCGACGCGTGGGGATAGGTACCGAACAATGAGCAGGATGAAGTAGACGCTGAGAGCCACCATGAGGAGTTGTCCAGGAGCGAAGGCGGCTGCGAGGATTCCTACCATTGCCGCGCTCAAAGGCAAAGAGAAGTCCTGGTTATTGCGGAAGGAATCCATCGCCAGCACGACGAACAGCGCCACTAGGGCGAATTCCATGCCCTGCACTGAAGAGGGAATCACCTGACCGGCGAGAGCACCGACAATGCCACCGCCTACCCACAGAGCCTGACAAAAAATTTGGATGGTGAGGATCCGGGATCCGGTCGGGCGGTCTTCGGTGGGGAGGGAGGAGACGATGGCATAGGTTTCGTCGGTAAGCGCATAGGTGGAATAAGCCCTGCCTAGGCGCGAGTGAATGCGTTGGCGAGGAAAGGTGAGGCCATAGAAAATATGGCGGAAGTTGACCATGAAACCGGTAACTAGGGAAGCCAAGGCTGTGGCGCCGCCGGTGACCATGGAAATAGCCAGGAACTCCATAGAGCCGGCGTAGATGACGATGGAAAAAATCGGCGTCCACCACCAACTGAAGCCGGATTGGACCATGAGCAGGCCGAAGGCTAGGCCGAGGGGAATGAGGCCGATGGCGGCGGCCCTAGTATCCCGCAAACCTTGGGAAATATCCTCACGCATGCGGGCTAGTTTAGCCCACTGCCTGCAGCGCGATAGGAATTAATTGTCTTCCACGTTGACAGGGTAGGTGGAGTACAGCGGCAACGGCATGGGTTGGCGCTTCATAACATCGGACCAGAGGTCGGCCGGACCCGGCGTAATGACGTCTTGGGCCAGGGCAGGGGAGACGAACCATTCGCCGGCCTCAATTTCCTCCGCGAGCTGGCCTGGGCCCCACTCGGCGTAGCCGGCAAACATGCGCATGCCCGAGACCAAGGGCTCTATCTCTTCTGGGTCGGCACGCAGATCCACATGCGCGAGGCGCGGGGCGAGGCGGGTGAGTCGGTCATGCTTGTCCGGATCGACGCCCTGGTTGGTCTGCGCGAGTCCTACGACGGATTGCTGATTGAGCGGGCCGCCGATGTACAGCGCCTGCGGCTTGGCCACAACGGGAAGCCATTCCGGCAGCACATTGAAAATCGCCACCTCGGAGCGCTTGGTCAGATCCACGCCGAAGGTCATCATGTCATTGTGCTCAATAACGAGAATGACGGAACGGGCGAATTCCGGCGAAAGCATCCCCGGAGCGGCGATGAGCAGCTGGCCGGGGGCGGGGTCATTGCGCTCGAGGGCGTTGAATAATCTATCGGCAAACATCACTGTTTAGAATCCCACCACTCACGCAACTTCGCAATCGCTTCCTCGCGCTCGAGGGGGCCATGCTCGAGGCGCAGCTCCTTGAGATAGGACCATGCCTGGCCCACCTCAGGGCCGGGCTGGAGCCCTAAGATCTCCATGATCTCGTTGCCGTCGAGGTCTGGACGCACGCGGGCCAAGTCCTCCTTGCGGCCGATCTCTTCGATACGCTCCTCGAGCTGATCGTAGGTGCGCTGGAGGCGGCGGGCCTTCTTGGCATTGCGGGTGGTGCAATCCGCGCGCACCAGCTTGTGCAGGCGGGGAAGAAGCTTGCCGGCGTCGGTGACATAGCGACGCACGGCGGAATCAGTCCACTGATTTTCCCCAAACCCGTGGAAGCGCATGTGTAGGTACACCAGCTGGCCGATGGACTCCGTGGTGGCCTTCGGGTACTTCAACTTGCGCAGGCGCTTGCGGGCGAGCTTGGCGCCCACCACCTCGTGGTGGTGGAAGGAGACCTTGCCATCGGTGTTATCAAAGGTATCCGGCTTGCCAATATCGTGCAGCAGCGCCGCCCAGCGCAGGACAAGATCAGGTCCATCTTCCTCTTGATCCATGGCCTGGCTCAGCACCTTGAGCGAGTGCGCATAGACGTCCTTGTGCTGCGCGTGTTCGTCCGCGGTCATGCGTAGCGCGGGGATCTCAGGGAAGATATAGTCCGCGATTCCCGTAGATACCAGTAGATCAATGCCATCCCACGGGGCCGTGCCGCAGATGAGCTTATCCAGCTCCACCTGCACGCGCTCCACGGTGATGCGCTGGATCTCGCCAGCCATATCCCGCATGGCCTCCACAACGCGATCCGCCACGCGGAATTCCAACTGGGAGGCGAAACGAGCCGCACGCAGCATGCGGAGCGGATCATCGTGGAAGGAGATCTCCGGCTTATCCGGGGTATCGAGCACCCGGTCAGCCACGTCTTGGAGGCCGTGGAGGGGATCGTGGAACTTAAAGGAGGCGTCGGCAAGCAGCTCAATGGCCATCGCATTGGCCTTGAAGTCGCGCCGGACAAGATCGCCTTCCAAGGTGTCACCGTAAACCACCTCAGGATTGCGGGACTGGCCATCATAAGAATCGGAGCGGAAGGTAGTGATCTCAATCTGCTGGCCCTTGTAGGCCGCGGAGACGGTACCGAAGTCTATGCCGGTATCCCACACGGTTTCGGCCCACTCATCGAGAATCTCCTTGACCACCTCAGGACGGGCCGGGGTAGTAAAGTCCAGGTCATTTCCCAAGCGGCCCAAAAGCGCATCGCGCACAGAGCCGCCCACGAGGTAGAGCGAGTAGCCGCGCGCGGCAAATTTCTCCACCAGTCCACCCAGCAGGCTGCTGAGGGAGGAGACGGTGGATTCCGCGCGGGCAAGAACGCCGATTAGCTGAGTGTCCTGAAAATTCACGGGTGAGAGTCTACTACGATTGGCAGGGATGACTAACCAAGAACAGGGCCCCTCCAAGGGAGGCGGCCGCAACCGCAACCGGTCTCGGCGCAGGCGGCGCCGCCGGCCGGATAATCGCGCGCGCCGCACCACCCAGCAGCGCAAGCCCTACCGCGGTGGCAATGGCCAATCCACGGCCATGGAAACCCGCGATGAAACCTCCGCGGGCGGCCTCGTTGTCTCCGGCTTGGCGGAGTGCGTCGATGCCAATGGCAATGTCGACCTTTCCCGGCTCTATGTGGCGCTCATCGGCCGCCTCGACCGCCGCGGACGCCTGCTGTGGTCCATGCCCAAGGGCCACGTGGAAAATGGCGAGGCCAAGGAGGTCACCGCTGAACGCGAGGTATGGGAAGAAACCGGCATTTTTGGCGAGGTGTTTGCGGACCTCGGCATGATTGATTACTGGTTCGTCTCTGATGGGGTGCGCATCCATAAGACCGTGCACCACCACCTGCTGCGTTTTGTAGACGGCATTATGAACGATGAGGATCCAGAGGTCACTGAGGTCTCGTGGATCCCCGTCTCCGAACTCATCGAGCACTTGGCCTACGCCGATGAGCGCAAGCTAGCGCGCATCGCGCATGATCTTCTTCCCGATCTCGCACGAAAGGAAGCCGCGGCGGGGAAAGTGACCCCACGGTAATGCGCCAGCGCCTGAAGTCTTGGGCCGTCGTGGGCGGCTGCATGGCGGTAGCAGGGTGGGGCGTGTGCCTGCCGCTACCAGAGGCCGCCGCGCAGATGGACTCGGCCGCCGAAAAGCAGCAGGATATCCAGGCATGGTTGGGCGCGCGCGGGCCGGAGCGGGCCACTCTTGATCTCCTTGCGGCCGAACCCTTTACCGTGGGCAAGAACCTGAAACTGACCTTCCGGCTGCACAATCCCACCGACGAAACCATGGAGGATCTCCAACTCACGAGCCGCCGCGGCGATGCCGTGCAGGACACCGCGCAGGCCCGCACGCAGCTGGCCACCGGCGAATTCCCGTATTACGGCCCCAGCACTACCACCGCACCCCTGCAGCCGGGCGAATCCCGGGAGGTCACCTTCCAGGTTCCCACCTCCCTGCACGGCGAGCAGACCCTGGCCATCGAAGAGCCCGGCTCCTATCCGCTGCTATTTACCCTCACCGGCACTGTAGGCGGCGAGGCGGTCAGCTTTGCGGAGGAACGCCTTGTGGGCCAGGTGAAGGGGAAGGAGCAGGCGCTTGGCGATGCCCCCTCGGATCCCACACCCCACGATCTCACCGTGATCTATCCCATCAGCGCCGATATCGACTCGATACCAGGCGGCGCTGGGGGAGAGGAGCTTATCCTCTCCTCTGATGAGTTGGCAGATGAACTGGCTGAGGGCGGCCGGCTCGATCGCTTGGTCAGCACGTACGCCGATCACGACCTGCGCGGGGCAGGCTGCGTAGCCATCGATCCCGCCCTTTTGGATACGGTCAACCGCATGGCGGAGGGCTATAAGGTAGGTTCGGCCCGCCCACCTCAAGCCGAGCGCCCTAAGCGCCTGCGCGATTCGTGGTTTACTAACGAGGACGATGTGCACCTCGAACCCGGCACGGGGAAAGAGGATGCTGCCCGCTGGCTCAAGCGCCTGCGCGAGCTCGATTGCTTTATGTCTATGCCGTGGGCGAACGCCAATGCTTCCTCCGTGGCCAAGGCGAATAATCCCTTCCTTACTTATGAGGGGCTACAACGCGGCAATCACACCATCGAGCGAATCCTCGGTGCCAAGCCGGCCACCACCGTGCTCGCGGTCGGCTCCGGCTATGTGGATCAGCAACTGCCCCTGCCCGCGTTGGTGGCGGATAATACTTCGTGGCCCGGCCGCGCCGTGACTTTCGACGCCTCCCTGGGCGCCCTCCTCGCCCAAACCGGCTCCAAGCCACAGACGGTGGGCTATTCCAACCCGGAGCTGCGCTACGATTACTCGCTCGATTCCGATCTTTCTCGTGCCATCACCGGCGGCGCCGCACTGAGCTTGGCCGCGAGCGATGACACCGTGGCGCGCTTGCCCAATTACTTGGATCCCAGCGCGGCCGAGTACGCACTCGACTCTGCCGAGGCACTCATCGCTTCCGGTAAGTCCCATCCGCGCACCGTCGGCAGCCTAAAGCAGGAGACCGCGGAGCCCGGTTCACTGCCCGGCAGCCCCTTTAGCGATCCCGCCGCCTTTGCCGAATCCGATATCGTCCGCGTGGAGCAGCAGGCCCGCTATACCGATGAGCTGATGAATATCATGGTCGATGATCCAGATATCGCGCTCACTCGCTATGAATTCGTCCTGCCTTTGCGCCGGGATCTGCTCGCCGCCCTCTCGCTGACCAACCGCGATAGCTTGGGAAGCAATGCAGAGGCACGGCGCCGGTTCACTCACACGATGGATGTGCATTCCGATACGCTGCGGGACCTGCGTTCTTCTGTGGCTCTTATCCCACCGGGCAATGTCTATACCCGCGTATCCGAGTCATCGCCGCTGCTCATCGTGGCAGAAAATGGCCTGCCACTACCGGTGGAGGCCAAGCTGCAATACGATGCCCCCGATGGCGCGCGCCTCAACACACCCAAGAGCGTCCGTATTCCGGCCAAGGGCTCTATTACTGTATCCATGACCGCCGATATGCCTAAGGACGCCGATCGCACGGACATTGGCCTATGGCTTGCTACCCCAGAAAAGCAAACCATCTCCGAGCCCATCAATATCGCTGTGCAAACGCGTGCCGGTATCGTAAGCGTGTATGGCGTCGGCATAGCCGGCGCCCTTGCGCTGGTCTTAGCCACGCTCTTCCGGCTAGGCCGCCATCGGCGCAAAAAATCACAAAGGCTTAAAAAGTAAGTTGAAGTTGTATCCTCTATGACTGATAAGACTGGCCGCGAGGCCGAACACGTGGAGAAGTCACCTGCGGGTGTAGTTGACCCGAAGGATGCCGCCGTGCCGGCAGAGCACCCCGCCCCGGCGGGTGCCCGCGGCCGCATCGTCCAGGCCTCTCCTCCCGCTCCGGTACCAGAAAAGCGCCCCACCCCAGCGGTGAAGGACACCACCGTTCCTCCTGAGGAGGATAAGTCCGCGCTCACTGGACGCAACGCGGACAATGAATCATCCAATCAGGATGTCATCCGCGCAACAGGCACGATGGCCATCGCGACGCTGCTGTCCCGCATCACCGGCTTCTTGCGCCAGATGCTCATCGGCGCCACGCTCGGCGCCACGGTGGGAACTGCGTTTAGTAGCGCCAACCAGATCCCCAACCTCGTCACCGAGATCGTTTTGGGTGCGGTGTTGACCTCTCTGGTCGTCCCCGTCCTCGTGCGCGCCGAAAAGGAAGACACGGACCGCGGCGAGACCTTTGTCCGGCGGCTATTTACCCTGGCCTTTTCCATCCTGGGCATAGTCACCATCGCCTCCGTGGTGCTCGCGCCCTTCTTAACCAGGATGATGCTGCCGGAGGATTCCAAGGCCAATGCCGTGCAGGCAACTTCCTTGGCCTTCTTGCTGCTGCCGCAGATTCTTTTCTACGGCCTCTTCGCCCTTTTCCAGGCCGTCCTCAATACCAAGAATATCTTTGGTCCGGGCGCCTGGGCGCCGGTGATCAATAACTTCATCTCCATTGGTGTGCTGCTGGCTTATCGCTTCCTGCCCGGCCAGCTAGACCCGCATGAGCCCACGCCGGTGGCCGATCCGCACGTCATGCTCTTGGGCCTGGGCACCACCACGGCGGTGATGGTGCAGTGCCTCATCCTATTGCCATACCTGAAGAAGGCCGGCATTAACCTGCGCCCCAAGTGGGGCTTGGATGCGCGCATCAAGCAATTCGGCGGCATGGCACTGGCCATCATTACCTACGTAGCCATCTCCCAGCTGGGCTACGTGGTCACCTCCCGCGTGGCCGCATACGCGGATGCGGGCGCACCGCTGGTCTATCAGAATGCCTGGCTCATGCTGCAGGTGCCTTATGGCGTTATCGGCGTGACGCTCCTGACGGCGATTATGCCTCGCCTGTCCCGCAACGCCGCCGACGGCGATGTAGATGCCGTGGTCCGCGATCTCACCCTGGGCTCCAAGCTGACTTTCATCGCACTTATCCCCATCGTCATCTTCATGACCGGCTTCGGCGTTCCTATCGCCCGCGCCCTCTTCCAATACGGTGCCTACGGCGCCGAGAGCGCCGAGCAGCTCGGCCTGACCATCAGCTTCTCCGCCTTCACACTCATCCCGTATGCCTTGGTGCTGCTGCACCTGCGCGTGTTCTATGCCCGCGAGGAAGCCTGGACGCCTACCTTCATCATCGCCGGCATCACGCTGACCAAGATCGTCCTCACTCTCTTGGCACCATTGATGACGTCCAACCCGGACCGCGTGGTGATTCTGCTCGGTACGGCCAATGGCTTTGGCTTCGTCTCCGGTGCGGTCATTGGCGGCTTCCTACTCAAGCGCAAGCTCGGCAGCCTCGGCGGCAAGGCCGTCACGCAGACCGTGCTGTGGGCTTCCGGTTCCGGCCTAGTGGGCTTGGTCGTCTCCTGGGTGCTGTACTGGGTCGTGAATCTCCTCCTTCCGGAGAATTTGCCGTCCATCGTCTCGCTGATCAAGGTCGCGGTGCTTGGCATCATCTTCCTCATCGCCACCGGCCTGGTGCTGTCCAAGTCCTCCTTGCCGGAGGTACAGAACTTGGCCCGCGCCCTGCAGCGCATTCCGGGCATGTCCCGCTTCATCAAGGTCGATTCCTCCAAGGCCATCGAGCTAGAGGAGCCCGACGTACCGGAAATCCGGCCGGTATTTACCCAGGACGCTTTCAATGCCACCCTGGTGCCGCCGCCGATGTCCGCGGGCATCGTCCGCGGCCCACGCCTGGTCCCAGGCGCCCCGGTATCGGACGGTCGCTTCCGCCTGCTGCAGGATCACGGTGCGGTCACTGGTGCGCAATTCTGGCAGGCACGCGAACAGTCCACCGGCCGACTGGTCGCCTTGACGTTCGTCGATACCAATAGCCTGGCGCCGATTGCGCCGTCGACGCCGGGAATCGCGGCGCGCCGCTCCGCGGAGATTTCGCGCAATACCCGCCGCCTGGCCGAGCTGGAGCTCGATACCGTGGCGGATAATATCCAAGTTCTGTCTTATCGCACGGGCTGCCTGGTGGTAGCGGATTGGTTTGAGGGCACCTCCCTCAAGCAGGTAGCGGAGGCCGATAACCTCGATCCCCATTCCGTGGCACGAGCTACTGCGCCGCTTTTTGCTGATGCCGCCGCTGCCCACGACGCCGGCCTCACCCTCGGCGTGGAGCACCGTGACCGTTTCCGCGTCTCTACCGATGGCGTGGTCAAGGTTGCCTTCCCAGCCGTGCTGGACGGCACCTCCGCAGCCACCGACCGCGAGGCTTTGAGCTCCGCCCTCGAGCTGCTGGTGGAGTCTACCGAACCTTCGCCGAAGAAACTGCGCGATATTTCTGAGGACGCCAATCTCCCCGCAGACGAGGCCGCCCAGCGCATCGAAGATGCGCACTACGCGCTCGATAGTGCTGATGAGGACAGCCGCGAGGAAAAGATGGAGGAGCTGCAGGAGGCACAGGCGCTAACCTTGGCCGGCATCGCCCAGCGCCTGCACGACTTCGCACCGGATGAACCAGAAGAAACACCTGAAGCCCTGCCGGTGAAGGCACAGGTAGAACCGGATCAAGAGGATGACCCCGCGCAAGAACCCGGCTTTGGCGGCCGCGGCTATTCCGGTTCCGGCGTCATCGTCATCGGCATCTTTGCCACGATCTTCGTCGTAGCAATGGCCGCGCTCACCACCTGGATCATGTCCTTGCTCAGCAATGTGGAGGCATCCAACCCGGTCAGCGAGACCATCCACGGCAGCACGGACATTCCGGATACCCCGCCGGTGCGTCTCCAGCCTTCCTCTGCGGTTACCGTCCCTGATAACAAGGACAACGCAGCGCTTATCGACGGCAAAACGGCCACCACGTGGTCCACCGCCGAGGAGGACACCGGCGTCCTCGTCACCTTGGATACGCCAACGCACCTAGCGGTCCTGCCGGTGGTGCAGTCCAACTCAACTGGGGCGAGGTACGCCGTCTATGGCGTAAACCAGGACAGCTTCAATCCGGAGAACCCACAAGCTGGCTCCCTGCACCAACTGGCCAGGGGCAAGTTCGAAAGCGGCAAGGAAGATATCGAGCTGGAGGAAACCACCGAGCAATTCGATGGGATCCTCTTCATGATCACCGAGCTGCCCAAGTCCGATAAGGCAACCATCGCAGACATTGGTCTCGTCGGGCAGCCCTAGGCGCAACCCACACGGCCGAATCGAGGAACACGACCTTCGATTCGGCCTTCTTTTTTAAATTCTTCCCAATCACACTTCTGTGACCTGCACGTTCAAAAACTTTTTACTTCACGTGTTGACTATTTAGAAGTGGTACGTACACTGTGGGGTGTAACGCAAACAACAACCTTAGGAGTATTCATCATGTCCCTCGCAGCAGGTACCTACGCACTTGACCCAGCCCACACCGTTATCGGATTCGTCGCCAAGCACGCGATGGTCACCAAGGTTCGCGGTAACTTCGCAGACTTCGAAGGCACCATCACCGTGGCCGAGAACATCGCCGATTCCGCTGCTGAGACAATTATCCGCACCGCTTCCATCTCCACCGGCAACGATGACCGCGATGCACACGTAAAGAACGAAGATTTCTTCGCAGTAGAGCAGTACCCGGAGATTACCTTCAAGGCCACCAACCTCAACGTTGATGAGAATGGCAACGGCACCGTCACCGGTGACCTCACTATTAAGGGCACCACCAAGTCCGTCGACCTCGACGTTGAAGACGTTGCTACCGCCGAGGACCCATTTGGCAATACCCGCCTGGGCTTCGAGGCAACCACCAAGATCAACCGCAAGGACTTCGGCATCGACTTCAACGCTCCGCTGAAGACCGGCGGCGTGCTGGTCTCCGAGGAGATCAAGATTGAGCTCGAGGTCTCTGCTATCAAGCAGTAGGCCCGTAGCCCCAGACACACTAGAAGCATTAAGCTTCCCCAAGCCCGCAGCCACCTTCTGGCTGCGGGCTTTTCCTACGTCTTCCGGTCTAGCGGTACAGCCACTCCTTACCCTTGGGAAAAGCCATTCAGCCCCTCAGCACCTCTGGATATCAGCCAATCAACGGGTTTGGCTTCACCTATAAAGGAAACAATTCAAAGTCGCCACAGGAGAATTGCAGGGTGCTGTTGCAAAGTTGGGCGGAGAGCCGAGACGACCCAGTTTCTCATTTCCTGATGGCCGCTGCGTGCCGGCGTTCTCAGGCCGTCTCGAAGACCCGGTTGACGATCACCGCGTCCGGATTGGGGTGCCCATAAGCAAACATCGTGCCCTGACCTTTCCGTAATGAATGCATCGCTTCCATCCCTTTCAACGTCCGGTAGGCGGAAATTCGGTTTTTGAACGCCCCCTTCGGTCCCAGGATTCTTTTAAGTCGGCCATGATCTCCCTCGAGAACGTTGTTCAGGTATTTCACCTGCCGGTACTCCACCGTCTGAGGGCAGATTCCCTCCGCCTTCAGCTCGGATATTGCCTTGGCCAGAGCTGGTGCCTTGTCGGTGTTGATGACCCGCGGGGACCCGGCTGTCGTATTCGATCGCAGCGTCTTGGCCAGGAAACGCTTGGCCGCAGCCACATTCCGTTTTGGTGAGAGGTAGAAGTCTAAGGTCTGGCCACCGGCGGTAATAGCCCGGTAGAGATAGCACCACGTGCCGCCGACCCGGATATAGGTCTCATCCACCCGCCAGGACCGGGCCTGCCAGTCGGGTACCTGCCGGTACCAGCGAGTGTGCTTATCCAGCTCAGGGGCGTATTTCTGCACCCAGCGGTAGATCGTGGTGTGATCGACTGGCACACCCCGCTCGGTCATCATTTCTTCGAGGTCGCGGTAGCTCACGCCGTAGCGGCAGTACCACCGCACCGCCCACAGGATGATGTCACGGGGGAAATGCCGACCGGAGAAGATGCCCATGGCTCTGATTATTTCACGCCGGTCTTTCTACTGCCCCAACTTTGCAACAGCACCGACATACTTCACGCTGGCATCCACATTACTTTGAGACCTCGCACATTCTGTGCGGGTCAGGTTCCTATTAGCAGTCTGGAGTATGTCACTGCCTTCGGCGGCATCACCCCCGGATCATTTTCAGACAGGGACGAAAATAAGCCATACCGAAGCCAGCGACTAGTTCCACTGCCACAAGGCAGAAGGAACGCAGATAAACATAGCCTGCCCCAGCATGGGGCTAGGAGTACGAATCCTGGGCTCCTTCAAGCGGAACTGCCAACAACGTAATGGGATTAGGCTGGGATCTGGCGCGGGTCAGGAGGCGCAGCAGGAGAGTTTGGAGACGTCGGTGGTGAAGGACTGTGCGGCGATTTTGATCCCTTCGGCCATGGTCAGGTATGGGCACCAGAGGTTCGCGACCTGGTCAACGGTCATGCCGGCCTCGAGGATGTAGACTCCGGCGGCGGCCAGGTCACCGGCCTCCTTGCCGACGGCGGTGATCCCCACAATCCGTCCGGTGTCGGCGTCGGCGACGATTTTGATGAAGCCGCGGGTGTCCCGGTTCACCAGTGCCCGGGGAACGTATTCCAGGGGCAGGACCCGGCATTCACACCGGATGCCCGCCTCGTTGGCTTCCTTGTCGGTCATGCCGACCGCGGCCAGTGACGGGCTGGTGAACGTCACGCGGGGCAGGTGCCGGTAGTCGACCTCGCGCCCGGCGTTGTTGAAGGCGTTCTCCACCATCAGGGTTCCGTGGGCGGACGCGACGTAGACGAATTCTCGGTGCCCGGTCACATCCCCTGCGGCCCAGATCCTGGGGTTGGAGCTGGCGAGTGTGCTCTCGACCAGGATCTGGCCGGTGTCGCCGGTCTTGACGCCGACGGCGTCCAGGTTCAGTCCGTCGGTGACGGCGCGTCGGCCGGTGGCTACCAGCAGCTTTGCGGCGCGGAATTCCTCCTGGCCCCCGGCGACCGTGGCGGTGACAAGGACCTCTGCGCCGGCGGGATCTGTGCGGACCGAAGTTACGGCTGCGCGGCGGACCACGCGGATGCCCTCGTCGGCGAAGACGCCCATCAGCGCACGGGAGGCTTCTGGTTCCTCGTGCGAGGCAAGCCTGGAGCGGACCAGCAAGGTCACTTTGGATCCGAGGCGGGCAAAAAGCTGCGCCTGCTCCAGGGCCACGTACCCGCCGCCGAAGACGATCAGGGACTCGGGCACTTCGTTCAGTTCCATGGCGGTGGTCGAGGTCAGGTAGTTGACTTCATCCAGTCCCGGCACCGGGGGTGCCCACGGGGTCGAACCGGTCGCGACCAGATAATGGGCGGCGGTCAGGGAGTCGCGGGTGCCGTCGGGTCCGGTGATTTCCAGGACCGGTTCCTCCGGGGTGCCGGCGAACACCGCGGTGCCCTGGCGCAGGTCCCATCCGTAGTCGGCGGCCAGATCCACGTATTTATCCGAGCGCATTCGCTCGACCAGGGAGCGTTTCCCGTCTATCAGTACACCCATGTCCACCGGGGCGGCGGAAGTGCTGATCCCGGGGAACCTTCCGGTCGCATCCACAGCGACATGCCGGGCTTCGGCGGCGGCCAGCAGGGCTTTGGAGGGAACGCACCCGGTGTTCACACAGGTCCCGCCCACCGTGGAGCGTTCGATCATCACGACCCGATAGCCCAGCTTGGTGGCCCGGATGGCGGCGGCGAAGGCGCCGCCTCCGGAACCGATCACGGCTAAATCAAAATCTGGTGCTGCCTCAGGCATTAGTCCTCCTTGGAGTCTCGAATGAACACCCCGGGGGGCGTTCCTTTTTGCATGCTGTCCCCAGTCTGCACCTTCCCCTGCACGGGAAGGTCAAGAACGGGAGCGAAGAGATCGGTGTTGCTACGGAAGTGTTGTGTCAAGAAATTCCTTCAGGGCATCGGCCTTCATGGGCCGGGAATCGGCCCGGCCCAGGATGTCACCGTCAGGTGCGATGACGACGGTACTGTCTAGGGATGTGACCGCGTACTTTTGGGTGAGTTCCCCGGTCCGGTCGACAACGAAGGGGTATCCGGGTGTGCCGGCCATTTCGCGGAACTGGTCCACTTGGGTTTTTGTGGTCTCCGGCGTCACGTCCACGGCGACGAAGTCTGCCTTATCGGCATATTCCTGTTCCAGTTCCTTCATCGCTTCTGCCTGCGGAACGCAGGTATAGCACCAGCTCGCCATGAAATACAGCACTGTCGGGCGGGTGGAAGGGACGGTGAGGGCCTTGCCGTCCACAGATGTGATCTCGATCCTGTCCACGTTGTTTGCGCCCGCTGGCCCGGCGGCGGGAGCGGTTTCGCTCCCGCGGTTCAACGCAGTGAGGGCCAAGACCAGGATGAGGGCCGCGGCCGCTACGACGGCAGTAATGGTGAAAATCCGCCGGTGGTTTCTGGTCGTTGTCATGGGTTTCCTTTCTGGTTGGTGCGCCCTGGCGCCGTGTCGGGAAGAAGATGTTCCGGGCCGCAGCACGCTTCGGTGCTGTCGCTGCTCTCAGCCCCATCCGTGATTGCGCTGTTGTCCTGTGCCTTGCTTTTACTGCGGCGCCGCAGGGCCAGGGCCGCGGCGGCGAGGACGGCGGCCACCGCGGTGAGGGTGATGATGGGCCAGTTGCCCGAGATGAAACCGGACAGCGCCACGCTGGCTTCGGTGACCGTCCCGCCCATGATCTCCCCGGCCTGCCCGCCGGACAGGGCCGGAACCCAGTAGAGCAACAGGTAGATCCCTGCGAGGATAAGCGCGGCTCCGCCGAGACGATTAACAAACGGCAGGATCCTTCGGACGTGGCGTGCCAGGACGTCCCGCGCTACCGCTGCACCGAGGGACAGAAGGACCAGCACCACCGAGGAGCCCAAGGCGTAGGCGGCGAAGACCGCCAGCAGCCCGGCCAGGCTCCCGGTGGACACAGCCTGGGCGACAACAGCCAGCAGCACGGCCAGGCTGCAAGAGAGCGCAGCCACCGCATAGGCCACCCCGTAGCCAAAGACCGCCCTGAGGCCCGAACTGGTCCCGTCCGTCTTCAGAATCCGGGGCAGGTTCAACCTCGCCCCGGGCAGCTGCCATCCGAACACCATGCCAAGGCCGGCAACCACAATAACCGCTCCGATCAGCGCCGCCGCCCAGGGAAGCGCCGACGCCACCGACCGCAGGCCTACAGCGGCGAGCAGGCCGGCCGTAACAAAGACAGTGGCGAAACCGGCGCTGAGGGCAACCCCGGCCTGAAGACCTGCAAGCAACGGCCGCTTCCGTCCCGCACCCGGGCCTGAACCAATGAAATACGCCAGATAGGTTGGCAGCATCGCAAACCCGCATGGATTCACCGTGGCAAGCATTCCGGTCAGAAAGGCCAGACCCAAAACACCCGTCATCCCTGTGACCCCGCATCCTCAGAAGCACCGGCCCGGGACTGCCCGGACCGCTCCTGCTCCGACGATGAATGAGGTGTTGGAGTAGAACCCGCGGACAGGCTGGCCCCCGGGCGGGAACGGGCGCAACAATCCGTCCCCGGGCTGCCCCGACGCTGCGCCCGCAGGAGCAGGGCCCCCGCGGCAAGGGCTGCGGCGGCAATGAACCAGAGGTTGCCGGCCATTGCGCCGGCCGCGGCGAAAACACCGGCTGCAGCCGTCAGAACGGGTACCCCGCAGCACACCAGCGCCACCATCACAACACCAAGGAAGGACAGCAGAGTGCCTGCCGCAAGCACCAGGCCAGAGCGCTCCCGGCCCTTCACTTTTATTGACATGATCATCCCTTCATATGTCCGGCTCGTGTCCGGAACCCCGACAGGGGACCCCAACACGAAACCAGACGGCCAGTAGTACGTCACACCCCATTATCAACCTTCCACTAAGGGGGAAGGTCAAGCTGGCGACGGGACCTGTTGGTTTGCGGGTGCCGATGCGGAACGTTCCAGTACGATGGAAGGGTCATATGCGATTTTTTGGAACGAGATGAGGACCCGAAATGCGAATCGGTGAAGTTGCTGATGCTGCCGGTATAACAACCAAGACGATCAGGTTCTATGAGGACCGGGGCCTGCTCCCACCGGCTGAGCGCTCGGCCAACGGCTATCGTGACTACGCCCACGACACCCTCAGCCGCCTCGAATTCATTCGCCGCAGCCAAACCGCCGGGCTGACCCTGGCGCAGATCCAGGGCATTCTGCGGATCCGCGATAGCGGTTTGACGCCTTGCACCCACGTACGGGATGTCCTGGGGAAACAGTTGCAGGACCTGGACCGGAAAATCGCGGAGCTCACCGCGCTCCGGGTGACCGTGGCCGAACAATATGCAACCGCCGAGGTGGCCGACCCTCAGCGCTGCGATGCTGAACAAATCTGCAGTTACATCTGAGCCCGCCGCAGGCTAAGGGGCTTCACTGAGCCGGCTCCCGCCGCGGCCAGTGCCGTCCGCAGTTACGCAGCACCCGGCTCCACGGCACGGAAGACCTCCGTGCCCGCGGCGTCCAGGATTACAGCGGTGCTTACCTGGTTTATCCGGTAGGCGGTGATGAGCCGCGTATCGGTATCAGAGGCAAAGGCCAGGGATGACGCCCCATTTCCGGCCAGGAATTCCCTGATTTCATTGGCCGTCTCGTAGGACGCGATGTCCACCGCGACATAGTTCACGGCAGCAGGAGAGCTTCGCTGGACCTTGGCAAGCACCCGGGCTCCCGGCTCGAAGGTCAAGCCCCATGGTGATGCCGTGGCCCGGCGAGTGAGCGAGGTCAGGCCGGTTGGCGGCGGCTTTCGGTGGGAATGATCTGGGGTAGGAACCGGACGTAGAGGATCGTGCTCTGATTCTTATTCTCTCCGAGACGGGTGACACATGTAACAGTTGATTACACCCATCTGTACGCGCTGACCTGCGGCGTTGTGGGTTGTGCCGAGCGTGCTGCCGGAGTCCCTTTCAGTGTCCCTGGGGTAGGAGCGGCCGCATGAAGGTGCGCTCGTACCGCAGGACGCACCCGGACTCGTCTCGAATCCGGTCAGCGGCGATGAAGTCCGGGTGGGTGCCGAACAAGGTGCGGTACTGCTCGTAGGCAGCCAGGCTGGGGAAGCTGAACAGGGATTCCGCACGGTCACTCACACCTTCCGCGGGTAGGTAGTACCCGTGGTGGGTGCCGCCGTGTTCGTCGACATGCCGCATCCAAGCGCGGGCGAACTGTTCAAAGGCCGCGATCTGGTCGGGGTCGATGGTGTAGTGGACGACACAGGTGATCACATCCACAACGCTAGGCCCACAGGCGCTCATTGGGGAGCCTTTGTCTGTGCGCCTCGTGGTGCACCTGGGGCACACCAATCTGCCTGGTTTACCTGCGGAAATGCATCAGTTCGCCAAGTTGGCGCCGAGTTCAACGGTGAGAACTCCGACGGCGATGAGGAGGATGCCGAGGGCCATGGTTCGGGTGAGGGGTTCGTGGAAGATGACCCGGGCGAGGATCGCGGTGAGAGCTACGCCGGATGCTGCCCAGATGCCGTAGGCGACGCCAAGGGCCATGCCGTCGGCCAAGGCGAGACTTAAGGCGACGAACGCCACGAGATACCCCGCGATGACGCCGATGAACCATTTCTTCACCCGGCCACCGTCGGAGGCTCGTAGCGACATGGTCGCGACGACTTCGGACAAGATGGCGCCTGCGAGGAAGATCCATCTCATGAGTTGACTCCTGCTTCCTGGGCTGCGGTTTGCTGAGCTTTCTGGGAGCCGAGTTCGACGGTGAGGACACCGCTGATGATCGCAACCATTCCAAGACCCATCACAGCGGTCAGAGGTTCACCGAAAATCGCGGCGGATAGCACGGCGGCGAGCACGACCCCGCTGGCTCCCCAGATGCCATAGGCGACGCCGATCTGCATTCCTTCGCGCAGGCAGAAGGTGAGGAAGACGAAAGCGCCGATGTATCCGGCAGCAACCACGATGTACCAGGATGGGTGATTGAGCGCCGCCTTGAGAGACAGCGTCGCCGCCACTTCGGTAGTGATGGCGCCAGCGAGCAGGAACCACTGCTTCATGGGGTTGTTCCTTCGATCAGGGAGCGAATGCTGGAGACGACGGCTTCGAGATCCGCGCCGTGGAGGGTGGACACACCTGTGGCCTGGGCGCCCCAGAGTCCGTCGGCGGCGAGTCGGGCGGTGGTCAGCCTGGCTCGGGTGGCGGCGTCGAGATCGTCCGGGAGTTCGAGCCAGCGGCCCATCCGCGTAGTCCACGGTTCGGTGAGTTCGGGCCGGTACGTCGCTTGGCCCCAGATGATGAACTCGGCGCGCTTGGCGGCCCCGTGGGCGGCGACGTGAAGGTAGCTCAGGAGCCGCTCGGTGGCGTTGGCGTTCTCGAGGGGCTTGCCAAGGGTGGCAGTCATGTCGTTCTCGACGTTGGCCGCAGCGTGGTCGACGATCGCGGCGAGCAGTACGTCGCGGTTGCGGAAGTGATATAGCAATCCCGGTTTGGTGAGCCCGGCCTCGTGGGCCACTGCGTCAAGGGTAATGTCGCCACCCTCCGCTGCGTTCATGACGCGGAGGGCAGCTTCCAGGATCTCGGAGCGCTGACTGGTTCGCATATAGCTAACTTTACCATTTGGTAGGTGAAGCCTTCAACTGCGGGCGCTGGTAGGGGCACCTGGGGTACACCCTATTGTTACGCCGGTGTGCGACAGAATGTTTACTGTAAATAGAGCCGTTCCTAGCATTGTTTTACACGCGTCTAGTGGGGTCTAGGCCTTATGTTTACAGAAAGTGGTGAGTGTGGTGTTATCGCCTGACGGTTTCCATAGGTTGCATCCCTCAGTGTGGTGTAACGCTTGCTGATGGTCACTGACATCTTGCGCCACTTGAAGAGTGTGAGACGGCAAAAACTAATCCAACTGGTCCACAGCGAGGTCCCAATACCCGCTGGGTAGTTTGCCTCTAAAAGGCAGCGGAACTTAGACCCCAACCCCGCACCCTACGTGACGGCGGTAACTATAGTTCGTAGATATGACCGCACCACAAAATAAGACGCAGCACGAGTTGCTCCAAGAACGCGCAGCGGCGGTGGACCTGCGCGCCTATCACCTCCACCTCGATCTCTCGGAAGTACTCGATAGCCCCACCTACCGCGTGACTACCCGCCTCGAGCTCAGCAGCAGCGAACCCGAGCTTTTCCTTGATTACCTGGGCGAATCCGTCGCGGAGGTCAAGATCAATGGCACCCCGCAGGAGGTGGACTTTGATGGCAGCATCATCCGGCTGCACGGCCTGCCGGTAGGGGAGGAGCTCGCCATCGAGGTCACCGGCCACTCGCGCTATTCGCGCACTGGCCAGGGGCTGCATCGGATGCACGATCAGGCCGATGACGCGACCTACCTGTATTCACACCTCGAGCCTTCCGACGCCCGCCGCATCTTCCCCTGCCTGGAGCAGCCGGATCTCAAGGCCGTCTTCCACGTGCGCATGACCGCACCGAAAAAGTGGCAGATCCTTTCCAACCAACCGGAAGTCGAACGCAGCGAGGAGGGGGAGCTAGCCACCGTTACTTTTGCGCCGACCCCGCCGCTGTCGACGTACCTGACTTCTTTCGCCGCCGGCCCCTACCAGTACCAAGAGCGCACCTGGACCGCCCCGGATGGCAGCCACTCGGCACAGCTGCGCGCCTTTGCGCGTGCGTCCATGTTTGAGCACCTGGACGAGGAAATCCTAGAACTTACCGCCCAAGGCATGGACTTTTTCCACCAGAACTTTGGCTATCCCTATCCGTGGGGCAAGTACGATTCCATCTTTGTACCCGAATACAACCTCGGCGCGATGGAAAATCCCGGCCTGGTGACGTTTACGGAGAACTACATTTTCCGCTCCCGCGCCACCCGCGCGCAGCATGCCGGCCGTGCAAATACCATCCTGCACGAGATGTCGCATATGTGGTTCGGTGATCTGGTCACTCCGCAGTGGTGGGATGACCTGTGGCTCAAGGAGTCCTTCGCGGAATTTATGGGCGCGGATTCTTCCGTCCACGGCACCGACTACACCGAAGCCTGGGCCAATTTTGCCGGCGCCCGCAAGAATTGGGCCTACCTGCAGGATCAGCTGCCCACCACGCACCCCATCAAGGCGGAAATCCCGGACGTGGATGCCGCGCGCCAGAACTTCGATGGCATCACCTATGCCAAGGGAGCGGCGGTGCTCAAGCAGCTGGTGCACTACGTCGGCCGCGATAATTTCTACGCCGGTGCGCGCGACTACTTCCAGGAACACGCCTTTGCCGCCGCCACCTTTGATGACCTCCTGCAGGCGCTCAAGAAGCACACGGACCGCGATCTTGATGCCTGGTCCCAAGCCTGGCTGCGCACCTGGGGCCCGGATACCCTCACCCCGGAGTTGCACACCGAGGGCGAGAAGATTGCGGAGCTGGCCATCGTTGCAGACGCCGAGGATGTCACCCGGCCGCACCGCCTGACCGCTTCGCTTTTTGATGCGTCCCTGCACAAGTACCGCGAGTTCGACATCGATCTCCCGGCCGGTGATGACACCACCCGCACCATCATCGATGAGGCTGCCGGCCTTCCGGCCCCGGCATTGCTGCTGCTTAACGACGCCGACCATACCTACGCCAAGATCCGCTTCGACGAGGCCTCCCTAGACACAGCGAGTGAGCGCCTGACCGAGATCGAGGATGAATTGACCCGCGCGGTAATCTGGACCGCCCTGTGGAACCTCACCCGCGATGGGGAAATGTCGGCGATTGACTATGTGGGGGTCGTCGTCAAGCACGAGGCCTACGAGACCAATACCACGCTGCTGGCTGCTGCCTGCGTCAATGCCAACTTTGCCATTGCGCATTATGTTGCAGACGCCGACCGCGAGCAGGTCCGCACCGACTATGCCGAGGCAATCTGGGGCCACCTAGATGAGGCCGAACCAGCCTCGGATGCGCAGCTTGTGCTCGCTCGCGCCGCCATCCGCGCCCTCGCCGCAACGCCGGAGGAATCCGGCACCGAACGCCTTAAGGCCCTGCTCGACGGTGACATTGCCGGTCTTCGCTTGGACCCTGAAATCCGCTGGTCGATCCTGCGTGCCCTCGCCGCCCGCAATGCCGTAACCCCTGCCGAGCTGGAGGAGGAAAAGCAGCGCGACAATACGCTGACCGGCGCTACCGAATTCCTCGGCGCCAGCCACGCCTTCCCCACGCCGGAGACCAAGCGCTCCGCGTTCGATAAGGCACTCACGCCCGGCGCATATTCCAATGCCGAGGTCGACGCACTGGTCGCCGGATTCAACGCCCCGCGCTCAGCTAGCCTGCAGGAGGCCTTTGCGGAGGAATTCTTCTCCCGCGTGGAAGACATCTGGGCCGCGCACCCGATTGAGATTGCTAACCGCCTCATCCGCGGCTTCTACCCAGAGTTGCCGATGGCCGATGCCGCCACCACGCGCCTGCTGCACCGGGAGCTGCCAGGAGCGCTGCGCCGCATCCTGCTGGAATGCCGCGATAACCTGCGGCGCACCCTCCGCGTGCGGGCTGGTCAATAAACTGTACAGCCTAGCGCTCGCGCCCTAATTCCCCTCGGGTCACACTGTGTATAACAGTTGTTGATCCGGGGGGAATCTACATATGACGCTCAGTCATGACCGCAGTGACGAAGAACTAGTTGATGCTTTTATTGAGGGGGACAATAAGGCCTTTTCCACCATCGTGGAACGCCACCGCACGCGGCTGACCACGGTGGCGCGGCGCTACACCAGAAACGATCATGATGCCCAAGATGTGGTCCAGGAGGCCTTCCTGCGCGCCAGCTGCAACCTGCACTCCTATCGCCGCGAGTCTGCGCTTTCAACCTGGCTGCACCGGCTGGTGAAAAACTCTGGCTATGACTACCTCAACCACCGCTCTAACAGGGAAAATGCTTCATTAGATGCGGAGGACTTTGACGACGATCGCAACCCGCTGCTCGCGCATAACCCTTCCGAAAACCTAGCGGAGCAGCTGGTGGTGCGAGAAGCCATGCAGCTGCTGCGGGAGGATCAGCGCGAGGCGCTGCTGCTTACCGACGTCGCCGGGTTCCGCGTCGGCGAAGTTGCCACCGCCCAAGGGGTAAAGCCCGGCACCATCAAATCCCGCCGCGCCCGAGCGAGGGAAGTCCTACGCGCCGCCATGGGGTGAGTTTGCTAATACCGACGTTTGTCAGCGTGGCGGGTAGACTCAGGGCGTTACGCGAAACCACACTCTGATTTAAGGGAGTTAGCAATGACCGTCCACGATGTTGCCATCGTAGGTTCCGGCCCTGCCGGTTACACCGCCGCGCTGTACGCGGCACGCGCCGAGCTCAACCCGATCGTCTTCGAGGGCTTCGAGTACGGCGGCGAGCTTATGAATACCACCGAGGTAGAAAACTACCCCGGCTTCCAAAAGGGCATCATGGGCCCAGAGCTCATGGAAGAAATGCGCGCCCAGGCCATCCGCTTCGGTGCGGATCTCCGCATGGAGGTCGTTGACTCCGTTGAGCTGGAAGGCGATATTAAAAAGCTGCACGTGGGTGACGAGCTCTTTGAGGCCCGCACCGTTATCCTCGCCACCGGTGCCGCCCCGCGCCACCTCGGCGTTCCCGGTGAGGAAGAGCTGTCCGGCCGCGGTGTATCCACCTGCGCTACGTGCGATGGGTTCTTCTTCAAGGGCCACAATATTGCCGTTATCGGCGGCGGCGACTCCGCCATGGAGGAGGCTACCTTCCTCACCAAGTTCGCGGACTCTGTCACCATTGTGAACCGCTCCGAGAACTTCCGCGCCTCCAAGATCATGCTGGAGCGCGCCCAGGCCAACGAAAAGATCAAGTGGGAGACCAATAAGGTCGTCGAAGAAGTTATTGAAGCCGAAGGCAAGGTCGGCGGACTCAAGCTCAAGGACGTCACCAACGGCGAGACTTCCACCTTGGATGTCACTGCCATGTTCGTAGCAATTGGCCATGATCCGCGCTCTTCCTTCCTCAATGATCAGGTCAAGCTCAACGACAACGGCTATGTTGTAGTTGAACAACCCACCACTAAGACCTCCCTGCCTGGCGTTTTCGCCTGCGGCGACTTGGTGGATGACCACTACCAGCAGGCAATTACCGCGGCCGGCTCCGGTTGCCGCGCGGCAATTGATGCGGAACATTTCCTCGCAGAAAACCGTTAATTCAGTATGAGCAACGTAAAGAATGTAACCACCGATACGTTCCGTAAGGACGTCATCGAGTCCGATAAGCCCGTCGTCGTTGACTTCTGGGCCGAGTGGTGTGGCCCCTGCAAGAAGCTTTCCCCCATCCTGGAAGAGGTAGCGGAGGAGCTGGAAGGCCAGGTCACCATCGCCAAGGTCAACGTCGATGAAGAGCGCAACCTAGGCGCCATGTTCCAGATCATGTCCATCCCAAATGTGCTGATTTTCAACCACGGCGAGAAGGTAGACGAATTTGTAGGTCTGCGTTCTAAAGATGACATCGTGGCGCAAGTGAAAAAGCAGCTTTAACTGTTAATCTAATTCCTATTAGATTAAGCGTGTAGAAATTCTGGAATGCGGCCCTAACTAAAGCGGGCTGTGAAAGGGGTATAAGGCGTGAACCGCGTTCTTCGAGTCGGCGATACAAGCGTGCGTGTAGCTGAGGCTCGCGCTACCTTGGCCCGTCTCGGCCTCTTGTCAGATTTCAAAGGGGAACTTTCTGCGTGGAAGAAGCAGAAGTACTCCGAGAGCGACAAGAGCTTTGATGCCAATTTGTCTGAAGCCCTCAAGGCCTTCCAGCAATCCCGCGGTATCGTGCCCACGGGCGAGATCGACGATCTCACCCTGCGCGAACTGCGCCAAGCCTCGTACACGCTCGGCAGCCGCGTACTTAGCTACGAGCCTGCGAATGAGCTGGTGGGTGACGATATCTCGCAGCTCCAGCAACAACTGCAGGAGCTCGGCTTCTACCAGCAGCGTGTAGACGGCCACTTCGGTACCAATACCCACGCGGCACTGAAGGAATATCAGCACAACTGCGGCCTGCAGGAGGATGGTGTGTGCGGCCCCGCCACCATCCGCGCCCTTGGGCTGCTTGGCCGCCGCATCACCGGCGGTTCCGCGCACAATATCCAAGAGCGTGAGCGCGTCCGCAACGCCGGACCAAAACTCGCGGGCAAGCGCGTTGTCATCGATCCCGCCTTGAGCGGCGGCGACGCCGGCCAGCTGGTCAAGGGTCGCTTCGGTGATATTTCCGAGCAGGAAATCCTGTGGGACCTCACCCAGCGCATCGAGGGGCGCATGATTGCCGCAGGCATGGAAACCATCATCTCCCGTCCTCGGACCTCCGATGCGGACGTCAAGTCCCGCGCCGAGCTGGCCAATGCCTTCGATGCGGACATGGTCATTTCCCTAGCCTGCGATTCTTACCCCAATGAGAAGGCCAATGGTGTTGCTACCTTCTACTTCGGTTCCGAATCCGGCAACTCCTCACTCATTGGTGAGACCCTTTCCGGTTTCATCCAGCGCGAGATTGTCGCGCGCACTGAGCTGCTGGACTGCGGCAACCACGGCCGCACCTGGGACCTGCTGCGCTTGACGCAAATGCCGGTCATCCAGATCGTACTGGGCTACCTGACCAACCCAGAGGACATAAAGATCCTCACCAACCCGTCCCGCCGCGATGACATTGCGGAAGCGATCGTGATTGCCGTCAAGCGCATGTACCTCATGGAGCAGGACACCGCTGTAACTGGCACTTATAGGTTCTCTGAGCTACTAAAAGCAGAGTTTTCATAACCTGCTAACTCTACGCAAACTACGCGGACAAGAAAATCTAATGGCTAACCTGCGTTGACTTGGCTCGAGAGAATTGGCTCGACTATTATCTTTATTAGTTGTTGATTTCTATCAATTGAATGGAACTTTAAATGGCCGGTTCAGGTTCTCCCGCAATTTCCAACAAAGAGACGCGTCGCGTGGTCGCTGCCACCACAATCGGAACCGCGATTGAATGGTATGACTATTTTCTTTACGCTGCGGTCGCCGGTCTCGTCTTTAATAATGTGATGTTTGGCACCATAGGCGCGGGTGGAGCAAATATTGTTTCGTTTGCTACCGTCGGCCTGTCATTCTTTTTCCGACCCTTGGGGGCATTTTTGGCAGGGCATTACGGTGACCGACTGGGTCGCCGATTTGTCCTCATGATAACTCTTTTTGCTATGGGCGGGGCCACAGCCGCAATCGGATTCCTCCCGACCTACGATACGATTGGGGTGTGGGCCCCCATTATGCTCGTTCTCCTTCGTATCGTACAAGGAATTTCCGCGGGAGGGGAGTGGGGATCTGCTGTTCTACTCGCTGTCGAGCATGCCCCATACAACAAAAGGGGACTTTTCGGCGCCGGACCACAAGTAGGAGTACCTATAGGCCTCCTGATGTCCTCAGGGGTATTATCCTTTATGAATTTCGTCGCACCTGGAGAAGCATTCATACAGTGGGGTTGGCGTGTCCCGTTCCTGCTCTCTTTCGCTCTAGTGGCAATCGCCTACGTTATTCGGATGGGGGTAGACGAATCGCCGGTGTTCCAGGAGATCTCGCAAAATCGAGAACGCGAAGCCAAGAACCCAATTGGGGTCCTTTTCAAGAAACATTTTCCACTGGTTCTTGTGGCAGCACTCGTTTTTGCTGGTAATGGAACTGTCGGCTATATGACCGCTGGTGGCTATATTCAAAATTATGCAACCAATCCTCAAGGGCCAGTTTCGCTAGGCAGAGGAGAGGTCCTAAACGCGGTAACAATTTCTGCCCTTACGTGGCTGATTTTCACACTATTTGCTGGATGGATTTCGGACTTTATCGGACGCCGAAATACTTATCTCGTCGGATTTGCCATACAAGCAGTCGGTGCAGCGGCGCTATTTCCATTGGTCAATAAAGCCTCTCTCGGTTCACTGTATATAGCCCTCATTTTCCTTACGGTGGGATTAGGCTTAACTTATGGCGCACAGTCCGCCTTGTACGCTGAACTTTTTCCGGCATCAATCCGCACTTCTGGCGTATCCATTACCTATGCTATCGGTTCCATCCTTGGCGGCGCCTTAGCGCCCATGATCGCCGCGGCGTTAGTGGAATTGACAGGAACAACCTTTGCAGTTTCCATCTATTTGATTTCTGCTTGCATGGTTGGATTCATAGCAGCATTCCTCCTTCGTGAGCGGAAGGGCATTCCACTTGGGCCTGAATACGAAGAAGAGCAAGCGAAAAACCAATTCATCTTTTCCGGCAAGTAACAACTCAATTCAAGTCATGCCCGTATTTTCAATGCAGTTGGAAAGGGACTAATCTACAGCAGCAAGAGCTTTTCCCTTAAACGTGTGGTTGACGGATGCCTTTATATCTTTCCACTCGCCGTCTTTCTGATTTCTATGAAATGTGAATACACAGTTGCGGAAAAGGATCGACGTAGTGTACCGATCATTCTGCTACGTTAAGGTCTTTTGGGGAAATATATAACTTTGTCGATTTGGTCTTGTCCGAGATCGAACCGCCTGGCCATTTTTTGGGAGGACTTCAGATCCTACGGTTACATCGCACTACTCTTCTGCCCTCCAGTGTAATCGCCTGCGATGCCCAGTAGTCAGGGGACGACGCATCATACGGTGGTTGCAGGTACAAAACCACAAAGCACAGCAAGAATTTTGGGCGTTTCAAGCGCGCAGATAAGTCCAACCAAGTAGGTAAAGGTTTGTAACCTTGGCGAGCTTGAATGTTGACACTTACATTAATGCACGGCCCGATAGAGATGTACCGATAACCCTACCCCATAGGCGTGTAGCTAGAAGGCGGCGCTCTGAATTAGTGCGTTGAATTACCTAACTCCATTAGCGACATAATGCGTTCCAAATCCTCTTGGTCACCAAATTCCACGACCATCTTGCCCTTGCGCTTGCCCATGGTCACGGTGACCTTGGTATCGAAGCGATCGGACAGGCGCTCAGCGGAATCGGTAAAGTACTGCGGCTGCGGTGCCGGCTGTTTCTTCTTGGATTCGGCCGGCTTACCATCGCGCTTGTAGAGGGTGACTGCTTCCTCGGTGGCGCGTACGGACAGGCCCTCCGCGATGATGCGGTTGGCAATGTATTCCATGGCCTCGGTGTCATCCAAGGACAATAGGGCACGCGCGTGACCGGCAGATAAGGTACCAGCAGCTACGCGCTTTTGTACCTCTACCGGCAGCTTGAGCAGACGCAGCATATTGGTCACCTGTGGGCGCGAACGGCCAATACGGTCCGCCAGCTCGTTCTGGGTAACGCCGAACTCTTCCAGCAGCTGCTGGTAGGCGTGCGCTTCTTCCAAGGGGTTGAGCTGTACGCGGTGGATGTTCTCCAGCAGGGCATCGCGCAGCAAGTTGTCATCCTTGGTATCGCGCACGATGGCCGGAATCGTGGCCAGGCCCGCTTTGGAGGAAGCGCGCCAACGCCGCTCACCCATGATGAGCTCGAAGCCACCTTCCTCGGAAGGACGAACGACCACGGGCTGCAACAGACCAAACTCGCGGATCGAGTGGACGAGCTCGCCGAGTTCATCCTCGTCGAAGACCGTACGCGGCTGCTTTGGGTTGGGGATGATATCCCCAATGGAAATCTCACGGTAGGTCGCACCGATAGGAGCCGGGGTGGCCTGGCGCTTCTTGGAGGACTTAGAGCCAGAACCCTGCTGAATGGTGGGAGCGCCCTTTACGCGCTTGCCTTCACCACCCTTCCGGTCCGGCTGCGGGGTGGAATTGCCCAAAATAATATCCGCGGCGGAATCGCCCAGGCGCGGCTTGCGGGTAGGAGCATCAGGACCGGACGGGATGAGTGCGGCGAGTCCTTTGCCAAGGCCACCTTGCTTCTGTTCTGCCATGAGTTCCTATCCTTCCAATTCCGCGTAAATCTCTGGGCTCACGCCAATCGCCCCGGTGGTCGGGTGCGGGCGGTAATCGCCACGCCGGTCAAGCTCGCGCGCCGCCGCAAGGTAGGCGCGGGCACCGGTGGACGAGGGAGCGTAATCAATAACCGTAGTACCGTACCCCGGTGCCTCCGAAACGCGCACGGAGCGCGGGATAACATTGGCCAGCACCACGGCTCCGAACTGTTCGCGAACGTTATCTGCCACGTCCTCGGCCAAGCGCGTGCGGGCGTCATACATGGTCAGCAGCACGGCGGAAATATGCAGATCCTCGTTGAGGTGCTCGCGAATCATGGAGATATTGCCCAGCAGCTGGCCCACGCCCTCCAAAGCGTAGTACTCGCATTGAATCGGAATGATGACCTCTTCAGCGCACGTCATGGCGTTAATGGTGAGCAAACCCAGTGATGGCGGGCAATCAATGAAGACATATTCAAAGCCATGCTCTTCAAGGAAGCCATTATGCAGGGCGTCGTACAGCCGAAATTCGCGACGCACCAAGGAGACCATTTCAATCTCTGCGCCAGCCAGATCAATGGTGGCGGGGATGCAAAAGAGGTTCTCGTTGTGCGAGGAGGCCTGCATGGCTTTCTCGGCGGTGCAGTCTCCGAGGAGCACCTCATAGCTGGAATCGGTGCCGGAATTATGTTCCGCGCCCATGGCCGTGGAGGCGTTTCCCTGCGGGTCAAGATCGATCACCAGCACTTTTTTGCCCTCTGTGGCTAGCGCTGCGGCCAAGTTGGCGGCGGAGGTGGTTTTGCCTACGCCGCCTTTCTGGTTAGCAATGGTGATAAGGCGCGGATTAGTCATGCCGTCTACTTTAGTTCACGCGCGGGACACGAATGATCGTGGTTCCCTCGATGGTGCTGACCTCGGCCTTTCCACCGCCGGCCTTCTTAATCTCAGCAGCATCGCGTTCCAGTTCCTCGTGTACCGAAGAACCCTTCAGCGCGATCATTTCACCACCCTTGCGCACGAGCGGCAGCGACCATTTCGCCAGCTTGCCCAGCGGTGCGACCGCGCGGGAGGTGACCACGTCTGCTCCTGCCACCGCCTTTTTAATTGGGCCTTCCTCGGCACGGCCACGCAGCACCGTCACGTTGTCTAGGCCTAGCTCTTCTACGACTTCGTTGAGATAGTTATAGCGCTTAAGCAGCGGCTCGATCAGGGTGATCTGCAGGTCCGGGCGTGCAATGGCCAGCGGAATGCCGGGCAATCCGGCCCCCGAGCCGACGTCGATAACCGTGGCACCCTCCGGGATTGCCTGCTTGACGACGGCGCAGTTAATAATGTGCCTCTCCCACAAGCGTGGCACCTCACGGGGGCCTATAAAACCACGAGTGGACCCGTCGGTAGCGAGCGAATCATGGTAAGCCTGCGCGAGGGGCAAGCGGGAGCCGAATACTACTGACGGGTCCATCTCGGACACGATGGGGTTCTCCTCCGTGTTTATTTGTTTTTGCGCTGTTTCTTGGTGCGGTTGTCCTTCTTGCGGGCACCCGGCTTAGGCGCGGAAGTGCGCTTGGCCTCAACCTTAGCGGCTTCCTCCTCTTCTTCCTCGCGGTCCATCTTGGCATAGACGATGCGGGTTTGGAAGAAGGTCCAGACCGTATTGGCCATCATGTAGAACAGCAAACCAATCGGCCAGATGGAGCCGGAGAAGACCAGCATGGCTGGCATGACCCACAGCATCATCTTGGACATCATGGCCATTTGCTGCTGCATCATTTCCGCATTCTGGCCCTGTGGCGCCTGGGTCTTACCAGCGGCACGCCGCTGCTCCTGGCGGTTCAGGCTCATGCGGGCGTTAAAGTGCGTCATGACCGCAATGATGGCAATCATCGGAACGATGATGACGGCTGCCTGGCTGGTAGTGACGCCCTCTACAATCGGCGAGTTCAAGCGCAGGTTGGTCACCAGCGGAACATCAAAGATCTTGGCATCCAAGAACTGCTGGACCAGTTCCGGCTTGAAGATGTAGTTCGCGGTGTTGGCGTTTTCCTCAACGGACATCGGATCGCCACTGGGGTGGCCAATACCACCGGCCACAGCGACGGTGCGGTCGAAGGAGCGCAGAACGTGGAACAAACCAACGAACATTGGAATCTGCACGAAGACCGGCAGGCAGCCGGCCATCGGACGAACGCCGGACTCCTTGTAGACCTTCTGCATTTCCTGCGCGGCCTTGGTTTGGTCATTACCGTACTTCGCGCGGATTTCCTGCACCTTAGGCTGGATTTCCTGCATCTTACGCGAGGAACGAATCTGGCTAATGGTCGGCTTGACCATTAGTGCCTTAAGCGTCCAGGTCAGCAGCACAATGGCCAGAATCCAGGTAATGCCCCAGGCAGGGTCCATTACGAGGGACAGCAGCCAGTGCCAGAACCACAAAACGGCCGAAATTGGCCAGTAAATGATATTAAGCACGAGTGTTTAATCCTCAATTGTTGTTGGTACCCGGGACCGGATCGAATCCGCCCGGATGCCAGGGGCCGCATTTGCAGACCCTGGCTATTGCCATCGCCGTACCCTTGATTGCGCCGTGTTGAGAAAGCGCCTCTAGGGCATAAGCACTGCATGTCGGCTCGAACCGACAGGTCGATACCATCTTAAGGCCAGAGACATGCTTTTGGTAGAAACGAACCACTTTGACCATTGGTTTGGCCAATCCTCTGGCTGGGGGAATTTCCTCCCCGCGGGAATTTAGATATCCCATTGCTTGCGCAGTGCTTTGGCAAGATCTTTTTCTAATTGCTCACTGCTAGCAGTGGCGCTGGCGGGCAAAGCACGGATGACAACGTCCACGCTGGCAGGCAGCTTGGGAATGAATGTCATACACACATGGCGAAGCCGCCGGGAGGTGCGGTGGCGAACCACTGCATTCCCGACGGCTTTAGAAACAATCAGCCCAAATCGCGGCCCAGTGGCGGCGATATCGGCTGCCTTGTCCGTACCTGCGTTGTCGCGCGCATGCACGACGACCGTACGAGTGCCCGCCCGGCGACTGCCCTTCATCGTGCGCCGAAATTGCGTCGGCGACGTGAGCTTGTGCTGGGCTGGAAGCATAACTTATGCAGTCAGCTTTGCGCGGCCCTTCTTGCGACGAGCTGCAACAATGGCGCGACCTGCACGAGTGCTCATGCGGGTGCGGAAGCCGTGCTTGCGAGCACGACGACGGTTGTTCGGCTGGAACGTGCGCTTACCCTTTGCCACGTTAATTCTCCTTGAAGTTGTGCGTAGGCACACCACCGCGATGCAGCGGCACGCCCACTGATGAATAGATTCCATGAACCTGACGCATCACAGTCTCTCCGGTGCACGGCGAGCCGACGGGCCCAGCCGGTGCGAGGTGACGCTGTCACTTTCACGCGCAACTCTTTGTTGCAATAGACCATGCCAGATTACGTGATTTCTGCCGCTGGGAACAAATCGACACCCGGGTACACCCGAAATTACATAAATGTTTTTTCCTGCAGCTAGAGGGCCAGATTCTGCGCTCTTGCTGCACCTAATCCATCACGCAGTAAGACCCACCCCAACCCACACCCGGGTGGTGAATTTTTCTCGCTAGACACACCCGCCGTTTCGGCGGTAGAACAGAAGAATCAAATTCCACAGCCCAACCGGTCATGTGGATAACTCTAAATCAACGCTTGAGACTTTTGTAGTTTCCGCAGCATAGGGCCATAAACTAGCCAATGAAGAGTTATCCACAGTCATGAACTAAGCTGTGAATAACTATTTCATCCACACCTGTGGATAACTCTGTGGAGATCGAGGTGACTCGATAAAAACCGATGTGAAAACCACGGTGGAATCCGCAGTGAAAATTGTTATTCAATGTCCACCCGTCCCCGACTAAATTCCACAAAGGTAGCCTGTTGTGACTGACCCACAAGCGAACCTGCATGCCGTTTGGCGCGCGGTCGTTGATGACCTGCTCGCACAATCCGAGCAACCCAATTCCGAGGTCCCCAGTTTTTCGCACTCACAGCGCCTTTACCTCCAACTGGTTCGCCCCATCATGATGGTTGAGGGCTACACCCTCGTTGCCGCCGAAAACCTGGATGCCAAAAATGTGGTCGAAAATGAGTTGGGTGAGCACATTGCCAAGGCATTAACCCGTCACCTAGGCCGGCCGTGTTCCTTTGCGGTTACCCTTGCCACCCCGCAAGAGCCACAGCCACCGGCCGCGGACCCTGCACCACAACCAACACCCCCTCAACAACAGCAACCGCCTCAAGCGCAACCGCCGCAGAACACGGAATCTACCCAGAACTACATTCCGCGCCCGCAGCAAACGGATGCCGCTGCACAGCAGGCCCCTTCTCAGAACAATTGGCAGTCGAGTCACGCCCCTGCAAGCCTGGATGAGCTGGCCCAGCACTATAACCAACAGCAGGCCGAATCCGCGGGAAATTTCTCCGGTGCTGCCACCAATTCTGCCCGCATCCCGCGCGAGGCCCCGGCGCACGATCCCAACCGTGAAACTTCCCTCAATCCGAAGCACACCTTCGATAGCTTCGTGATCGGTTCTTCGAATCGTTTTGCCAATGGTGCCGCTGTGGCTGTGGCCGAGAATCCCGCCCGTGCATACAACCCACTATTTATCTGGGGTGGCTCTGGTCTGGGTAAAACGCACCTTTTGCATGCCGCCGGCAATTACGCCCAGGTACTGCATCCGGGTCTGCGCGTGAAGTATGTGTCTTCGGAAGAATTCACGAATGACTATATTAATTCCCTGCGCGATGACCGTCAGGAATCATTCAAGCGGCGCTACCGCAATCTCGATATTTTGATGGTCGATGACATCCAGTTCTTGGAAGGCAAAGAATCCACCCAGGAAGAGTTCTTCCATACTTTCAATGCGCTGCACCAAGCCAATAAGCAGATCATTTTGTCCTCGGACCGCCCACCGAAGCAGCTAACCACGCTGGAAGATCGCCTCCGCACCCGCTTTGAAGGCGGTCTTATCACCGATATTCAGCCGCCAGATCTAGAAACGCGTATCGCGATTTTGATGAAGAAGGCGGCCAATGACGGCACCGAAGTGGATCGCTCCGTGCTTGAGCTCATTGCCTCTCGTTTTGAGTCATCTATTCGTGAGCTCGAGGGCGCACTGATTCGCGTTTCGGCCTATTCCTCCTTGGTGAATGAGCCAATCAACGTGGAGATGGCAGAAATCGCGCTGCGCGATTTGGCCCCAGATTCCGCCGATCGGCAAATCACCGCTACCTCGATCATGGAGGTCACGGCAGAATTCTTCGATATTGATGTAGAGACTCTGCGCGGGGCTGGCAAAAAGCGTGCGGTGGCGCATGCACGCCAGTTGGCTATGTATCTGTGCCGCGAGCTCACGGAGCTATCCCTTCCCAAGATCGGTGAGCAATTCGGCGGCAAGGATCACACCACCGTCATTTACGCGGATCGCAAGATCCGCAAAGAGATGACTGAAAAGCGCAATACTTACGACGAGATCCAGGCGCTCACCCAGCGCATCAAGAATCGCGGTCGCGCCTAAATTTCTCTACCGCTGCTTCAGCGCCTTCCTTATATAAAGGAGGGCGCTTTTGTCTGCCCTTTGTCACTTCGCGGATTCTGCTCGGACTACTTAAAGGTGAGACCAGAACTACCAGATCAGAGATTCTTGACTGAGACACCGAAACCTGGTTCAAACCGTCCACACAGCCGCCTACACCTTCGTGTAATTCCACAAAGAACCCAGAAGGTCCGCGAAAAGTGCTCTCTTAACTGCGAAAAGAGTTATCCACAGCGTTATTCACACTTGTGTAATTCCACCTTTGTAATTCGTAGATCTTACTCACAGTTTTAAATTCCACAGGCTCTATGCTGGGAGAACCACCCTGTGATCAGCGCTGTGTGTAGATCGGTGATCAAATGACAAAACCTGTGGATAAAACGGCGATCCCGTTAGTTGTCCACATTTCGCACCGATTGATCACAGCAAGATCACAAGAATTGGCACACCCCGGATCTATGTCCTGAACTTGTCATTTACCTAGTTACCCACAGATCCCACAGCGCTTATTACTACTACTAAATTATTTCTCTGATCTGTATAGAAGAAAGAGGGTGTGTGGAATTCGGCCCGGCCTGCCTTCGGCCAGGCGCGGATCGAGCAGGCAAAGATGGAATTACACGTTGTGGCGCACCGCGCCCGATGCGGTAAGTTGGAAGCCAGTCTTTTGTAAGTAACAAATTTCCTACTTGCCCAGAGGAGCTCTTCGCACCATGGATGAAGCCGTGTCATTTCGCGTGGCCAAAGATGACCTTGCCAACGCCGTAGCGTGGGTTGCTCGTAGCCTGCCGTCCAAGGTCACCCAGCCTGTCCTCCGCGCGATGCTGATCACCGCGGATGACAATGGTCTTGAGTTCACTGGCTTCGATTACGAGGTGTCCACCCGCGTCCGAATCGCCGGAATGGTGGATGAACCCGGACAGATCGCGGTAGCCGGCAAGCTCCTCTCTGACATCGTCGCTTCCCTGCCCAACAAGGAAGTGGAGATCTCCCAGGTAGATTCCAAGGCTCTGGTTACTTGTGGTTCTTCCCGCTTTGAGCTGCCACTGATTCCTCTGGATGATTACCCGCAGCTCCCGGTCCTGCCGGAGGTTACCGGCACCATCCAGCCACAGCTCTTCGTCGAGGCCATCCATCAGGTCGCCGCTGCGGCCGGCAAGGATGACACCTTGCCCATGCTCACCGGTGTGCACATGGATATCCGTGGCAAGGACATTGAGATGACGGCAACGGACCGCTTCCGCCTGGCCATGCGCACCTTGGAATGGGAGCCGAAGTCGCCGGATGTAGAAGCGAAACTCTTGGTACCTGCGAAGACCCTGCAGGAAACCGGTCGTTCTTTGGATCCGCACCTAAATATCCCAGTGGAAATCGCTGTGGGAACCGATGACAATATTGGTGCCGATGGCCTCTTTGGCCTGCACGCGGATAATCGCGAGACCACCACGCGCATGCTGGATGCGGACTTCCCTAATGTGCAACCCCTGCTGCCGAAGAACCACACCAATATTGCCTCCATTGAGGTCGCCCCGCTGCAGGAAGCAATTCGCCGCGTGTCTTTGCTGACGGATCGCAACGCGCAGATTCGGATGGAATTCGCCGATGGTCAGGTGACCCTTTCCGCCGGTGCGGATGCTGGTAACGCGACCGAGACCCTGCCGTGTGCGTTCCATGGCCGCGATGAATTCCTCATCGCCTTCAATCCGGGCTACCTCAAGGATGGCTTGGGCGTCATCAATACCGACCGCGTGGTCTTCGGCTTTACCGAGCCTTCGCGCCCAGCCATCATGATCCCAGAACCGGAAGAGCTGCCTGAGGCCGATGAAGATGGCAACTTCCCCACGCCGGAGACCAACTTCACCTACCTGCTCATGCCGGTTCGCCTGCCGGGCTAATGTACGTCAGGGATCTCGATGTTCGGGATTTTCGCTCGTGGCCCGAACTTAATGTGCAGCTAGGGCCGGGGATCACCCTTTTTGTCGGGCGCAATGGCTTTGGCAAGACCAATATCGTTGAGGCCATTGGCTATACCGCCCACCTTTCCTCCCACCGCGTTTCCCACGATGCACCACTGGTGCGCCAGGGCGCGGATAGCGCGCGGGTATCCATTACCGCGGTGAACCAGGGCCGCGAGCTTACTACCCATTTGCTGATTAAGCCCCACGCGGCCAACCAGGCGCAGATTAATCGCACCCGCCTGCGCAGCCCCCGTGAGCTGCTGGGCGTGGTGAAGACAGTGCTCTTCTCCCCAGAGGACTTGGCCCTGGTGCGCGGGGAGCCGGCTGGGCGCCGCGCCTACCTCGATAGCATCATTGCCTCGCGGACTCCGCGCTTAGCGGGTGTGAAGGCCGACTACGACAAGGTGCTCAAGCAACGCAATGCCCTGCTGAAATCGGCCTCCGGTAACCTGCGCCGGGGCTATTCCGATAGTGATGGCGCTGCTGCGCTGGCCACCTTGGATACTTGGGATGCGCAGCTTGCCCACCTCGGCGCACAAGTAATCGCCGCGCGCCTTTCGCTTGTCGACGCCCTCTTGAACCACATCCCCGCCGCCTATTCCGGCCTGGCGCCAGAATCGCGGCCGGCGCACGTGGAGTATAAGTCCACGATCGATACCTCCGATCGCGAGGTGCTCGAAGCGGTTCTGCTCACCGAGTTGGCCGCCGCCCGGCAGCGCGAGATCGAACGCGGCATTTCCCTGGTGGGTCCGCACCGCGATGATCTGGTGCTCAACCTGGGTGATCAGCCGGCCAAGGGCTTTGCCAGCCACGGCGAGACGTGGTCCTATGCCATCGCGCTGCGCCTGGCGGAATTCAACCTCCTGCGCCAGGAGGGAGGATCCGATCCGGTGCTCATCTTGGATGATGTCTTTGCCGAGCTCGATGCCAAGCGCCGCAAGCAGCTGGTCCACTTGGCCGCCGAGGCCGAACAGGTGCTCATCACCGCGGCCGTGGATGAAGATCTGCCCGGAAACTTGGAACCCATTGTGCGCTACCGCGTGAGCGTAGAAGATACCGAGACCGGCCGCATTTCCAAGCTCAGCGCCGAAGATTCTGCCGAAGATCTTGCTCAAGATGCCGCTGGGGAAGGTGAGGGGAATGAGTGAGGAGCAAGGGGGCGTCGGCAAGCAGCGCATCGATCCCGTCACCCAATACTTCAAGCTGGTTCGGTCCACCTCCAAAAACCCGCCGAAGCTGACCCGCCCGGTACCGAAGATGCCGGTGCCCTCGCTGGAGAAGGCGCAAAAGCAGGGGTATATGGGCTACCAACGCGGCTGGCCTACGGGTCCGGATGGCAGAAAGAAACGGCGCACGCTGGCCGTGCCGAGCCTGGGATCCCAAATTAACCGCGAGGTGGTCAATCGTGGGTGGGAGCATGATCTGGCTAATGGCTGGGTGATGGGCAATTGGGAGCATCTGGTGGGCGAGCGCATTGCCGCGCATACGCAGCCGCAGCGGATTAAAGACAAGATTGTCTATGTATCCTGCGATAACTCCACGTGGGCAACGGAGCTGCGCTACCTGCAGCGCCAAATCCTGCGGAAAATCTCTGACCGCCTAGGCCCCGATGTCATTGTGGAACTGCGGATTCACGGGCCGAAACAAAGGCGCAATTATGAGGGGCGGCAGTGGGTCAAACCGCAAGGATCACAAGATACATATGGCTAATAGGCTGAGGTTTACTCAGACCTGCACAATGTAAATAACCTCAGAGCGCCCCAGATTCCTATCTCTCACGGGTGTGGGGTGTCTTTCAGTAGGGGGTATCCGTGTAGAATGGTCAAGGTCTTAGAATTAGCTATAGCCAAAAGGAGAGCACGAATCCGTGGCTGAAGAACACGCATATGATGCCGGGTCAATTACGATCCTGGAGGGCCTCGAGGCCGTTCGTAAGCGCCCCGGCATGTACATTGGTTCAACCGGTTCGCGCGGCCTGCACCACCTCATTTGGGAGATCGTTGATAACTCCGTCGATGAGGCCATGGCCGGCTACGCCGATAAAGTTACCGTCAAGCTGCTAGAAGATGGCGGCGTCGAGGTCATCGATAATGGCCGTGGTATCCCGGTAGAAATGCACGCCTCTGGCGCACCTACCATCCAGGTGGTCATGACCCAGCTGCACGCCGGCGGTAAGTTCGACTCCGACTCCTACGCCGTTTCCGGCGGCCTGCACGGTGTCGGCATTTCCGTGGTGAACGCGCTTTCTACCCGCGTGGAGGCGGAGATTAAGCGCGACGGCAAGCACTGGTACCAAAACTTCCAGAACGCCATCCCAGACGAGCTCGTTGAGGGTGGCAATGCCCGCGGCACGGGCACCAAGATTCGTTTCTGGGCGGACCCGGAAGTTTTTGAAACTACGGAGTACGATTACGACACCATTTCGCGCCGCCTGCAGGAAATGGCCTTCCTGAACAAGGGCCTGAGCATTGAGCTCATTGACGAGCGCGTCACCGAAGAGCAGATCGAACTGGAGGAAATCGCCGATGCAGAATCCGGCGAGACCAGCGCGGATGAAACCTCCTTCGATGATGCCCCGGACGCCGGCGATACCTTCAACGAAGAATCCGGCGAGGCGGAGGACGCTGCGGCAGAGAAGAAGCGCCGCAAGAAGGTAACCTTCCACTACCCGGATGGCTTGACCGACTACGTCAAGTACCTCAATAAGTCCAAGACCGCGATCCACCCGACGATCGTTTCCTTCGATGCGAAGGGCGAGGATCACGAGGTAGAGGTAGCGCTGCAGTGGAACCAGGGCTATAAGCAGTCCGTTCACACCTTTGCCAATACCATCAACACCCACGAGGGCGGCACGCACGAAGAGGGTTTCCGTGCGGCCCTAACCTCCCTGATGAACCGCTACGCCAAGGAGCATAAGCTCCTCAAGGAAAAGGACGGTAACCTCTCCGGCGATGACTGCCGCGAGGGCTTGGCGGCCGTCATTTCCGTCAAGGTGGGCGATCCGCAGTTCGAGGGCCAGACCAAGACCAAGCTGGGCAATTCCGAGATCAAGGGCTTTGTCCAGCGCGCGGTCAACGAGCACGTCAATGACTGGTTCGATGCCAACCCGGCAGAGGCTAAGGCCATCATCAATAAGGCTGTTTCCTCCGCGCATGCTCGCATGGCTGCCCGCAAGGCTCGCGAGATGGTGCGCCGCAAGTCCGCCACCGACCTCGGTGGCCTGCCAGGCAAGCTTGCAGACTGCCGCTCGAAGGATCCGAAGATTTCCGAGCTCTACATCGTGGAGGGTGACTCCGCAGGTGGCTCCGCTAAGGGCGGCCGCGATTCCATGTTCCAGGCCATCCTGCCGTTGCGCGGCAAGATCCTGAACGTGGAGAAGGCCCGCATGGATAAGGTCCTCAAGAATGCCGAGGTCCAGGCGATTATTACCGCGCTGGGTACCGGCATCCACGAGGAATTCGATATCAAGAAGCTGCGCTACGACAAGATCGTGCTCATGGCCGATGCCGACGTTGACGGCCAGCACATTGCCACGCTGCTTCTGACCTTGCTCTTCCGCTTCATGCCGCAGCTGGTTGAGGACGGCCACGTGTTCCTGGCTAACCCGCCGCTGTACAAGCTCAAGTGGTCTAAGGGCACTCCGGGCTATGCTTTTTCCGACGCCGAGCGCGATAAGCTGCTGGCCGAGGGCCTAGAGCAAAACCGCAAGATCAACAAGGATGACGGCATCCAGCGCTACAAGGGTCTGGGCGAGATGAACGCCGCTGAGCTGTGGGAGACCACGCTTGACCCGAGCACCCGCATCCTGCGCCGTGTGGACTTGGAAGACGCGCAGCGCGCCGATGAGCTCTTCTCCATCCTCATGGGTGATGATGTCTCGGCTCGCCGCTCCTTCATCACCCGCCGCGCGAAGGACGTCCGCTTCCTGGATATCTAGAGCGCAGCATGAAGCCCACCGTGGAATTTACCGCGGTGGGCTTTAATTGTGGCGTCGGAAAGCGCCGGGCCTAGGCCTGGGAGCTGCGCTGATCCGCTACGGCGAATCCTAAGGAAGCGAGGCACATGGCGAGGATGACGCCGAAGCCGGCAATGATGGACAGCGGCCAGTCCGCGCTTGTGCCGTGCAAGGTGGCAAAAACGATGGCCGTAATAACGGCAAGCCCAATGGCCGTACCAATGCGCTGGCCGGTTTGGAGGACGGCGCCGGACGATCCGGCGTAGGCCTGTGGAACGTGCGCCAAGGTGAGCGTTTGGTTGGGGGAGATGACCGAGCCTTGGCCGCCGCCAACAAAGGCCAGCGAAAGGACCATCCACCATTCGCTGGCTCCCCACTGCTCGGTGGCCCAGATAAGCGCAATTGTGGCCACCAGACCGAAGATGGTCACCAGCATGCCAAGTACCACGACCTTGCGCCCATAAACGGAAACGGATCGACCGGCCAGTGTGGCAGATATGGAGCTCAACAAGGCAGCCGGAATGCCTACGGATCCGGCAGCCAGGGCGGAGTGTCCGAGTCCGCTTTGGAAGTAGAGTGCCACGAGCACCCAAATGCTGGTAATACCCATAAACCACAAGGTGGCGATGATGGTGCCATTGCGAAAACTCGGGGTGGCGAAGATAGTGAGATCCACCATTGGCGGATGGCCGGTGGCCTTGTGGCGGCGCTCCCATAGCACCCATCCCACAAGGAGGACGGCGCCCAGCAGTAGGAGCCACCACACGGCCGGGGAAGCGGACGATTCCATGAAGGGGAAGAGGATGGCCCACACTGCAGCACCGAGGATCACCGCACCGATGGGATCCAGGGTGGCAAGGGCCTTGAAGGTGCCCAGTTTATTGCCATTTTCATCGCGCACGCGGGAAAACAGCGGCCGCGGAAACCACAGTAATCCTAAGATGATGGCAATAAGGCCGACGGGGAAATTGACCAGCATGGTCAGCCGCCAACCTAGGTCCGCGCCGCCGAGGCGAATGAGCAGGCCGCCCAGTACCGGTCCGATAGCCACAGCGATGCCTACCGTGGAGCCAAAGTAGCCGAAGGCGCGGGCGCGTTCCGGACCGCGGAAGTACTGCTGGATCATTCCCACGCCCTGCGGATTGAGCAGCCCAGCGCCTATGCCTTGGATAAAGCGGGCGGCGTTGAGTGCCTCCGCGTTGGGGGCAAAGCCGGCGACGGCGGCGCTGAGGGAATAGATAGCAATGCCTGCTAGGAAGATGCCGCCGCGGCCGAAGAGATCTCCGGCACGGCCGGACGCCACAAGGATGACACCAAAGGTGAGCGCATAGCCGGAGAGCACCCATTGCACATCGGACTCAGAGGCTCCCAGGCCCGATTGAATAGAGGGCAGGGCTACGTTCACGATGGACACGCTCAGCAGGGACATGAAGAGCGCCGTGAGCAAAACGATAAGCACCCGCCAGCGGGCGGGATCTTGGCCGGCGGGGTACTCGGTTTGGTTAGCTGCGGAAGTAGTCACTTCCACACTTATACTCTGCGGTTTGATTTAGGTTCAAGCGTGCGGAGGCTACATGTGCTTTTGCAGCACGCGGCCGAAATCCGGGACCGCAGGGGTGAGGAATTTCGAGGCCTTACCGCGCAAGGAGTTATAAGGCTTAGACAGCGCGGGGGAGTTAATCTGCTCGGCATGCTTATCGGCCACCGACATGATGGAATCGCTCACCTGGGCGCTGCGGGGCTCCAGGAAGGAACCGAAATCCTGCTCGGAGCTGCGTGCAAACTCTTGCCAGTGCGGATCTAAAGCGTGGAGGATATCCGGTAGCACGCGGCCTAGGGCCTTGGTAATGATGGCGGAATCGACCTTCTTCGCGGCGGCGACGGCGCCCTTGAGCGCCATTCCGGTAATGCCCGATTGCTTGGCGACGACCCCCTCAATCAGCTCGCCGCAATCGTTAATCACCGCAGTGCGCTGCGGACCTGACATAAGTTCAGAAAGATGTGCCATGCTGCACCACCTTACGCGAGTTAGGCGGGCTGGCCCGGCAGGCTAGGGAGGCTGGCCTGAATGGCAGCAATCTGATCGGCGATCTGGTTCAAGCCAGCATCGCGCGCCGCCTTCTCCAAATCGACATTAGGGGAGTAGAGGGCTACTGCGCTGGCCAGTGCGGTGACGCCCGCGGCCGCTGCAGTGATGATCAGGGTGAGATCCAGCTGGGAAGAACCGGTAGAGGAACCACCGGTCTCGCCCGGCTGAAAGTCCGGATTTACCGTTTCTTTCCAGGAATCGGCATCAGCGGCGGTGGCGGTAGGAGCAGTGACGGCGGTGGCAGCTAGCGCTACGGCGGTCAGGCTCGAGGCGGCAATCTTCTTGAAGCGGGACATGGTGGTAGTTCCTTTCTTGGGTCACTATCCCCAGTAACTTAGGTAACTTCTTTAACACTAAGGTAGACGCGCGCGCTGAACTTTGCGAACTCTGCGTTATACCCGTTAAGCGCTGGCACGCGGGCTAATACCTCCGCCATGGCGCGGGCGGCATCGCGGTGGTTGTCATGAATGGCTATTCCTTCCACCTTGGCGGTGCTCGCAGCCGCCGCGGCCGCCAGGGCGGCGAAGTTGGTGATGCGGACGTTAAAACGAGCGCAAAATTCGCGGGCTAAGAGGTAGAGCTGTTCAGTAGTCATGCTTGCCTAGGACTGTGCGGGCCGGGCACGGCGGATTTCCGCCTCCAGCTCAGTGCGGCCGGGGAGGAGGGCGCGGGCGGTGGACTGCACGTGGGCGTCGGCAAGCGTGCGGGCTGCGGCCGCAACGATGGCGCGCACCACCGCCTCGTGCTTGGAGGTGCCCTGCGCGGAGGCCAGCAGCGTCAGCGCGTGATCCTGTTCGTCCGTAAGCCGCAATGTCATCGCCATACCTCAAGTGATACCACGGTGATACCACTCGTGCGGCAATTCGAGTCTTGAAAGGCGCTAGAGGGTAGAATTTGGGGTTATGAGTGACAATAACGACGATCTTTTTGATCGCATATTTCCCATTGACATTAATGAGGAGATGGAGTCGAGTTACATCGACTACGCCATGTCCGTCATCGTCGGCCGTGCCCTGCCGGAGGTGCGCGATGGCCTGAAACCGGTGCACCGCCGTATCCTCTACGCGATGTTCGATTCCGGTTACCGCCCGGAGCGCGGCTACGTGAAGTCCGCCCGCCCGGTCTCGGACACCATGGGTCAGTTCCACCCGCACGGTGACGTCGCCATCTATGACACCTTGGTGCGTCTGGCCCAGTCCTGGAACATGCGCTATCCGCTGGTAGATGGTCAGGGTAACTTCGGCTCCCGCGGTAACGATGGCCCGGCAGCAATGCGTTATACGGAGTGTAAGCTCACCCCGCTGGCCATGGAGATGGTGCGCGATATCCGCGAGAACACCGTGGACTTCTCGCCCAACTACGATGGCAAGACCAGCGAGCCAGACGTCCTGCCATCCCGCGTTCCGAACCTGCTCATGAACGGTTCTGGCGGCATTGCCGTGGGTATGGCCACCAATATCCCGCCGCATAACCTTAACGAGCTGGCCGAGGCCATCTACTGGATGCTGGATAACCCAGACGCCGATGAAGAGGCTGCGCTGGAAGCCTGCATGGAACGCGTCAAGGGCCCGGATTTCCCCACCGCTGGCCTCATTGTGGGCGATCAGGGCATCAAGGATGCCTACACCACCGGCCGCGGCTCCATCCGCATGCGCGGTGTGACCTCCATCGAGGAGTCTGGATCCCGCCAAACCATCGTGATCACCGAGCTGCCGTTCCAGGTCAACCCGGATAACCTCATCTCCAATATCGCGGAGTCCGTGGCCAGCGGCAAGATTGCGGGCATTTCCAAGATTGAGGATGAGTCCTCCGACCGCGTGGGCATGCGCATCGTGGTCACCCTTAAGCGCGACGCCGTGGCTCGTGTGGTGCTCAATAACCTCTACAAGCACTCCCAGCTGCAGACCTCCTTCGGTGCCAACATGCTCTCCATTGTTGACGGTGTGCCGCGCACCCTCCGCCTGGATCAGATGCTGCGCTACTACGTGGAGCACCAGATCGAGGTCATCGTTCGCCGTACCCAGTACCGCTTGAACGAGGCCGAGAAGCGCGCCCACATCTTGCGCGGTTTGGTCAAGGCCCTGGACATGCTGGATGAGGTCATCGCCCTTATCCGCCGTTCGCCCACCGTGGACGAGGCGCGCGAAGGCTTGAAGGAGCTTCTCGACGTCGACGATATCCAGGCCGATGCCATCCTGGCCATGCAGCTGCGCAAGCTGGCTGCACTGGAACGCCAGAAGATCATTGACGAGTTGGCGGAGATCGAGCGCGAAATCGCCGACCTGAAGGATATCCTCGCCCGCGAGGAGCGCCAGCGCCAGATTGTCCACGATGAGCTGGCAGAGATCGTCGATAAGTATGGCGATGAACGCCGCACCGAAATTATTCCGGCGACCGGCGATGTCACCGATGAGGATCTCATCGCCCGCGAGAACGTCGTGGTCACCATTACCTCTACCGGCTACGCTAAGCGCACCAAGGTGGATTCCTATAAGGCACAAAAGCGTGGCGGCAAGGGCGTGCGCGGCGCTGAGCTCAAGCAGGACGATATTGTGAAGAACTTCTTCGTCTGCTCCACGCACGACTGGATCTTGTTCTTTACCAACTTCGGCCGTGTTTACCGCCTCAAGGCTTATGAACTGCCAGAGGGCGGTCGCGCTGCTCGTGGCCAGCACGTGGCAAACCTGCTGGAATTCCAGCCGGAAGAAAAGATTGCCCAGGTTATCCAGATCCAGTCCTACGAGGACGCTCCTTACCTGGTTCTCGCCACCCAGCAGGGCCGCGTGAAGAAGTCCCGTTTGACCGATTATGAGTCCGCGCGTTCCGCTGGCCTTATCGCCATCAACCTCAACGAGGGCGATGCTCTCATTGGCGCACAGCTCGTCTCCGAGGGCGATGACATCCTGCTTACCTCCGAGCAGGGCCAAGCTATCCGCTTTACTGCCGACGACGACCAGCTGCGCCCCATGGGCCGCGCTACCGCTGGTGTGAAGGGCATGCGTTTCCGCGGCGATGACCAGCTGCTGTCCATGTCCGTGGTCCACGATGGCGAGTTCCTCTTGGTTGCCACCTCCGGCGGCTACGGCAAGCGCACCGCCATTGAGGAATACACCACCCAGGGCCGCGGTGGCCTTGGCGTTATGACCTTCAAGTACACCCCGAAGCGCGGCAAGCTTATCGGCGCCATCTCTGTGGATGAGGACGATGAAATCTTTGCCATTACCTCCGCCGGCGGCGTCATCCGCACCGAGGTGGACCAGATTCGTCCGTCCTCCCGTGCGACGATGGGCGTGCGCTTGGTCAACCTGGGTGACGATGTCGAACTGCTTGCCATCGACCGCAACGTGGAAGAAGATGGTGAGGAAGACGCTCAGGCCGTGGCTAAGGGCGAAAAGACCGTGGATGAGGTCCAGCAGGAACACAAGGCTGGCGATGCTTCCAAGGATGAGGAGTAATTAATGGCACGACGAGACGTAACGATTACGCGAATCTCGCCTATTTCGGCGTTCCGCGTCGGTCTGGCCCTGTCACTCGTCGGACTGATCGCCTGGATGCTGGCCGTATGCCTGCTTTATATTGGCCTGAACCAGGTGGGGATTTGGGAATCGCTCAATAGCCTCGTCGGCGGCGTCGGCGGAGGGTTCGAGGTCACCTTCGGTGTCGTCATCTCCGCCTCCGCGCTCATCAGCGTTATTTTCGCCGTTCTCCTTACACTGCTGGCGCCCCTGATGGCGGTTATTTATAACGCCATAGTGGACGTCTTTGGCGGCCTGCGGGTCGACCTAGACAGCCGCTAGCGCCTCTCTTGCGTTTGAAGATACCGGCACCTTCGGGTGCCGGTATTTTTCTTTCTTTCGTGCGAATCTTTCCCCGCTTTTGAGTTGCCGGAAATATCTGCTGAACAGGCGATTTGTGTAAATCCGGGGATAGTATGTAGAGTTAATTCTCGTTCCGCACAAGGGCCTATAGCTCAGTCGGTTAGAGCGCATCGCTGATAACGATGAGGTCGCTGGTTCGATTCCAGCTAGGCCCACCACGGAACAATGGGGCATTAGCTCAATTGGTAGAGCATCTGCTTTGCAAGCAGAAGGTCAGGAGTTCGATTCTCCTATGCTCCACAG
>NZ_JASPHJ010000011.1:0-75134 GCF_030229085.1 Corynebacterium sp. MSK158
TTTCTATAATTACTTGCGGCGGGATCTGCTTCCAAAATACGGTTTCCATTTCGACTGGGGTTCGGTATCCCAAGCTCGGCAGTGTGTACACCTCACAAGACATTAGAAACTCTTGCTCGTCACTGGGAGTGCGCCAGTCCATGGGAGCGGTAGGAATGAGTGTGGATAATGGCTTAGCAGAATTGTTTAACGCCGCCTTAAAGCGGGAAGTGCTGCGAGAGCGGAAAGTCTTTGACAATCTCATCGCCTGCCGTGTAGAAGATTTCCGGTGGTGCATGCGCTGAAACACGCGCCGGCCGCACTCCTGGTGCAATCTTGTAGCTGCTGATGTCTTTCGAGCCGAGACTTCGGCTGCACTGACTAAAGCAGCATAGCTAACCCCGACGTGTCCACTTTTCGGGGGTCAAACCCGCCCCTATTTCGTGGCACAGTAAACATTTGCTGCGGCACGTTTTCTAGCTCAGGCCCGTGTACAAAACTCCTAACACCATCTTTGGGTTCCCAGCTAAGACAAACTCTACAAGCATCGAGCCGACCTCAAGGACCAACCAACGGCATTACACGACCACAGAAGGGCGCAACTTTCACACCCGAAACACTGGAAAGAGTCAACCTCAAAGCCGTCAAATTGGTTTTTCTCTGGGATAAAGCTAGATTAGTTAAAGTAAGGCACTGAAAGTGCACCCTATCAACTATTTGGACCTTTCCCTAGACAAATGAAAAGCATAAAAACCAAAATTCTCGCGAGTCTGCTCCTCCTAACGAACATCCTCGTAGCACCCCAAGCGGCCAACGCCGCGCAAGGAAAAGAAATGGTCACCTTTGGTGACTCCTTTACCGCAAATGGGGGCGCACCAGGCGATCGCGGAGCTAAAAGCCCCTATCGTCCCTACTTCGAAATTCATCCCTGCTTCAATGATAAGAGAAACTGGGCGCACCAAACCGCAGCAAACCTTCGCCACAGTCTCGCAGACTATTCTTGCAACGGCACAAGCTACGGAGTCGACATTTTCGTCAATGATGCCATACGAACTGGTAACATTGGGCATAACACCAAAGAAGTTGTATTCATGTACGGTGGCCTCCAGCCTGATACCCACGTCGATGCGCTGGCCAACTCCACCTTGCCAACCATCCCAAAGGGTTCTAATTACCGTGCATTTCTAGGCTACCAATTCAATAAAATTCGCAAGGCGGCCCCCAACGCACGCATCACTATGGTCAACTACCTACCCATGACGGTTAACGATACTCTGTGCGTTATCAACGAAACGAAATTTACCGTTCCTCTCTCCATCCAAGGCGCAACACGCCTAGAGGACGAATTCAATCGTGAAATCGGACGTGCAGCAGATGCACTCGGGGCCAACTTCATCAACCTTCACGATCAAGCCAAAACCCACGACCCGTGCCAGCCAGATGCCAGCCAGCGCTGGGCAGTGGCAGTAAAAACTCCAACCGCCCCGTCGGTCATGCCCATGCACCCGACAGATATTGGACATGATGGTATGGCCCGTGTCATCACTCGAGAACTCCAAAGCCGCTAACCTAAAAGAATCAGCTCAGCTACACTCCAATTTGCTACAGGTAAGTATCTCTTTCTATAAGGAACGAAAGTGAAGAAGCCCATCAAATTTGCAGCCTTGGCGACCATGGCCACAGCCCTCATCGCGGGAAGCGCCCCAGCACTAGCCACTGCACCAGGAAATACAGTTCTCACTGGTGACAGCGTTATCGCTAACCCATCCATACCCGATTATTTAAAGAACAAGGCGAATGTCAAAGTAAACACTGGAGTAGGCTGCGTTACCGACAACTCCATTGCACACGAGATCGCCACCGCGTCTGGCGGCGCTCACGTAGTTCAATACCAATGCGCAGGCGCTTCCTTCTCCACTGGTGGTGTACACATCGATGATTCCTTGCGAACTGCCGCTAGGCAGGGCGCTCTCAACGCACAAACGAAAAACGTTGTCATTGTTGCAGGCGCCAACGACACTTATCCCTATGGTCTCGACATACAAGCGTCAGACCGCGCACTCCGAAACGGTCTACGCAATGCCATTAACGTTGCCCACCACCACGCTCCTCATGCCAAGGTTATTGTCGTCGGCTACCCCCGCGTTTCTTTCAACAATATGTCCTGCTATAACAGCGGACTTGGCTCGTCTAGCCCGTTGCCTATACCAGCCGGCAACACCGCTGGCACTGAGCGGCGCCTCCAAAACACACTCCGCGAAGTTGCGCAACAAAACAACGCTACTTTCCTCGACGCGTGGCCAATTTCTCAAGGACACGACGCCTGCTCCCCAGACCGCTGGTGGGTGAACCTCGTGGACATCATGCCGCCAGCGCCGGGGAACCTGCCACTTCACCTCAATGCCAACGGCACCCACGCTTATGGCCAGTTCATTGGTCATAATATTGCGAAATAGCCCAACGCTGCAGAATCCCGAGTAACCAAGTAAAACCACGTTAACCGCTTACCTAGCACATTGGATAGCCTCTTGAAAGTCAAAACAATCACTGCCGCACTCGCAACCGCAGTATTAACAACGGCGGCCTTGTCCCCGGCTGCTCAAGCCCTCCAACCTGGGGACAAGTACGTAGCAATCGGTGACTCCTACGCTTCCACTGGCACTATCAACCAGCCCGTACCAGGCAGCACTCCGGCCTGTGTAAAGGACCAAGACAACTACCCACACCGTCTGGCCAAGCTCCTCAATCTCCAGCTCGATGACGCTTCCTGCGCTTGGGCGTTTACTTACCAATACGACATCCCTCAACACCACGCTCTCCCTCTGACCGCGCCAGCTTCACAAAAACAACACCTCACCCCCGATACAAAGCTTGTCACTATTAGCCTCGGAGGAAACGACGCAGGCCTTGCATACCTTTTCGCTGCCTGCGCACCCCACATTCAGATTCCTGGCTTACCGGACTGCGCACCCATGGCTGAACCCATAACAAACGGAAGTATCTACAATCCCGACTTTACTGGTAGGAATCTCAAACAGCGACTCATTGATATCGCTAACGATGTCAAAAGACGCGCTCCCGAAGCTCAAATCGTCTTCACCGGCTACTTTTCCGCCGTGGCACCAGAATATCGCTGCCCCGAAACCGGCCATCTTTCTTTAAACGACCGACGATACATCGCAAACTTTCTTACTAAAGTGAATCAAACTATCCAACAGGCAGCACTGGAGACGCACACAAAATACATCGCCCCGCCTGACGACGAAGAAGGCTGGTGCAAGCCACCGTATCAACGAAATTCAAGCTTCTACGGCTTACCCGAGGGCAACCTAATTGCGCACCCGACTGCACTAGGTCAAAAGCGAATGGCACAAGAAATCTCTCGCAGTATTCGCTGATCCAGGTCTCCTGCTTTTGCACACAATCCGTAGCTCTTGCTGGCAGTAGGGACCGGGAGACTCAACGATCAAACGTTCAATGTACAGGTTGATCCTTACCTATAGTCATCGTGTCCAAGAATGTTTGGGGCTGAACCTATCCTCCGATTATTTTATGCCACGCTGGTAACCGCTTACCACCCATTTGGAAGCCCATATGTAATTACAGCGAGGTAGCTATGCAGATAATACGGGTAATGAAGCTTTTAGATTTAGTTCCGCTATTATGACGTAGCCCATTAGCTCGGGGACATATAAAAATCAGAACTAACCGCGGAATGTCTCAGAAATCATAGTCCCAGAAATAACAAAGGGCTAAGGACCAAAATGGGGATACGGACGAAATCTCGGAGGATTTTCCGCATGTCTAATATTCGATACACTAATGCGCAACGATTTAAGGCGTTAGAAGCATTTGACAGGACTCAATCTGTCACAAAGACTGTTCGCGAGTTGGGTTACCCAGGTCGTTGGACGATCCATCGCTGGATTAGACAGAGGTCTGAACCACCATTTTCTCCTACTCGGCGGACAACGCTGAAACGCTACCCGTTTACAACAAAGCTAAAGCCGTCAAGCTTTTCAACTCCGGCATGTCTCCTGATGTTGTTGCAGCCGAACTGTCGAGGAACTCGAAAATGAGCGTCTATGCTCGGATCCAACGATTCCGTGAGGAAGGAAACTGGGGCTTGATGAGCGCCACTAGAGGCAAAAACTTAGTTGGAGTCGTAACTCACAAAGCCTCGGAGAGGTCGCTTCCGGCCGATGCGACACAGCGTAAGAAGCTGGCAGCGCGCCTATCAGCGGAAAGGCCGTGTTAGAGAAAGAGCTGGAAGAAATAAAAAGACTACAGCATCGACCAAAACAATCTCAGTAACAAATTCAAAACTATAGTGGTCGATGCGTTACGGTCTGCTTTTTCTATTTCACTGTTGCTTGACATCGTCGGACTATCGGCTTCTAGCTTCTATCATTAGCTCAAAGCCTTGAAGGGTCCTTTAAAGTATGCGGGGCTGACCGAAAAATTGCCGAAATTGTAAAAGATTCCGGATTTAGCTACGGCTATCGTCGCGTATGGATTCAATTGAAGCGATCGGGAATCAAGGTCAGCGAGAGGTTTGTGCGTCGAATCATTTAGGCTGAGCGGTTAACGGTGCGCTATGTTAAGAAAAGCGTCGTTATTCGTCGTATCAAGGGAAGATTTCAGATGCCCCACTAAACTTGGTGAAACGGAATTCGCATGCTGAAAAGCTTGGGTTGCTGTGGTTGACGGATGTTTCAGAGTTTCTGCTGATGACGGAAAATCTACTTTTCAGCGTTGGTGGATTGTTCTGACGGAGAGATCGTGCGAGCAACAACGAGTTGCCATCCTAGCCAGCAGCTTGCAGACGACTGCTTAGCACAGGCGATTGAAAATGCTGCGCCTGCTGATCCGACAATATTCGTAATCCATCCCGATTGGGGTCGCCACTATCGAGGTAAAAGTTGGATCCAAGCCTCCCAAGATATCGGTTTTGCTCGTTCAAAGTCGAAGAAAGGGTGCTGACCCGACAATTTGGTGTGCGAGGGATTGTTCGGCCGAATGAAAAATAAGGTGTTCTGTGGGTGTAAATGGCGTCATCGTGAGGAACTAGAGAAAGCGCGATTTATGAATATGTCGATTGCTACAAATAACGAAGAATCAAGCTTAAGTTCGGCGGATTAAGCAGCAACCAACGCCGACGGAAGCTGCTACTCTGGATATTCCTAAAAATGTCCGCATACCCTCTGCCTCTTAACCCATAAAAACGTCCAAGAAATAACAAATGTGTCCACTCGAAAAGTTATCGAGTGGACACATTCTTTGCCCATAGTCCTTAATCAAGGTGCGAGTTGAAAAATTCTATTTCAGTAGCTCTTGAACAAATCAAAGGTGTGAAGGGGCAATTGTTATCAACGCTGGACTTTAGCCACCCAGGATGCTGCCTAGGGCGCTCAAGTCCAGTTCGGAGGACTGGAAATCATTCAGCAGTTCGGAAGAGCCGTTTTCGTTGAAGAAATCCGACGAACCGGTGCCGTTGAGCAGTTCCGAAGAGCCGGTTTCGTTCAGGAACTCGGAGGAACCGTTATCGTTGAGGAACTCCGAGGAACCCAGATCTCCGAAGGAGGATCCGCCTACTTCGACGTTAACTTCTTCTGGGTAGGTCGGAGAAGACATTGGAGGCAGTTCAGGGAGGCTTACCTCTGGCAAGGAAATATTAGGCAGTTTTATGTCAGGGAAGCTTCCTCCCGAGATGTGAACCAGAAGATCCTTGATGGGACCGGAAACAATTTCATTGATTTGGAGCAATACGTCCATTGCAATTCCTTCAAATGCGGGGGTTATGACTCTTGTATGTTAACAAGGGTGTCATATGCTCGCAATAGTTGTAGGTACATATTCCACCGCCGTTGGGCCGGATCGGTTTTGTTTCTGAGTGGAAACGGACGGGCTAGCTAGAACCGAGGGGTATTCTGCCAAAGTTTTGCCTAGTAAACATTTTGCTTCCAAGGTAAGGCGCTTTGGTATTCAATAGGTGGGGTCGCGCTCTCTGTGGAACACAGTCATAGTTCTGACGTGTTCATCCAAATTCGGAAAGACCCGAAGTAAAGCATTGCGGGACGTGTGTTTTGAAGTTAAAAAGGGAACATGTTCGCTATTGAGAATCCAAACACAGGCAAGAGTGAAGACCAGTTTGAACGTATCGATGATTCGCAGCGCGATGACATCCTAGACCGCTCCACCGCGGCCTACGATGCATGGCGGACCACTCGCATCGAGGAGCGTGCTGCGGTTTTGTCCCGCGCGGCTGATCTTTATGAAGAGCGCATTGATGAGTTGGCCGATCATATCGGCCGCGAGATGGGCAAGCTGACCCGTTGGGCCAAGGCCGAGGTACAGATTGTTGCCGATATTTATCGCTATTACTCCGAGCACGCGCACGAGCTGCTTGCCGACGAGTACCTGCCGGCACAGAATGCCGACAAGACCGTTGTACGCAAGGAGCCGATCGGCCCGTTGCTCGGCATCATGCCGTGGAACTTCCCGTACTACCAGGTAGCCCGCTTCGCGGCGCCTAATTTGCTGCTGGGTAACACCATTGTGCTCAAGCACGCTTCCATCTGCCCGCTGTCTTCCCAGGCGTGCCAGGACATCCTGGAAGAGGCTGGTCTGCCGAAGGATGCGTACATCAACATCTACGCTTCCGGTTCCCAGATGGATGCCTTTGTAGCGGATAAGCGCATCAAGGGTGTTTCGCTGACCGGATCGGAGGGCGCGGGTGCTGCCGTGGCCAAGACCGCTGGCGAAAACTACAAGAAGTCCGTGCTGGAGCTGGGCGGCAACGACCCGTTCCTGGTTATTGATGATGAGAACTTGGAGTGGGTACTGGATCAGTACAGCCTGATCCGCATGTACAACACCGGCCAGGCCTGCAACGCGCCAAAGCGCCTCATCGTTCTGGAGGACTTCTACGACCGCACCGTGGAGTACCTGGAGAAGAAGATTGGGGACATGAAGGTCGGCACTTATGACGACGAGAATGCCGACATTGGTCCGCTGTCCTCCATCGGTGCTCGCGATGAGATTGTGGAGCGCCTGGAAAAGGCCGCGGCCAATGGTGACGCCAAGATTCGCGTAGGCGGTAAGAAGATTGACCGCGAGGGGGCCTACATGGAGCCTGCACTGCTTACCGACGTCGACCCATCCACCGACGTTGGCTGTAACGAGATCTTCGGCCCTGTGGCTATTGTCTACAAGGCCAAGGATGTTGAAGAGGCTATCGAGATTGCCAATAACTCGGAGTATGGTCTGTCCAGCTCCGTGTGGGGCACCGACCTGGATGCCGCGTTCGACGTGGCAAACCAGCTCAACGATGGCATGACGTTTGTCAACGAGGCGTCGGTAACCGCAGCAGGCCTGCCATTCGGTGGTGTGAATCGCTCCGGTTACGGCCGCGAGCTGGCGCGCTGGGGCGTCGGCGAGTTTGTCAACGAGCACCTGTACCGCGTGAGCGGACAGGATAACCCGGGCAACTCCCCGGCAATGTAGCGGCGTGTCAGTCTAGCGTAAGTCTCAAGTTCAACTTAAACTTGAGCACACGATAGACAGCTCACGCCGCAGGCATCGGTCCGGGGGAGGGGAACCCTCGGAAAGGTACCGCGGCAAATCTTCAAGGATGTTTACCTATGCGCAAAAGCACTTCCCCGAGCAAAGCTCGCAAGGGCCTTGCAGTGGCCGCAGTACCTACCGCTATTGCCGTGGGTTTGGCTCTGCTGCCAAACGCCACCGCACAATCTTCCGTAGGCGATCTCTCTTCCGCCATCGGCGGCGATTCCAGCCTGTCCGATCATTTCGCGCCCAAGGAGCCACCCGCTCGCACCCCGCTGAACACCGAATACCCGGATGTTAAGGGTCTGCCGGAGGGCGTGAAGATCAACCGTGTGGAGTACCTGACCAACCGCCACCTGATGGTCTACATCAAGTCCGCGGCTATGCCGGATAAAGAGCAGAAGGTACAAATCCAGCTTGCTCGTGACTGGTACTCCCACCCGGAAAAGAAGTTCCCAGAGGTATGGGCTCTGGATGGCCTGCGTGCGCGTGACGATGAGTCCGGCTGGACCATCGAGACCAATATCTTGAACCAGTACGCTGACCGTAACGTCAATCTGATTATGCCGGTTGGCGGCGAGTCTTCCTTCTACTCGGACTGGGAGCAGGCAGACCGCGGTAAGCGCTATATGTGGGAGACCTTCCTGACCAAGGAATTGATCCCTATTTTGGACAATGAGTACCGCTCGAACCACAAGCGTGCGGTCACCGGCCTGTCCATGGGCGGCACCGCCGCGATGAACTTGGCTGAGCGTAACCCGCACCTGTTTAACTTCGTGGGCTCCTTCTCCGGCTACTTGGACACCACTACGCGCGGCATGCCGGAAGCCATTATGGCTGCGCAGCGCGATGCCGGCGGTTATGATTCCCGCAAGATGTGGGGCGAGCCAGGTTCTCAAAACTGGATCGACCACGATCCGAAGCTGGGCATTGAAAACCTGAAGGACATGAAGGTCTATGTCTCTGCAGGTTCGGGCAAGGATGACTTTGGTAACGCCAACTCCGTAGCCAAGGGTCAGGCCAATCTCGCCGGTATGGGCTTGGAGGTCATTTCCCGCATGTCCACCCAGACCTATGTGGACTACGCAAAGCGCGCCAAGATTAACCCAGTGATTAAGTTCCGCCCATCCGGCGTGCACAGCTGGGAATACTGGCAGTTTGAGATGCAGCAGGCATGGCCCTACATCGCAGATGCCCTCGAGATGGACAAGGCTGATCGCGGTGCGGACTGTGAGGCCATCGGCGCCATCGCCAAGGAGACCAAGAGCGGCGTCATTGGCTCTTGCTTGAATAACGAGTACGACGTCGCCAAGAAGGGCAAGGCCCAGGACTTCGAGTCTGGTACCGCTTACTGGTCCCCGGATACCGGTGCGCACGCCCTCTTCGGCCGCATTGGTGCTCGCTACGCCGAGATCGGCGGGCCCACCTCCTGGCTGGGCTTCCCTAAGACCGGTGAGTCTAAGACCCCGGACGGCAAGGGTCGCTTCGTGCACTTCGAGCACGGCTCCATCTACTGGTCCCCGGAGACCGGTGCTTGGGAGATTACCGGCGATATGTTCCAGGCCTGGGGCAAGAACGGCTACGAAAAGGGCGACCTGAAGTACCCGACCGGCCCAGTCAAGAAGGTCGGCGAGGGCTACATGCAGGAATTCCAGGATGGCATCCTGACCCGTAATCCGGATGGCTCCAACCAGGTAGTCCACGGTGCTATCGGCGCCAAGTACAAGGACATGGGCGGCGCTGAATCTGCGCTCGGCTTCCCGACGTCCGGTGAGAACGCCGTCAATGGCGGCTTCTTCCAGACCTTTGAGAAGGGCAGCATCTACTGGTCCCCGAAGACTGGCGCGCACTACATTCTGAAGAGCAAGATCATGGACCGCTGGGGCCAGGCTGGTTGGGAGCAAGGCGAGTTCGGCTGGCCTACTTCTGACTATTCTGAGATTGCCGCTGGCGGCCTGAGCCAGGAATTCCAGCACGGCAAGATCAGCGAGGTCCTCGGCCAGGTTCGGGCCGAGAAGAAGTAGCTATGCGCAAGCTAGTAGTTGTGGGCGCGGCGCTGTGCCTGGGTCTTGCGGGCTGCGATTCCGCCACGGTGGATAGCGAACCGCCGCAAGAGACCGAGATCGCGCCCCTCGAGCGGGAGTCCGATGCCCCTTCCTCTTCGGAGAATTCCGCTTCTAAGTCGCAGGAAGACCGCGGTGCGCGCGAGATCTCTGAAATCCCGTCCGCTGAGGTGCCGGAACCGGACGCCAAGTACTTGGACAAGCTCAAGGACGCCGGCGTTAACGTCGATGGTGTAGAGGATCAGCTCCTTGGAGCCGGCAAAGCGGCCTGTGACGAGAATGAGGTCACCATTTCTGCGGTTGCCGGCCAGCTCATTGAGCAGCAGCGCACCACGCAGAGTTTTGAGGAGCTTTCCCAGCTCATCAAGGATTCTGCACGTTCAGGGATTTGCTAGGTTTAGCTGGTACAACTAATCCATGCGAAAAACTATTACCGTTGTCGCGGCCCTCGTCGTTTTAGCTGTCATCGGCGTGGGCGCGTCGCGTTACCTCAACCAAGGCACCGACTCCCCGGCTCCGCACACCACGGAGCAGGCCGCGCCGCCGCAACCGCAGCAGCCTGAGTGGTGCCCCCGCGTGGAGTTCATTTCTGCCCCGGGTACTTGGGAGTCCGCGGCTGACGACGACCCCATTAATCCTTCTGCCAACCCGCGCTCGTTCATGCTGTCTATTACGAAGCCGTTGCAGGAAGCCTACGGGGACGACGTGAAGGTCTGGACCCTTCCCTATACCGCGCAATTCAAAAATATTAATGCGCAGCACGAGATGAGCTACGACGATTCCCGCAATGAGGGAACCGCCAAGATGAATGACGAGCTACGTAGCGTTCACCAAAGCTGCCCAGCTACCAAATTTATTTTGAGCGGCTTTTCTCAGGGTGCGGTGATTGCTGGCGACGTTGCCGATGAGATTGGTGGCGGCCAGGGAGTGGTTCCGGCGGAATCAATCGCAGGCGTGGCCCTTATCGCGGACGGCCGCCGTCAAAATGGCGTCGGGCAAAACCCGGGTCGCAAGGTGGGTGGCGTCGGCGCTGAAATTGCCCTTCAGCCGGTATCCGGATTGGTTCAGCCCATCGTGCCGGGTGCCTCCATGCGTGGTGCGCGCCAGAATGGGTTCGGTAGCCTCGCGGATCGCACCTTCCAGATTTGCGCGCCCAATGATTCGGTTTGTGATGCCCCGCCAAACGTGACCAATGCACTTGAGCGCGCGCAGGGTTTGATTGCCGCGAATGGCGTGCATGCGCAGTACGCCTCCAATAGTGGCGTTATCGATGGTACGACTGCCAACCAGTGGGTAGTGGGCTGGGCCCGCCAGCTTATCGACGCCGCGTAACAACCATTCCCCCAACTCCGATAGTTTTATTAACGAAACCATATACCTAAGGAGAATCGATGGATCTGAAAGCGCAGATGGGGCAGTTCTTAGCGCCCGAGTTCACCTTGGCCCAGTTGGCAGAGAAGCTCTTCCAGGCGGAGACCGACCCAGACCGCGTGGTGATGCGTCAGTGGATCTACGGTGAGGAAGAAACCTGCCGGGAGCTTACCCGCGCACAGGTCAATAACCGCATCAAGGTGGTGGCGGCGCGCCTGCAGCAGGTGGCAGAGCCTGGTACCCGCGTGGCCATCTTGGCTGGTAATTCACCAGAATACGTCTTCGGTTTCTTGGGCGCTCTTTATGCGGGCATGGTGCCGATTCCGCTATATGACCCCAACGAGCCGGGCCACTCGGACCACCTTAAGGCCGTATTTGGTGACTGCGAACCGTCCATCGTTGTGACCAACCGCGTATCGGCGGCGGCAGTGCGCACGTACTTTTCCGCTCAACGTGAGCGCCCGCGCGTCATTTCCCTTGATGTCCTGCCGGACTCTTTGGCTAGCTCGTGGACCCCCGTGGAAGGAACTGCAGAGGACACTGCCTTCCTGCAGTACACCTCCGGTTCCACCCGCACCCCGGCCGGCGTGGAGCTCACCAATCGCGCGATTATCACCAACGTGGCGCAGATTTTCCAGGCCCTGCAGCTGCAGATGCCTGCCCGCATCGTTTCTTGGCTGCCGATGCACCACGATATGGGCATTATCCTGGCCGTATTTGTCACTATCTTGGGCCTCGACTTCGAGATGATGACCCCGCGCGATTTCATCCAGCACCCGGATCGCTGGGTCCGGCGCGTGACGGCCGGCAAACAGGCCACCTATTCCGCTATCCCGAACTTTGCCTTGGAACTTGCTGCGCGCCACGCCAAGGACGCGGATTTCTCCCACGTGGACGGCATCATTATCGGTTCCGAGCCGGTGACGGAATCGGCCGTGGACTCCTTCCTCGATGCCTTCAGTGTGGACCGTTCCGTACTGCGTCCGTCCTACGGTCTGGCAGAAGCGGCGCTTATTGTGTCTACCCCGCAAACTGACAAGCGCCCGGTCATCGCGCACTTTAACCGCGCGGAGCTAGCCGCAGGTCGCGCCGTCATCGAGGATAAATCCGAAGACACCGTTGCCTACGCTTCCAATGGACAGTGCGTGCCGCATCAGCACCTCGCCATTGTGGATCCGGAAACTCGCGCCGAGGTAAAGGACGGCGTTATCGGAGAAATCTGGGTCCACGGCCCCAATATGGCCACCGGCTACCTCAACCGCCCAGAGGAAACTGCTGCGACCTTCCGCAATACGCTGGGTGAGCGCCTGCAGGATGGCCTGCCGGAAGACGATTACTGGATGGCCACCGGAGACTTGGCAACCATCGTGGATGGGGAATTGTATATCACCGGCCGCCTGAAGGATCTCATCGTCATTGCTGGACGCAACCATTATCCGCAGGATATTGAGGGCACGGTGCAAGCAGCTTCCGCACAGGTTCGCCCGGATTCCGTTGCAGCCTTCTCCGTGGAAGGCAATGACTCTGAGTCCCTCGTCCTGCTGGTGGAGCGCGCCGATGATGCGCAGCCGTCCGGCGATGCCGAGGCAACCGAGGCCATTCGCACCGCGGTCACCGCCCACCATGGCATCACTCCGGATGACATCGTGTGGAAGGCACCTGGCGAAATCAACCGCACGTCCTCCGGCAAGATTGCGCGCCGCGTAGCCAAGAAGAATTATGTGGGATTCTGATATATCGCTAACAAAGTGACAAAATATAGCGATATACCCCTACGCCATTTAGTATTTTTCCGTAACGAAAGACCTTTTTATGACCATCGAGCAACTGCGAGCATGGCTGCGTGACTGGGTCGCCCAGGCCACCGGTGTTTCCGCCGAAGAGATCCTAGATTCCAAGCCTTTGGAAAATTATGGCCTCTCCTCGCGGGATGCTGTAGTGCTATCCGGCGAGCTGGAAAACCTTCTGGGCACCCGCCTCGATGCCACCGTGGCATATGAGTATCCCACCATCGAGCTGCTGGCGGACCGCCTGCTGAACGCACCGGCGGCGCCCCAGCCGGAAGAGCACGCCCCGCGGATCGCGCAGGGATCCGACGTTGCGGTCATTGGTCTTTCCGGCCGCTTCCCGGGCGCCAAGAATGCCCAAGAGTTCTGGTCTATGTTGGCGGAATCCCGCGCAGGCACCGGCCCGTTGCCAGTGGGCCGGTGGTCCGAGTACTCCGCCGATCCGGTAATGAGCGAGAAGATCGCTCAGCAGAATACCGACGGCGGCTATATCGAAGACATCGCCTCCTTTGACGCGGAATTTTTTGGCCTGTCCCCACTTGAGGCCGCCAATATGGATCCGCAGCAGCGCATCCTATTGGAGCTGGTGTGGGAAGCGCTAGAAAACGCTGGTGTTCCCGCCAATGAGCTGCGTGGCACGCAGACCGGTGTGTACATGGGCTCGACCAATAATGACTACGGCATGCTCATCGGCGCGGATTCCGCCGAGATGCACCCGTATGCGCTGACTGGCATTTCTTCTGCGGTGGTGGCCAACCGCATTTCCTATGCCCTGGATTTCCGCGGCCCTTCCATCAACGTGGATACGGCCTGCTCCTCCTCCCTTGTAGCAGTGAACCAGGCGATGAAGGATCTGCGCACGGGAAGCGCGGATGTGGCGCTGGCCGGCGGCGTGAATATTCTGGCCGCCCCGCATGCGTCCACGGCGTTCTCGGAGTTGGGCGTTACCTCTCCGACGAGCGCCATTCACGCCTTTTCGGATGACGCCGATGGCATCGTGCGTGCCGACGCCGCCGGCGTCCTCGTGCTCAAGCGCTTGGAGGACGCGGAAGCGGACGGCGACGATATCCTCGCCGTCATCAAGGGCTCGGCCGTCAACTCGGATGGCCACTCCAATGGCCTGACCGCCCCGAACCCGGAGGCGCAGGAGGATGTGCTGCGCCGCGCCTATGCTGATGCGGGCGTGAATCCGCAGGACGTGGACTATATCGAGGCCCACGGCACCGGCACCATCTTGGGCGATCCGATCGAAGCTTCCGCCCTGGGCCGCGTGCTCGGTGCGGGCCGCGGGGTCGAAACTCCTATTTTGCTCGGCTCTGCCAAGACCAATATCGGCCATTCTGAATCCGCCGCAGGCGTGGTCGGCCTCATCAAAGTCATCCAGGCCATGCGCAATGACGTGATACCGGCCAATATCAACTATTCGGCGCCGAATCGCTATATCGATTTCGCGGCCGAGCACCTCGAGGTAGTCGAGGATCCACGCGAGTGGCCCGAGTACTCCGGCCACAAGGTCGCTGGCGTATCCGGCTTTGGTTTCGGTGGCACCAATGCACACGTCGTGCTCACCGATTACCGCGGCACCCCGGCCGAACGCGCGCCACAGCTTTCCACCGAAACGGTGGCGTTGCCGATCTCTGGCCTCTTGCCTTCGCGCCGGGCACGCGCTGCGGCCCTGCTGGCAGACTTCATTGAGGCGGAAAAGCCCGCGCTTGTCGACGTCGCCCGCACCGTCGCCCGCCGCAACCACTCCCGTTCCCGTGCCGTCGTGACGGCTAGCTCCACCGAGGAAGCGGTCAAGCGTCTGCGCCAGGTGGCCGAGGGCAAGGTTTCCGTTGGCATCGCCGCTGCGGATTCCCCGCAGGTCCCGGGCCCAGTATTTGTTTACTCCGGTTTCGGATCCCAGCACCGTAAGATGGCCAAGGACATGATTGCGCTCTCGCCGCAGTTCAAGGCTCGCTTGGAAGAGCTCGATGCCATCGTGGACTTTGAGTCCGGCTGGTCCATCCTGGATATCGTCAACGACGACGCCCAAACCTATGACACCGAGACCGCCCAGGTGGCCATCACCGCCATTCAGATTGCATTGACGGACCTGCTCGCTTCCTTTGGCGTGCGCCCAGCCGGCGTGATGGGCATGTCCATGGGCGAAATTGCCGCGGCCTATGCCGCAGGCGGGATTTCCGCCGAGGACGCCATGGTTATTGCCTGCCACCGCGCGCGGTTGATGGGTGAGGGTGAGGCGTCGCTAAGCGATGCCGAGCAAGGAGCCATGGCCGTCGTAGAGCTCTCGGCCGAGGACATTGCCGCGCTCGACGGCAATATCGAACCCGCCGTGTATACCGGACCCGGTATGACCACCGTGGGTGGCCCCCGCCAAGAGGTGCTGGACCTGGTGGAAAAGCTCGACGGCGAGGGCAAGTTCGCCCGTGCACTCAACGTGAAGGCGGCTGGACACACCTCGGCTGTGGACCCCATCCTGGGCGAGCTGCATGCAGCTATCGCCGGCATGGAAGCCAAGCCGCTGCACACCCCGCTGTTTTCCTCCGTGGATAAGGGCGAGGTCTATCGCCCTGGTACCACCGTGCACGATGAGGACTATTGGCTGCGCATGACCCGCCACTCGGTCTACCTGCAGGATGCCACCGAGGAAGCCTTCAATGCTGGCCACACCCAGCTGGTTGAAATCTCTCCGAACCCGGTGGCGCTGATGGGCCTCATGTCCACCGCCTTCGCCGTGGGCAAGGCCGATGCCCAGCTGCTGTATGCCCTGAAGCGCAAGGTGGATCCCACCGAGTCGTTGCTGGACCTGCTCAGCAAACTCTATGTCGCCGGCATGCCGGTGGACTTCGGTGCGGTATTTGGCTCCGGTGCGCGCGTAGAGGCGCCCTATACCCAGTTCAACCGCCAGCGCTTCTGGACCAACGCGCGCCCGTCGGCCGGCGTTTCCGGCCTGCCGGGCGCTCGCGTCAACCTGCCAGAGGGCAAGGTGGCCTTCTCTACCAATGCGGACCAGGCACCTTCCGCGCTGGCCATCGTGGAGGCCGCGGCCGAGGCAGTCAAGCCTGGGGCGCGCATCATCGCCACCGAGGAGCACGCCGACCTGCCACCGCGCGGAGAGGTCACCACGGTGGTAAGCCAGTCCATCGGCGGCATGTCCGTAGCCGTCTACGCTGTCCGGGGTGCGCAGACCGAGCTTTTGGCGGAAGGCTTTGCCTCCGCCCTGGACTTGGGCGCGGCGCCTATCCCGGGCGTGGCCGATGTGCCTGAAAGCGAGCCTGCAGCAACCGCAGAAGTCGATGCCGTGCGCTGGGATCCCGCAGAGGAAACCGTGGAAGACCGCCTCGCACTCATCGTGTCAGAATCCATGGGCTATGACGTCTCTGACCTACCGCGCGAGCTGCCGCTCATAGACTTGGGCCTAGATTCCCTGATGGGCATGCGCATTAAGAACCGCGTGGAAAATGACTTCCAGATTCCGCCGCTGCAGGTGCAGGCGCTTCGCGACGCCTCCCTGGCCGACGTCATTGCCATGGTGGAAGAGGCCGTAGCCGGCGGCAGCGTGGATACCAGCGACATTGCTTCTGCGGACACCCCTGCACCAGAAGAAGACGAACCCGGCCAGGGCGTCGGCGTTGCCCCGCGCGATGCCTCGGAGCGCATGGTCTTTGGCACGTGGGCCACCTTTACCGGTAAGGCAGCTGCGGGCGTTACCTCGGCGCTGCCTGAGGTAAGCGATGAGGTAGCGACCCAAATCGCCGAGCGCCTCACCGAGCGTGCCGGCATCGAGGTCACCGCCCAGCAGGTCCACGAGGCTGAGGCGTTAGAGACTTTGGCAGACCTCGTCCGGGAAGGATTGGAGACCGAGGTAGAAGGCAATATTCGCGTCCTGCGCGAGGCTGATGGTCCTGCCGTATTCATGTTCCACCCAGCTGGCGGCACCACTGTGGTCTACCAGCCACTGACGCGCCGCCTGCCCGAGGACGTGGCAGTCTACGGCGTGGAGCGCGTTGAGGGCTCGCTGGAGGAGCGCGCCGAGGCTTATATCGAGGACATCCTGCACTACGCTCGCGGCCGCAAGGTCGTGCTCGGCGGATGGTCCTTCGGTGGCGCGCTGGCCTACGAGGTGGCCTATCAGCTGCATCAGCGCACCCAGCGCGGCCAGGATTCGGCGGACGTGGCGTTCATCGCGCTGCTGGATACCACCCAGCCGTCGAACCCAGCGCCGGATACCCCGGAAGAAACCCGTGCCCGGTGGGAGCGCTACGCGGCCTTTGCCAAAAAGACCTACGGCCTGGACTTCGAGCCGCCGTACGAGATGCTAGAGACCATGGGCGAAGATGCGCTCATGACCATGCTGGCGGAGTTCCTCGCTACTACCGACGCCTCCGAGCACGGCCTTGCCGCCGGCGTCCTGGAGCACCAGCGCGCTTCCTTTGTGGATAACCAGATTCTGGCCAAGATCGACTTCCATCGCTGGGCCGATGTCACCGTGCCGGTTCTGCTTTTCCGTTCCGAGCGCATGCACGACGGTGCGATTGAGCTGGAGCCGCGCTACGCTGAGATTGACCCCGACGGCGGTTGGGGAGTTATCGTTAAGGATCTAGAAATTGTGCAGCTGCAAGGCGATCACCTTGCAGTGCCCGACGAGCCGGCCATCGGCATCGTAGGCAAGCATATGGACGAATGGATCGAGGAGAAGATACGTGGCGGCCAAGCAGACAACCGCTGAGAAACTCGCTGACCTGCGCGAGCGCCTGGATAAGGCGCAGGACCCAGGCAGTGAGCGCTCCCGCAAGCGCCGTGACGAGGCTGGGCGCACCACCCCTCGTCAACGCATCAATGAATTGCTAGATGAGGGTTCCTTCGTCGAAACCGGCTCCTTGGGCAAGACCCCGGGCGACCCTGACGCCATTTATTCCGATGGCGTGGTCACCGGTTATGGTCGCATCTCTGGCCGCCCAGTGTGTATCTACGCTCACGATAAGACCGTCTACGGCGGCTCTGTCGGCGTGACCTTTGGCAAGAAGGTCACCGAGGTCATGGACATGGCCATCAAGATTGGTTGCCCGGTCATCGGTATTCAGGATTCCGGCGGCGCCCGCATTCAGGATGCGGTGACCTCGCTGGCCATGTACTCCGAGATTGCCCGCCGCCAGCTCCCGCTGTCCGGCCGTAGCCCGCAGATTTCCATCATGATGGGTAAGTCCGCCGGTGGCGCCGTCTATGCTCCCGTGACCACGGACTTTGTCATTGCCGTGGACGAGGAAGCGGAAATGTATGTCACCGGCCCGAACGTCATCCGTGAGGTTACCGGTGAGGATATTACCTCCGCCGAGCTGGGCGGTGCTCGCCAGCAGGAGCTCAACGGTAACGTCTCGGCGGTCGTCCCTTCCGAGGACGACGCCTTTGATATGGTCCGCGATCTCCTCGATCACCTGCCGCTGACCTGTTTTGATGAGGCGCCGGAGTTCGCTGCGCCTGCCGACGCCGAAGTGGCCGAAGACGAAGAGCTCAACGCCTTCATGCCGGATGACACCAATGCTGGCTACGACATGATGGACTTGTTGACCCAGTTGGGCGATGACGAGGATCTCATTGAGATTCAAGAGAACTTCGCGCCCAATATGATCACCGCCTTTGGCCGCATCGATGGCAAGACCGTCGGCTTTGTGGCCAATAACCCCATGCACCTTGCGGGCTGCATTGATGCCGACGCCGCCGATAAGGGCGCGCGCTTCATCCGCATTTGCGATGCCTACAATATTCCGCTGGTCTTTGTGGTGGATACCCCGGGCTACCTGCCGGGCGTGGAGCAGGAGAAGGTGGGCCTTATCCACCGCGGCGCCAAGTTTGCCTTCGCCGTGGTGGAAGCCACCGTGCCGAAGGTCTCGCTCATCGTGCGCAAAGCCTACGGCGGCGCCTATGCGGTAATGGGCTCGAAGAACCTGACCGGCGATATCAACCTGGCGTGGCCTACTGCGCAGATCGCCGTGATGGGTGCTGCCGCCGCCGTGGTGATGATCGCCGGCAAGCAGCTCGAGGCCGCCGAGACCCCGGAACAGCGCGAAATGACCAAGAAGATGTTCATGGACTTCTACGATGAGACCATGACCGCTCCTTATGTCGCGGCTGAGCGCGGCTATCTAGACGCGATGATTCAGCCGAATCAGTCCCGGTTGGCGCTCCGTCAGGCACTGCGCCAACTGGCCACCAAGCAGGAAAGCGATCTGCCGAAGAAGCACACTATTGCGCCGATGTAATGCCTTGTGCTTGGATAGCATATAAAGAGCTAATCCTAGTGAAGGAGTTATCTATGATTTTGTCTAGCGCTGTGGATATCGTCAGCGAACTTATCGGTTTCATCGTTGATATTCTCAATCAGGCAGGCGTACCGGTAATCTCCAAGTAAGTGGAGAAAAATAAGGAGGGTTAAACCCTCCTTATTTTTATTTGCGGGCGAAAAGCCGCCAGCCAAAGAAAAATAGTGCGGACATCACCGTCGCTACGATAAGAAAGCTCCAGTGCGGCAGGCGGCCGTTGACGAGCATCCACAGGGCCATGCCGCCCACGACGGTGCTCAGCCAGACGACGCCGCCTTCCTTCCACTTGCCCTGGACCTTGGTAGCCAGGATGATGACCCAGCCGATAAGCGCGCCCACGGCCCAGGGCCAAAAGGCATCTACCCAGGTGGAAAAGCTCAATCCGCCGTGGGCGAGGCGGGCAGCCACGGCGAAGAGCATCAGGGCGATGATATCGATAATGGGAGCGATTCTCATGCGTTTTCCTTTCGGTTCAAGGCAGCGTAGGTAATGCCCTTGCGGGCGTAGTGCCAGAAGTAGATTACCCAGCCAATGATGGTGATCAAGGCAAAGGAGATGAGGCGGTAGATGATGGCCGCGCCGGTAGCGTCCACTGCGGTCATGCCGGTAGCAACCAGGGTCGCGATGATGGCGGCTTCCACCGTACCGAGGCCGGCCGGCGTGACCTGAGCGGAACCGGCCAGCTTAGCGGTGAGATAGGCCAGCGCCACGCCGGCCATCGTCGTGGTGTCCTCGCCCGCGTGCAGCGCTGGCAGGTGGCCGGTAACGGCCCACACACAGCCCCATAGCGAGACCATATCGATCAGGCGGTTGGCCAGGGAGTAAAAAGATACCCAGGCGAATTGGCGGCGGGTAAGGTGTACCTCTTCCAGATTCTTGACCTGGTCTACGAGGGCTTCGCGCTTGGAGCCTTTAATGAACTTCTGGCGGTTGAGCCAGCGAATGATTTTATCCGGGTGATTGGTCAGCCAGAAGAGGCCGCCAGAAAGCGCCAGCATGAGCACCAAGGTGCCGATGAGGGACCAGAGCGCCATATCCGCGTTCAGAAAGAGCACGCCGCCCAATCCAATGAGCACGAGCCACATCGTGGAAATTGCAGAGGACAGCACGAAGAACCAGCCACACAGCATGACGGACGCGCCCCATGTGCGCTGCACGTAGAAGGTGAGGATGGCGGAAAAGGCCGGGCCGGCCGGAAGAGTGGTGGACCAGGCATTAGCGGCCAACGTCAGTGCTGCGGTTTCTGAGGCCGGCACCTTGACGCCGCCGGCGCGAATGAGCAGGCGCATGACCTCGCCCATAGCGAGTACCGCCACGATGGAGGCGACGATGACCAGTGCTATCGCGGCCGGGTCGGAATGAGAAAGCCGCGAGAAGCCTTCGCGCAGGAAGTCCAGCTCATCGCGGAAGACATAAACCAAGACCAGCAGGACGATGAGCGAGGCGATGAGGCGCAGCCAATTCTTCACTTACTTACCCCCTTCGAGGCGTTTTTTGAGTTCAGTGAAGGGAACAGTTTTGCCGCGGTGCGTCGCACCGCCAGTCAAAGTGGTGGTGGCGTGGCGCAGCCAGCTAGGGGCCCACCAGTTATCCTCGCGCAGTAAGTGCATGACGGCCGGAACGAGGAGCATGCGGACAATGGTGGCGTCGATAAGCAGGGCAAAAATCATGCCGTAGGCAATGTATTTCATCATCACGATATCGGAGAAGCCGAAAGCGCCGGAGACCACGATCATGATGAGCGCCGCTGCGGTAATAATGCCGCCGGTATGCGCGGTGCCGGCCGCAATGGACTCGTCGGTAGATGCGCCGCGTCGGCGGGCCTCCACCATGCGGGAGACCAAAAAGACCTCGTAATCGGTGGACAGACCGTAGACAATGGCGATGATGAGCACCAAGATCGGGCTCATGAGCGGGCCGGGCGTGAAGTTGAGGAAGTCCGAGCCCAAGCCGGCAACAAACATCAGCGTCAAGATGCCCAGCGTTGCACCCAAGGTCAGCAACGTCATCACAATGGCCTTGAGCGGCAGTACAAAGGAGCCGAAGACTAGGGCCATGAGCAGGAATGTAGCCAGCACCACGTAGAGCGCCATCCACGGCAGCGTGTGGAAGAGCGCATCGAGGGACTCCACCTCCATGGCGGGAGTACCGCCCACGTAGAGGTTCACGCCCTCAGGGGCCTTGACCTTTTCCAGTTCGTGCACGATCTTCGCGTAATCATCGCGGTCTTCAATGCCGGCGGAAAGGACGGTAGTGCCGTCTTTGGTGGCGGTCGTCGGCGCCATGGGTTCGGTGAGGCCGTCGAGGCCGCGGACCTGCATGACGACGTCGACAAGCTGCTGGTTCGAGGCATTTTTCACCACGAGTTTGACCGGCTCCGTGCGGAAGGCCGGGAACTCTTCGTTGAATTTATCCTGAGCCACGCGGGTGTCCTGGTCGGGCGGCAGGTAGGACTCGTTGATGCCGCCAAAGGTGATGCTCATAATGGGCAGGGTCAGGGCAATGAGCAGGCCGCATACCGCGATGGTCAGCCCGCGGGCATGGCGCATGGCCCAGCGCGGGAGCTTATACCACCAGGTGTCCTGAATAGTGCGTGCCGTCCGCGAGGTGCGGCGCACGGACCAGGTATCGATCTTGGGGCCGAGCATGCCAAAAATGGACGGCAGCACGGTGACCGAAAGGAGCGCGGCCAAGCCGACCGCAGAAATGGAGCCATAGGCTACGGACTTCAGGAAGGCCTGGGGGAAGAGGAAGAGGCCGGAAAGCGCAACGGCGACCATGGCCGCGGAGAAAACCACGGTTTGGCCGGCGGTTGCGGTGGTGGTGGCCACGGCCTCCTCGGTGGAGCGGCCCTTATCCAGCTCCTCGCGGAAGCGCGAAACCATAAAGAGACCATAATCGATGGCTAGGCCAAGCCCCAGCAGTGTGACGACGGCCTGGGCAAAGACATTGACCTGCGAGAAGCCGGCCAGGATGGACAGGATGCCCAAAGAGCCCAAGATGGAGAGGCCGCCGACCACCAGCGGCATGCAGGCCGCGACGACGGAGCCAAAGACCACCAGCAGGAGAATACCTACCAGTGGCAGGGCGGCCTTTTCGGCGCGGGAAATATCGTGGGACATTCCCTCATCCAAGGCATCAGCAACCGCGGTGGCGCCCGCAATCTCCACCGGTGCGGTGGTATCCGTGAGAGCGCCCTCGATGGCGCGGAAATCCTTCAGCGTCTGCTCATCATCGCCTTTCAGGCCGATGGAGGCGAAGGCTAGCGAATGATCAGCATTGACCAGGTTCGGGTTCTTCGTGTCGAAGTAACTGGTCACCGAGTCAATCTGGTCCGGGTACTCCGATTTCAACTGCGCCAAGTGCTGCTTGGCGGCGTCGAAGTTCTCATCGGGGGAGTGGAAGAGCAAGATGACATCGCCGGAGTTATCGCGGCCGAATGCTTTCTGCTCGATCTGGGCCGCGCTTGTCGACGCCGCATTGGGATCCTCCCAGCCCTCCTGGCTCATGCGGTCTTCGAGCTGCAAGCCAAAGCCGATGAAGAGCGCAAGGATAGCGGCGACGATGACGGCGGGGATGAGCCGGCGGTGCGCATAGGAAAAACGTCCCCATTTTTCAAACATTGGGGCAGCCTCCTAGCGGTTATTAAGCAGCGCAGCCAGGGGACGGAATGGCTGCAGCCATGCACCACCCTCGGGCAGGTTATCCAGGTTCACGCGCGGTAGCGGCTCGCGGAATACACCCTCGATATCTTCCAGGTCCACAAAATTGATATCTGCGTGGCCTACGGCCCACGCGGCATGCTCATGGAAACCGAGGACCGTCACCGGAAGGCCTGCCGCGATGAGCTCTTCCAAAGGTTCCTGGAAATTCTGGCCATCGGCGGAGGCAACAATCACGCCGGCTAGATCATCACGGAGGCTTTCGATGTGGTCAAGCATATCCGGATCCACGTCATCATCTTCGTGGATCTTGGGCTTGGCAAAAACGCCGAAGCCTACGTTGCGGATGGCTTCAACCCATGGGCGGATGACATCGGCGCCGCCCGGGGTGACATTAGTAAAGACATCGGCGCGCGGCTCCGCATCAACGTCCTGGGCAAGGTGTACCAGCCAGCGGCCGATGGCGTCGAAGCGCGGGCGGTGTGCAGCGGTGGGGCGGCCACCGAGCAGGGAGCCTAAGCCCATGTCCATATTGGGCGCATCCCAGACAAGTAGGTAGGTGCTCATTTATTTCTTCTCCCAGAGATACTCCGTGATGACGTGTTCTTTATCTAGGCCCTTGCCCTCAAACTTGGTGATGACCTGACGGTCCACCAACTGCGGGCACTCTGGCCACGGCCAGCCCTTGTAATCCAGGCTCGGCTCTACGTCCACAAGCTCATCGATCCACTCGGCGTATCCGGCATGGTCGGTAGCAACGTGCAGTACGCCGCCCTTCTTCAGGCGGGAAGCAAAAAGATTGAGTGTGCCCGACTGGATGATTCGGCGCTTGTGGTGGCGGGCCTTTGGCCAGGGATCCGGGAAGAAGACGCGGATGCCATCAAGAGACTCCGGGGCAAACATGCGCACCATGACCTCGATGCCATCGCCGCGAATCATGCGGATATTGTCGATGCCCTCGCGCTCGATCTGGCCCAGTAGCTTGGCCAAGCCCGGCTTGTAGAGTTCGACGGCGATGATATTGGTATCGGCTTCTTTCGGCGCCATGGCGGCGGTAGAGGTACCCGTGCCGGATCCGATTTCCACGATGGTCTTGGCGCCGCTGCGGCCAAACCAGGCGTCGAGGTCAATGACCTCGTCCTCCAGTGTGCGGCCTAGTTCTGGCCAGCGCTTTTCAAAAAGCTCATGCTGATTTTCGGTCAGCGTGCCGCGGCGGAAGGTGACGTTGCCTAGGCGTGGGTAGTCGAGCTCGTTGTTGAATACGGCATTGAAGTCGGTCTGTGGTGGGCGACCTGGAGGCATTTCTCCAGCGCGGGTGTTTTGAGAGTTATCTGTGTTATTCATTGCGGCCTATTTTTCCCTGCTTAGCCCTGTCAAGCAATACGCCGCGCCGTGGGTCACGTGTGGCGAGGTCAATCCGGGTATAACCAGTGGGCCCGGTTGGGGGTGGAAGATGATCGTTTTGATTGCCGCTGGGGAGGGTAATAGACCCCCAGACAGGGGGATGAGAAAAGGCGATTTTTAACACAGTATCTGTGGTTGCGCTTGGTGAAGTTCTGGTAAACGCGGTGGATATAACCGGTGTGACAAAATCTGCGCAAATTATTCGGACAAGCACGTTAATCTTGAGGTGGAAGGCACAGTTGGGGATTTATTTCCCCAATTTTCACACCCACCCTCAGGAGAATTACTAATGACCGCCACTATCCCAGGGCTCGTCGGAGAGCTGCCGACTAAAAACGAAAAGCTTATCGGCTGGATCAGCGAGAACGTTGAGCTTTTCCAGCCGGACCAGGTGGTCTTTGTAGACGGCTCCCAGGACGAGGCTGACCGTTTGGCTGCAGAGCTGGTGGAAAAGGGCACGCTTATCAAGCTGAATGAGGAAAAGCGCCCTAATTCCTACCTGGCTCGCTCCAATCCTTCCGACGTTGCCCGTGTGGAATCCCGCACCTTCATCTGTACTGAGAATGAAGACGGCGCTGGCCCCACCAATAACTGGGCACCGCCAGCTGCGATGAAGGAAGAAATGACGGAGGCATTCCGTGGCTCCATGAAGGGCCGCACCATGTACGTGGTTCCCTTCTGCATGGGTCCGATTAGCGATCCGGAACCGAAGTTGGGCGTGCAGTTGACTGACTCCGCCTATGTGGTGCTCTCCATGCGCATCATGACCCGCATGGGTGCGGAAGCCTTGGACAAGATTGGTGTCGACGGCGATTTCGTCCACGCCCTGCACTCCGTGGGTGCCCCGCTAGAGCCAGGCCAGGAAGATGTTGCGTGGCCGTGCAATGACACCAAGTACATCACCCAGTTCCCTGAAACCAAGGAAATCTGGTCCTACGGTTCCGGATACGGCGGCAACGCCATCCTGGCGAAGAAGTGCTACGCGCTGCGCATCGCTTCTGTCATGGCCAAGGAAGAAGGCTGGATGGCTGAGCACATGCTCATCCTGAAGCTCACCAATCCAGAAGGTAAGAAGTACCACGTTGCAGCCGCCTTCCCCTCGGCGTGCGGCAAGACCAACTTGGCCATGATTACCCCGACCATTCCGGGCTGGAAGGCTGAGGTCGTCGGTGACGATATTGCCTGGCTGCACCTGCGCGAGGACGGACTTTACGCAGTTAACCCGGAAAACGGTTTCTTCGGTGTGGCCCCTGGCACCAACTACGGTTCCAACCCGATTGCCATGCAGACCATGGAGCCAGGCAACACCATCTTCACCAACGTTGCGCTTACCGACGACGGCGATGTCTGGTGGGAGGCAATGTCCAAGGAGGCACCAGAGCACCTCATCGACTGGACCGGCGAAGACTGGACTCCGGAATCTTCTACAAAGGCAGCGCACCCGAATTCTCGTTACTGCGTCCCGATTTCCCAGTGCCCGAGCGCCGCTCCGGAGTACGACGACTGGCAGGGCGTGAAGATCGACGCCATCCTCTTCGGTGGCCGCCGCAAGACCACCGTTCCACTGGTAACCCAGGCCTTTGACTGGAACCACGGCACCATGATTGGTGCCCTGTTGGCTTCCGGCCAGACCGCTGCAGCAGAGGGCAGCGTTGGCACCCTGCGCCACGACCCGATGGCTATGCTGCCGTTCATTGGCTACAACGCTGGTGACTACTTGCAGCACTGGATCGATATGGGTGAAAAGGGTGGCGACCGCATGCCGTCTATCTTCCTAGTTAACTGGTTCCGCCGTGGCGACGACGGCCGCTTCCTGTGGCCGGGCTTCGGCGAGAACTCCCGCGTGCTCAAGTGGATCATTGACCGCATTGAGGGCAACGTTGAGGCCGAGGAAACCGTCGTGGGCCACACCGCTCGCGCCGAGGATATCGACCTCCAGGGCATCGACTTCGATATCGAGGACGTTCGCGCCGCTCTTGCCGTCAACCCGAAGGACTGGGAAGGCGATATGCAGGATAACGCCAGCTACCTCAACTTCCTGGGCTCCCGCGTGCCGTCCGAGGTGTGGGACCAGTTCCACGCCCTGAAGGAGCGCGTAGAAAACGCCTCCTAAGCACTAGGCTCAGCCAACCCCCAGCGACGTCAGCGTTGCTGGGGGCTACTTTTGTAACACCAACGTCAGGTTAGACACCGCAAACTCCCGCACCCCTGGTACGCGGGTGAGCCACCAGGCCCAGCTGGGATGATAGCGGGGGAAGGCGAGTTTGAGCGCTCCGGTGCGCTGGGCCCAGGCAAGGCCGGCGGAGCAGGGGACGTCGAAAAGCGAGGTGCCAAAGACGTTCTTGGGTGGATGGCCGTGGCGGCGGGTATAGCGATCGCGGGCAAAGTCACCGCCAATGTAGTGCTCCCACAGGCCGGTCTCGTGGCCGCCAAAGGGGCCGAGCCACACCGTGTAGCTTAGGATGGTGAGGCCACCGGGGTGGGTCACACGCAGCATCTCCTCGCCCATATCCCAGGGATTGGGGATGTGCTCGGCCACGTTGGAGGAATAGACCACGTCAAAGGAATTATCGGCAAAGGGCAGATTGGTGCCATCGCCGCGCACGGAATTGCTCAAGTGGATACCGGCCGCAGACATCTCGCCGGCATCCGGCTCCAATCCCACGTAGCGGGCGCCGCGCCGGGCAAAGGCATCCGCAAAATAGCCCGGGCCACCGCCCACATCGAGCGCCAGTGCCCCAGCAAGCTGCACGCCCAGGTCGCGGCCGAGGCTATCCACCAGCGCGGCCGTATCCTCCGCGAGCCCGCCGTAGAAAATCTCCGGGTGCGTCTGCTCAAAGCGGAAGGAACGCAGTAGCCGAAAGGAGCGGCGCAGCGTGGCCATCTCACGGGTATGTCTCATAACCCACTAGGCTAATACCTCACGATGAAGATTCTTTTACTATGCTGGCGCGATTCCACCCACCCGCAAGGCGGTGGCTCGGAGCGCTACTTGGAGCGCGTGGGCGAGTACCTGGCAGCCCAGGGCCACGAGGTGGTCTTTCGCACCTCCAAGCACATGAATGCCGCCCACCGCGAGGTGCGCGACGGCGTGCGCTATAGCCGCGGTGGCGCGAAATTCGGCGTATATCCGCGTGCTTGGGCGGCGATGCTGGCCGGCCGCCTAGGGCTGGGCGATCTGCGCGGAGTGGATGCGGTAATCGATACCCAAAACGGCATCCCCTTCTTTGCTCGTCTGGTGTCTGGCGCGCCGACGGTGCTGCTTACTCACCATTGCCACCGCGAACAATGGCCGGTGGCGGGCCCTCTCCTCGGCCGGCTCGGTTGGTTCCTTGAGTCCCGGGTAGCTCCGCGCGTGTATCGCGGCGCTCCCTATGTCACCGTGTCTGAGGCCTCCCGCGAGGATTTGGAGGCGCTGGGTATTAAGGGCGCGCACATCATCGCCAATGGCCTGGACCCGGTTCCGGATCACGTTCCTTCCTTGGAACGAGAGGCCGAGGTGCATCTAGTCACGCTCTCGCGCCTAGTGCCACATAAGCAGATCGAGCATGCCATGGATACGGTGGCGCAGACCCCGGGCGCGGTCCTGGACGTCATCGGCTCCGGCTGGTGGGAGGCTAACCTGCGCGCCTATGCCGAGGAGCATGGGGTAAGCGATCGCGTGCGCTTCCGCGGCCAGGTGACCGAGGACTATAAGCACGCCCTGCTCGCCCGCGCCGATGCCTTGCTCATGCCCTCGCGCAAAGAGGGATGGGGACTGGCAGTAATGGAGGCGGCCCAACATGGAGTCCCCGCCGTTGGGTATACGTTCGGCCTGCGTGACAGCGTTATTAACGGCAAGACCGGCATCCTGGTAGAGCGCGAAGAGGACTTCGTGGCGGCCACCAAGCAGCTGCTTGCCGACGCCCCACTTCGCCGCACCCTCGGCTCCAACGCGCGGGATTTTGCCGCTAGCTTCTCGTGGGAGAAGACCGGCGAGCAGTTCGCGGAATTGCTGCAAGGGCTAGTAGCGGACACGCCATCCACAAAGCGGTAAGCGCCCACGGAACCTGCGGCCGCGGCGCGTTCGTTTCCGCGGCTATGGCACCGTCCATCACGACTACGCCAACGCCGATCTCGGCCAACCGGTCCATATCGTGCTCTTCCCACGCGCGCAGTGCCGCCCGGTACGGCGGGGAGGCTTGGTCCACCACGGTCCCGTCTACGCTTAATTCCCCCGATTCCACCATGGCCACCGCCTTGGAGTAGGGGTCGACGGCCACGCCGCCGGGAACCTCCACGAGGTTGGCGCGTTCTGGGAAGAAGGCCACGCGGCCGTCAATCGCGCGCACCAACTGCTCATCTATCCCCGTATCCCGCGGTGCGAGCACTGCGAGGCGTCCCGGAACGGGCAGCAGCTGCACGGTCGCAGCCACGGTGGCCAGTGCCGCTGGCAGATTCGGCAGCGCCCCCAGCGAGGCCACATAGAGCGGCAACGCCAACATGGTCAGTTTCCCGCTATCGCGCAGCAGCGCCGCCCCCGGTACGTGATCGATGGACCACACCAGAGCGCCGGGAACCAGCCAGAAGAACATCGTCCCGCCGAGCCCTATCGCCGCGAGGACGCTTAACCGCGCGGGAACCCGCCACGCCCCGAGCAAGGCGATGACTGCCACGATGACACCGCACACAGCGAACCCGATGGCCGCTTCCGCATTCCATATGCCGCCGAGTCGCAGCAGCGCGCCCGCGGTGCCGACGTAGTCTTCTGCCCGCGGGCCAAACGCGGCCACCGCCGCTGCGGTATCGCCGGGTGCGGCGGGATTGAACATGCCCGGAATGGCCCACGGCAAACACAAGACCACGCCGCCGAGGGCTACCCGCTTGCGGCAGGTCACCGCCGCGGTCACCACGGCAAAGAGACCACCCGTAGGGGTAAGCGATGCTCCCCACATGGCCAGCCACGCCACCCAGCTGCGTTGCTTTCCGGCCCACGCGATGACCGGCAGCAGCCACGCAGCGACCGCAAGCGACCACTGGCCCTGCAGGAGACGCTCGATGACGAAGGGATTGGCCACCGCCACTGCCATCGCGCTCACCGCGGCGACCGTAGAGCGCGCCCAGCGCGCCGCGGTGAGCGCGGAGGACGCGGCGGCGGCAAAAATGAGCACCCGTGCCGCCCACGCGCCGCCCACGAGAGCGAGGAAACCGTCTTGCGGTGCGTTGCGGGCGGGCAGACTGCCGCCACCAAAGGCAGAAGGGGAAAGGGCCGGATGGTCAAGCAACGCCATATCGCGCCACAAGAACTCGCCGGGCAAGGCAAAGGGCCAGCACACCGCGGCCACGAGGAGGGTGCCCCAGATAAGGAGTAAAAGACGCCTAGCCTTCACGGTGGCGGCGCATGTACATATAGGCGGCACAGAGCAATAGACCAACGCCGATGGCCTTGCCGGCCCATCCGACCACCATCAAGGCGCGAATGGTGCGAATGACCGGGCGCACCTCATTAAGGCGCTCCGCGCGGGTCTCATCGGACCAGCGCAGATCAGCGGCAAGGATGGAGCGGTCTTCTGTATCGTCATTCGCCACCATGGTGCCGGCCTGCTTTTCGTCCGCGGCGAAGAAGATTTTGATGTTCTCGCGCAGGTCCACCATGGTGCCGGTGGTCGGCTCGACGGAGATATCGCGGCCGATGGTGTAGAAGGGCTCGACCGTGACTCGGTCAGTGGCATCCAAGCCGAGGAGCTCGCGTGACTCGGCGTCGTAGAACCGCTTCGCTGGCCCGGAGATGCGGAAATCCTCGGCCGCTAGCTGCTTATCGCCGGTGCCGGTATCGACCTCGGCGGTAATGCTTTTGCGCATATCAGCCAAGGAAATGGGCTGGATATCGTGGTGGAAAGAATAGGTAGGGATACCGTCGAGCTTTTCCGTCGTGGTGAAGTCCACCGCCGTGGAGGATTGCGTCGCTAGATCGAAAAACGGATAGGAGCGCTGCTCGGTACCGGAGGGAAAGAAGTAGTTGATTCCATCGCGCTCGAAGTCGGTGCGGGCCATGCCGGTATCCAGCGCCGGTAGCACAAACTTCCATTTATCCTTTGGCGCAGCAACTGGGTAGGTGGACTCGCGGTTCAACACGGAATGCTCCGTGATTCGGGCAAGGGGAGTATTGCCGGCGAGCAGGCGAGAGAGCGAATCGGAGTTAGCGAGCGCATCATCTTCTGCCACCTCAGAGGTGGTGGTATTGCGCTCGATAGTAAGCAGGTCGTGGTGCAGGTAGCACCACATGGGTGCCTGTTTTTCCTGGCACTGCGGGTCTTTGCTATCGCCGGTGGCTTTGGCCCCGGCGATAAACTCGGGCGCATCCATCCACACGCCAGCCGACGGCGCGGTGACGGTGTTGATGTTTTGGTCGAAGGCCAGCGGCCGGGTTTGGTTGTTATACAGAGGCGGCACCACGGTACCCAGCACCAAGAAAATGACGGCGGCAATGACAACCCACGCCAGTGGCGAGCGTGGCCAAAGGTAGCGTTTCATTGCAGTAGTATGTCCAATCAGTTTCAGGTCGATCCGGGGTTAGGAGCAAGCGTGCAGCCGCAGGCATCTGTGAAAAGCGTACCCCAGCATCTGCCGGAGCTGGACGGTCTACGCGCGGTCGCCTCCCTTGGAATCATTGTCACCCACGTGTCTTTTCAGACCGGAACCGGGTGGGGCTTTGCGGGGCGCTTCGACTTTTTTGTCGCCGTTTTCTTTGCGCTTAGTGCCTTCCTGCTGTGGCGCCGCCGCGGCTTGCACACCTTATCCGGCTACGGGCGCTCGCGCGTGGCGCGCCTGTTACCGGCTTATTATGCCTGCGTGGTGGCGGTGATGCTTCTGCTTCCCGACGCCCACTCGCTCACCCTCACTCAACTGCTGAGTAACCTCACGTCCACCCAGATTTATGTGGTGGACGGGTTAGCGCCGGGGCTTACCCACCTGTGGTCGCTATGTGTGGAGTTCTTCTTCTACCTTGCCCTGCCTGTGTTGGTGTGGCTTCTTGGAACGCTGCCGCGGCGCTGGCGGGTAGCAGCCATCGCGCTGGGCGCCGTTGTTAGCTGGTCCTGGGGTTTTGTTCCCTTTGTGGCCGATTACGCCAAGGATCAGGTCAATTCGCAGATTTGGCCGCCGGCATATGCTTCGTGGTTTGCCGTGGGAATGTTGGCCGCGGAGTGCGAAGAAGCTGGTGTTAGCCGGCGCGTGCAGCGCGTGTTGCGGCCGCGCTGGGCATGGTGGCTCGTGGCAGCGGTGGTGCTGTGGCTTGCCAGCCGTGAGTGGTTCGGGCCGCAGGGGCTGGTGCATCCAGAGCCAGGTGAATTTTCCCGCCGGATCATTGCGGGAGCGGCCTTTGCCGCCGTCGTAGTGATCCCGGTAGCGCTCGCCCCACGGGATAAGTCCTGGCTGACCAGCCCGCTCATGCAGGCACTGGGCGCGTGGTCCTATTCCATCTTCTTGTGGCATGTGGCCATTCTGGGACTGGCGTTTCCGCTTACCGGGGTGCCGCTGTTTAGCGGGAAGCCCCTGGACTTTTGGGTGATGCTGGCCGTAACGGTGGTGGCCACCGTGGTGGTCTCGGCCGCGAGCTATACGCTCATCGAGCGTCCCGGCCGGGATCTTCTCCTCGGTCGGAGGCGAAAAGACAGGCCACGCCCGCGGCACACAAGCAGCTAAGCAGGAGCGAATCGCCCGCATAGGATCCTGATGTCCACGGCGCGCGGGCGAGGATCGCCCCGGCCGCCGCCACGACACCGGGCGCGAGGTAGGCGCGTGGGATGGTGGTCCAGCGCAGCACTAACCAAGCGGCAATGGCCGCGACCGCGGCCGGCCAGCCGGTGAGGGCCAGCGCGCCGAGCGCGACCACGGCCGAGACAGCGCCGCCGCGCGGCGCGCGCCAAGTGGGCTGGGACGGGCGCCGCGCGGCCGCCAGGATGCACAGGCCGAGGGCAAGTAACCCCAGCGCACCGCCGAAGAGGAGGGTGGCGCGGTAAACCGGTTGGGCGCTAAAGGTCATGCGGAAGTCACCGGAGCGGCCGGCCGGAATGACAAAAGCTTGGGTGGCCGCATCGATCTCGCGCGGGGTGAGCTCTTCCTCGCCTAGGTAGCCGCGCAAGCCCTTATTGAAGGCGCGACCGGTGACCAAGAGACGATCCTCATCAGTGGCTGCAATCGAGTACCCGGTGGGCTCGGAAGAGCCTGCTGGTTGCCAGCCCTCCTCGCGCAGGCTTACCCACGGCCCCGTGGTGCGCACGCGGTGCGTGCCAGGAGTAAGGGTGAGGGAATCGCCGGGGGAGTAGCGGTGGGCGTCGATAAGCACGGGCTTGGTGGAATCCACCGTCACGCGCATGGGGCGCGGCGCTGTGAAATCGCGGATGAGCACGCCGGTATCCTGCAGCATGCGCTGGAAAAAGAATTGGTGCACGTCAGGGGAGGTATCCGGGACGGTCACCACGCGCTCGACCGGCTGGCCTTCCACCCCTAACTCCGCGATGCCGGTGCGGTGGGATAGCTCCACGCGGATGGACTCGGTATCGCCGCCGGGAACGCGGACTTCCTGCGAGCGGAAGGGCTGCAAGTCCACGTCTACGGCCGCGCTGCCAGAGCGCACGGTCACCGTGGTGGCGCTGGTGGCCATGAGCTTGAGGCGCGGCTGGGTGAATTCGCCGCGCAGTTCAATCCACCCGGCATCATCGCCCGGCGCGGGCCACCAAGCGGTGGAGTTTTCCCCATCCACCGCGGCCGTGGCGGACTTTTCCGGCTGTGCCCCGCCGAATGCCGTGGCATCGGCGGCCGAGGAGGAGACCGCCACCGAACCACCGTGGGTTTCCACCTGGGTAAGCGGCCCAGCGGAGGGATAGTCGCGCAGGCGGTTATTCACGTGGCTGGGATCGTCTGCCGCCAGGGGTGCGGAGATGGGGCCATCGAGGGTGCCGTAGTTGCGGTCTGTGAGCGTCGGGGTATCGGTGACGATATCGGCGTCGCGATCGACGAGCTGTCGGGTGGTGGGGGTGGAGTGGGCGTCGAGAAGCGCCAGGGCTTCCCCACCGCCGGCCACGCGCACTGGATCTGTAGGTCCTAAGGACATGCCGGCGTGGTTGAGCAGGATGACATCGACTTCGCCGAAGCGATGGACTTCGCCGCCAAACTTGCTGGCCAGCGCCTCGTCCTCGCCGGTGAAGAGATCGTGGCGCACCATGACCGCGCCGAGGCCCAGGCGCTGAAGGGAGCGCACGCCGGTAGCCGGATCTTCCTTGAGTGCGGCCATGACGCCGTCGAGCCCGCGGATGGCCTCTGGGGGCACGAGCGGAATGGCATCGCGCACGGCCCAAGGGACATCGAGCAGCGGCTGGGCCGGCTCGTCGCGCGTCCACCCCCAGGTCTGCCGGGCAAAGGACGCCTCTGGGTAGATAAGGGTGCGGGTATCGGCGGCATGGGTATTGATAAAGTCCGTGGCCTCGTGCCAGTAGGAGGGCACCTCTTTATAGGCACCCAGCGGCAGCAAGCGCTGTGACCATGCCGGGGAGACCACCGCGATGCACAACAGCAGCGTCAGTGCACCCACCGTCTGCCTCTTGGTGGGGCGCAAACTCCTCGGTAGTGGAAGATGGGCGCAGGCGCGAGCCACGCCTAACAGCAGCGGGATGCGCACCAGCGGATCGAATTTATGCAGGTTGCGCAGCGCGGCCAGCGGTCCATCGAGCGCATCGAGGTACCACGCCACCTGGCAGCCCAGCACAGCGATGCCCACCACCAGCATGACGGACCACACGCGCGGCAGCTTGGTGAGCCCGTACATGCCCACGGCTGCGATTCCCATGGTGACCAGCACAAAGAAGGACTCGGTGGCTAGCTCATAGCCGGCAACGCGCTCGGTATCGACAAACGGCGTCCAGCTCGTGGTGCCGCGCAGAATCTCGGGCAAGTTAAGCCAGCGCGTGGTCACGCGGGCGGACTCGATGAATTCCGTAAACGGCGGGGCATAGCGGCCAAGCACGACGAGCGGGCCGATCCACCAAGCCGATACCGCGAGGCATCCTAAGAGCCAGGCCGCGCCGGGCGTGAAGGCGCGGCGGTAGAGCAGGACTACAGCGGCCGGGATACACGCCGCGATGGTCGCGGTGGCATTGACCGCGCCCATCAGCGCTACGGGGATGGTGGCCGCGGCGGCATCGCGCCAGGTGAGCTTGGCATTAAGGAAGGACAGGATAACCCAGGGGGCCAGCATGACCGGCCAGGTCTCAGAAGAAATGGCGGTCAGGGTAGAAAGCGCGCGAGGCGAGAGCGCGTAGAGCATCGCTGCCACCCAGACCCACCAGCCACGCAGGCCCACCTTGCAGGCGAGCTTATGGAAGCCGATGAAGCCGACGCTTAAGACCAGCAGCCACCAGAGGCGCTGGGCCACCCAATCGGGCAGGGGCTGGGTTAAAACGAAGAAAGGTCCCTGGGGAAAGAGATAGCCATAGGCCTGATTCTGTAGCTGCCCCAGGGTAAAGGTATCCGTATAAGCACTGAGCGCCCCGCGGAGAAAGTGCAGCGGATTGGCCGCCAGATCATGCTTGGTATCGGCCGCCGTCAACCCCCACGGCTGCACGAGAAGGATGAGCGCTAGGGCAAAAATCCCCAGCGGGTAGGGGCGGGCAAGCCGCCCGCGGTGGGTACGCACACCTAGTTGCGGGATCCGTACTCAGGGCCGCCCAAAACCGCATCGGAAGCAGAAACCGCATTGCCTTCCGGCACGGTATCGGTGCCGGAGAATTGTGCTATGCCGATGATGGTGATGACGCCGAGCGCGATGCCCACAACAGCGCTACCGATGGCAGGGCCAAGGGTGCGCTTGTTCAAAGAATCGGTTTCCAGAGCCATGGCTAAAGATATTAGCAGCTATTTAGAAGTATTCTGCCTCATCATCGTCCGCGTCATCCTCGTTTTCCTGCGGCACGATGAAGACGGGAAGGCCGGCATTGCGCACAATCTGGTCGGCGGTGGAGTTGGTCCACCACGCGCGGAAGCCGGTCAGGGCGCGGGTACCGGTCACGATGACGTCCACGTCCAGCTCATGCGCGGCATCAATGATGGCGGAGGAGATGGTGGTGGCGGATTCCACCAGGTGGGCGCGGCCGGCTAGGCCCAGGCTTTCGGCCAGCTCGATGCCTTGGCGACAAATCTTCAGTGCCTCCTCATAGGCCGGATCCTCTTCGACGCGGTCCGGGGAAACGGTGGACTGGTGCATTCCGGTGCGGCTGACGGCGCGTGCGGTCTGCCGGGCTACCGGCTCCCAGGCGGTGAGGATTTCTACCGTGGTGGGCCGCAGCAGCTGGGCCGCGTACTCGAGGGCGCGGCCGGCTCGTTCGGTGCCATCGTAGGCAATTAGCATTGTCTCGCCGTTACTCATGTCACTAGTCTACCCACCGCTTGCGACAGAACGCGAGGAATATTGCACACTAGAAGGCATGAAAACTCCGCGCATCCTTGCCAGCCTCGCCCTCGTGACGGCCTTGGGAGCCTGCTCTACCTCCACCCAGGAGGACAACGAGAGCCAGGACTCCACCACTCCGGCTGCGTCGAGCTCACCTGCCGCAACGCATGAAACGCACGAAGAGACCTCGCAGGAGGCCGCCCCGCAGCAGGACATCCGCGCCATGGCTGCCTCTGTGCTGATGCCGCCGGTCACCAACTACGACGACGCTAAGGCCAAGCTGGAGGCAGGTGTGGGCGGAATCTTTATTCCCAGCTGGGCGGATCCAAACCTGCTGCAGGAAGAGGGTCGCGACATTAATGCCCTGCGCCAAGAGGTGGGCCGCGACTTTGAGGTCTCTATCGATTTTGAGGGCGGGCGCGTGCAGCGGTTTTCCGACGTCCTCGGGGAGTACCCTTCCCCGCAACAGATGGCGGCCGAGCGTTCCCCACAAGAGGTGGAGCAGCTTGCGCACGAGATGGGCACGAGCCTGAAGGCGCATGGCATCAACGTGGACTTTGCACCGGTGCTTGACGTCGATGGCAATGGCCTAGAGGTGGTGGGAGATCGATCCTTTTCCACCGATCCGGTCCAAGCAGGCGAGTATGGCGCGGCCTTTGCCCGCGGGCTGGAATCCGCTGGGGTCAAGGCCGTATTCAAGCATTTCCCGGGACACGGCCGTGCTTCTGGCGATACCCACCTGGCCGAGGCCGTTACCCCGCCGCTGGAAGAACTAGAAGGCCACGAGTTCATTCCTTTTAAAACCGCTCTTCCCCAAGCACCCAATGCCGCGCTCATGATGGGCCACCTCGCCGTGCCCGGCCTGGGCGATGGTCAGACTCCCGCTTCCATTCTGCCGGAAGCCTATGGCCTAGCCCGCGAGACCTTGCAGTACGACGGGCCCATCTACACCGATGACATCGGCGGCATGAAGGCGATTGCAGATTCGCTCCCGCTTGCCGGCGCCGTCGTGACCTCCCTCAATGCCGGAGCCGACATGCCCTTGTGGTCCACCGAAGGCGATATTAATGCGGTGATCGACGCCGTCGTCGGCGCCGTCAACGGCGGCCGCCTGCCACTCGAACGCCTTGCGGACGCGGCTCGCCATGTCAGCGCTCCCCCGGCCGGCGCTGCACCCGAGCCTGCACAGGACTAGGAAAAATGCCACTAAAACCGTTAACCTTTAAGGCGTGAAAAAGGCAGAAGGAAAAAATGGTGCTAAAGGCTGGCTCATCGCGCTCGGCGCATTGGTCGGCCTTGTCCTGATCGCGGGCATTGCTTATGCCTGGGATGTCGCAGCAAACCAGGACAAGATTCCGCGCGCCGTTTCCGTCAACGGCGTGGATATTTCCGCCATGGATCGCACCGCCGCCGTGGAGAAGCTCGAAGATGAGCTCGCGGGCGTAGAAACCGAGCCCGTGAGCGTTACCTCCGGCGACCTCCACACGGAACTCGTTCCCTCCGAATCGGGCCTTGCCCTGGATAACCAGCGCGCCGTAGACAATATTGAAGAACCTTCCCTCAATCCTTTTACCCGCCTGTATAGCTTCTTCCGCCCCACCCGGGATATTCCGGTAGAAACCAACGTGGACGAGGTCCAACTTCAGCCGGCCTTGGACCGCGTGAAGAAGGATCTCTCCACCGATCCAGTTGATGGCATGTTGGAGCTCAACAATGGTGAGCTCAAGGTCACCGACCCCAAGCTCGGCCAAACCGTGGATGCCGGCTCCCTGCACAATGCGGTTACGGATAATTGGCTCGATTCCGAGGGCGTAGACGTGGACCCAGAAGAAGTAGAGCCGGCCATCAATGATGAAGCTATCGAGGCCATGCGCACCGGCGATGCCGCCAAGGCGCTGGATAATCCCATTACATTGAAGGCCAAGAATAATGTCACCGCTACCCTGAATAAGCCGGAAATCTCCCAGTTCACCAGCATTGAAAAGAAGGACGGTAAGCTCAAGCTCGCCGTGGATACCAACCGCGCGCAGGAGCTGCTGGCCGAGCGCTCCGAGGGAGCCGATGTCCCCGGCGTAAATGCCAAGATTTCCTTCAACGGCAACGACAAGCAGATCACCCCGTCCGAAGATGGCGAGATCATCGACTGGGAGCCGACCATGCAGGACTTTGACAAGCGCGTGACCGGCGATGACCGCGAGTGGGATGCTACCTACAAGCCGGACCCGGCAGAGTTCACCACCGACGATGCCAAGAAGGCGACCTTCAACGACACCGTGGGCGAGTTCACCACTGAGGGCTACTCCGCTGCCTCCGGCAAGAATATCGAGCTGGTAGCCCAACAGGTCAACGGCGCCGTGGTCAACCCAGGCGAGACCTTCTCCCTCAACGGCCACACGGGCCCTCGCGGCACGGCGCAAGGCTACGTTGAGTCCGGCATCATTATCGATGGCCACTCCGGCTCCGCCGTGGGCGGCGGCATCTCCCAGTTCGCCACCACCTTGTACAACGCTGCCTATTTTGCGGGCATGGAAGACACCGCCCACACCCCGCACTCGTACTACATTTCCCGCTACCCAGCCGGCCGCGAGGCCACCGTGTACGAGGGCGCCATCGACCTGCAGTTCACCAATACCTTCAATACCCCGGTCCGCATTGAGACCGACTTTGGTGGCGGCAAGATCACCGTGCGCCTGAAGGGCACCAAGACCGTCGACGTCGAGTCTGTGAACAACGGCCGCTGGGCTAAGACCGACCCACAACCTATGTCCGTGCCCGGCAGCGACTGCTCGCCTTCCTCTGGTGCGCCAGGCTTTACGACGTCCGATACCCGCATCATCAAGGACCTAGGCGGCAAGGAGCTTTCCCGCGAGACCACCACCACGGTCTACGACCCGCAGCCCATCGTCCGCTGCGGCTAGTAGACTCGGCGCCATGGAAGAACGAACCCTTACCACGCTCATATTCGGCAACGTGGTCATTGAATCCAACCTGCGCGGTGCGGAACTTCGCATCTACAGCGAAGACTGGCGCGCCTATCAGCTCCGGACTGATCTGGGAATGACGTTCCGTGCCCCGCTGGATGAAATCCGCGGCAACGTGCCTGAGCGCGATCTAGCCGCGCTCACAGAGAAGTTCTTCGAACCAGCTGCCGCAGAGTTGGAAGCACACTATCCAGGCGGGGTAGATCGGGCACAAAAAGAGCTGGCTCAGTGGCTAAGCGCCACTGACTAGCACGATATTATCCCCCGAAAATTGGAGCCGACGACGGTGTCTGAGTTCATGACATATTTGACAGTCTGTGCCTGAGGGAACCGTCGTGATGCTTGACAGATCAGCCGCGACATATTTGACGCTTAGGGCTACCTTACCGTGTCGGGTGATGCTTGACTGGTGAGTCGGGACATGTTTGACACTATGAACAGTCCTAACCGCAATATGGCCGTCGTCAAAGCCGTACGCCATGAAGGTGGCAATCCAGTGGCGTCGAAATAAGGTGCGGCCATTCAGGGCTGAAGGCACCTTCTAGAGCCCGAGGGGGAAATGGCTCCGCCCGTCACGCATAGGTGTTCTTTACGGCGTCTTAGTACTGCTGCTTGGAACAATGCGCCCTGGCACTGCCCGCCTGATCGAAGAAACCGGCACCCCAGAACAAAAAGCAACTGGAATGCCGGTTTGTCAACGATGTCGCGACTCATCTGTCAAACATGTCGCGACTCATGACATGGAGCCGACGACGGGAATCGAACCCGCGCTAGCAGCTTGGGAAGCTGCAGTTCTACCATTAAACTACGTCGGCACTGCGCGTTTGTACGCTCCGGCCTACTATACACCGCGGCCTTTAGCATGAGTAGAATTGGGGCCGTGCTTCTTTCAGATCGTGATATCCGTGCCGCCATTGACGCCGAAGAATTGGGCATCGAGCCCTTCGACAGCGAACTTATCCAGCCCTCGTCCGTAGACGTGCGCCTAGATAAGTATTTCCGGGTCTTCAATAACTCGCGGTACACGCATATTGACCCCAAAGAGGAAATGCCGGATCTCACCACCTTGGTGGAGGTAGAAGAAGATCAGTCCTTCATCCTGCACCCAGGCGAGTTCGTGCTCGGCGCCACGCTGGAAAAATTCACCTTGCCGGCAGACCTGGCCGGTCGCTTGGAGGGCAAGTCTTCCCTCGGCCGCTTGGGATTGTTGACCCACTCCACCGCGGGTTTTATTGACCCAGGCTTTTCCGGCCACATCACGCTCGAGCTTTCTAATACCGCCAACCTGCCTATCGCCCTGTGGCCGGGCATGAAGGTGGGGCAGCTGGCTATTTTCAAGATGACTTCGCCAGCGGAAAGTCCTTATGGCACCGGCTCGCTGGGGTCGAAGTACCAGGGCCAGCGCGGCCCGACGCCATCGAAGTCTTACCTGAATTTTCGATAGGCTTAAACCGGCATTCACATAGAGCCTCTACTATGGGGCTTTATGCGTATGACTGTAATCGGCACCGGATACTTGGGTGCAACCCATGCTGCCTGCATGGCCGAGCTTGGCCATGAAGTACTAGGCGTGGACGTAGATGACAATAAAATTTCCGCTCTTAAATCGGGCAAGGTTCCGTTCTTTGAACCGGGCCTGCCGGAGGTGCTTGAGCGCAATATCGAGGCCGGCCGCCTCGACTTCAGCACGGACTATGAAGAAGCAGCCGCGTTCGGCAACCTGCACTTTTTGGGTGTAGGCACCCCGCAACGCCGCGGTTCCTATGCGGCCGATATGACCTACGTGAAGGCTGTCATCACGGATCTGGTGCCCAAGCTCAAGGGCGATCACATCATCTTTGGTAAGTCCACCGTTCCGGTGGGAACCGCGGCGGAGCTCCAAGAGCTAGCCAATGAGCTTGCCCCAGAAGGCACCACCGTGGAAATCGCCTGGAACCCGGAGTTCCTGCGTGAGGGCTACGCCGTCAAGGACACCATCACCCCAGACCGCATCGTTCTCGGTGTGCGCGAAGGCGAAAGCCGTGCCGAAGAGGTAGCGCGCGAGGTTTATGCTCAGCCGCTAGCGCAGGACACCCCATTCATCGTGACGGATTGGCAGACCGCCGAGCTGGTCAAGGTCTCCGCTAATGCGTTCCTGGCCACCAAGATTTCCTTTATCAACGCCGTTTCTGAGATCTGCGAGATTGCAGGCGCGGACGTTACCGCTCTTGCCGACGCCATTGGGCTCGACGAGCGCATCGGCCGCAAGTTCCTTGGCGCCGGCCTCGGCTTTGGTGGCGGCTGCCTGCCCAAGGACATTCGCGCCTTCATGGCCCGCGCTGGCGAGCTTGGCGCCGACCAGGCGCTGACCTTCCTGCGTGAGGTGGATGCTATCAATATGCGCCGCCGTGACCGCGTGGTGGACCTGGCCAAGGAAGCCTTCAATGGCTCCCTGCTTGGCCACCGCGTGACCGTATTGGGTTGCGCGTTTAAGCCGAATTCCGATGACGTGCGCGATTCGCCCGCCCTTGCCGTTGCCGGTTCCCTGTCGCTGGCTGGCGCGGCAGTAACCGTCTATGACCCAGAAGGCATGGACAACGCGAAGAAGGTATTCCCCACCTTGGATTACGCCGCGGACTCTGACGATGCCCTGCGCGAAGCTGAGCTAGTTATTCTGGCAACCGAGTGGAAGCAGTTCAAGGAATTGGATCCGCAGCAGGCAGGCCAGCTTGTGGACAATAAGCACATTATCGATGGCCGCAATGTGCTGCCTGTTGCAGACTGGCAACAGGCGGGCTGGAAGGTTGAGGCCTTGGGGCGCACCCTCTAGGTCCTCTACTTCTGAGACACAAAGGCTGAGCAGTGTGATTATTTCGCTGCTCAGCCTTCTGTATAAGGGCCCTAAGCTTGTGCGCGCTGTGGCACTGTGAAAGCTGCAATGGCCGTAGTGATGGGAACCGCGAGGGTCAAGGCCATCGCACCTACTCCGGAACGCAGCAGCTCCGTTGCGACGAGATCGCTGCTTAAAATCTGGCCTGCGGGGCGCTCCGCTGCGGTGATCAACATGAGCAGTGGCAAGGTCGCACCGGTATAGGTCAGAATTAGCGTATAAACCATTGAGGCAATATGGTCGCGGCCCACCTTCATTGCGGAGAGGAAAAGCTGTGAAGGGCGAGCATCAGGGTCCGCTCCGTGGAGTTCGGTAATGGTGGATGCTTGGGCCACGGCGGCGTCGGCAAGGCTGCCCAAGGCACCGACCACAAAACCGCATAAGAGCACGCCCACGATGGACACGTTGGGCATATAAAGAAGTAGCTTCAGGTTGTCCTCGGAACTATAGCCTTGTAGCTGCGAACTATCGATAGCGGCCCACGCTAACGCTGCTGCAAGAATGAGAGCGATAAGGGAGCCGCCCACCGCCGATGCCGATTTCCAATTCAGTCCATGGACGAGAGGAACGGCGAACAGAATGATGGCGGAACAGGCAACAAGGGCGGACCAGAGGGGGTTATGGGCGTCGATAAGAGCGGGGACGAGGAACGCAAAGATCACGCCTAGGCTGAGCGTCAAGCCGATAAGGGCGCGCACGCCATGCCAGGCCGCAAAAGCGATAATGACGACGGCCACGATAACTGCCCACAGAGCTAGGTTTCCGGTGCGCTGATAATCAGCGAAAGCATAGGACACAGCACCGGAAGGGTCATTAGCCTTGGAAAGAACAATGTTGTCGCCCGGTTTAAGCTGCGGATCGCCGGCATTGCCGTAGGTGACCAATTGGGTCATGCGTCCTTCGTCCTCGCCGGAGGTGATGTTGACCAGGGCACGGTCGCACTGCACTTCCTCAGTCCCAGGAATAAGTGGCGGTGTATCGAAGGCCTGACCAGTAAGTTCCGATTGGCAAGCCGAGTGGTCTGTCGTATCGACCGTGCCCTCGACCTGTGGGTGGTTGAGGGCATAGGTTTGCCGAAAATCGGTGGAGGTGTGCTCGGAGGCTGGACTCTGAGGCCACAGCACTGCCATGCCCGCAATGGTGGCAATAAGCGCTGTGACGAGCACGCCGAGCAAAGTTAATCGCCATGGATGCTGAGTTATCGAAGTAGAGAGCCGACCCCATGAACTAGGGGTCGGCTGAGATTTAGGTCCCGCAGAATGTCTTCCCATGCACCATATTGTTATGGATTATCAGTATCGTTAGCAACTGGTGGGGGAGAAAACTACTGCTTATAGCTCACCAGGAAGTTGCCAAGGCGCTCGATGGCGTTTTCGATCTGGGATGCCCACGGCAGCGTGACTACGCGGAAGTGATCTGGGTTCGGCCAGTTGAAGCCGGTTCCCTGCACCATGAGGATCTTTTCCGCCTTCAAAATATCCAGCATGAGCTTGGCATCATCATGGATTTCATACACGTTCGGATCCAGGCGCGGGAAGAGGTAAAGCGAGCCCATGGGCTTTACCGCAGAAACGCCCGGAATCTCATTGAGCTTCTCGTAGGCGATATTGCGCTGGCGCAACAGGCGCCCGCCGGTACCGGTGAGCTCGTAGATGGACTGCCGGCCGCCTAGCGCCACCTGGATAGCATGCTGTGCTGGGACGTTTGGGCACAGGCGCGTTCCGGCTAGGAGCTCCAGTCCCTCGATGAAGCCACGGGCGTGGTGCTTAGGGCCGGTGAGCACCATCCAACCAGCGCGGTAGCCGCACACGCGATAGGCCTTGGATAAGCCATTGAACGTGATGGTGAGCAGGTCAGGGGCCAGCGAAGCGATGGAGATGTGCTGCGCGCCGTCATAAAGAATGCGGTCATAGATCTCATCAGCCAAGATGAGCAGGTTATGCTCGCGGGCGATGTTGACAATCTTCTGCAAAACTTCGCGCGAGTAGACCGCACCCGTTGGGTTATTCGGGTTAATGACCACGATGGCCTTGGTTTTATCCGTAATCTTGGACTCGATGTTCTCGATGGATGGATTCCAGTCATCCTCCTCATCGCATAAGTAGTGCACCGGGGTGCCGCCTGCCAGGGACGTAGCTGCGGTCCACAGCGGATAATCCGGCGCTGGGATGAGAACCTCATCGCCATTATTAAGCAGCGCCTGGGTGGTCATGCTGATGAGCTCGGAGACGCCATTGCCCAAGAAGACATCGTTGATATCGAAGGGCGGGAAGTCCTCCAGCTCGTAGCGGGTAACAATGGACCGACGAGCAGGAATGATTCCCTTGGAGGTGGAATAGCCCTGGGAAGTAGGCAGGGCAGCGATCATATCGCGCATGATGACATCGGGAGCCTCGAAGCCAAAGACGGCTGGGTTACCGGTGTTGAGTTTTAAGATGGTGTGCCCATCGAGCTCCATGCGTTCCGCTTCCGCAGAGACCTCGCCACGGATGTCATACGCGACGCCCTTGAGCTTGTCGGACTGGTCAAAAATGCGGTGTTTCGGAGAAGTCATGGAAGTATTGTGCCACGATTCACAGCCACACAAAATGCTTCAACACCGGCGATGACTATTTTTTATTCCACTCGTTGAACTTGCGCTTGGCCAGATCCATAGCCTGCCCGGTAATTTCTCCGGCTTGCATGCGGCGATCGGCCCACATCTTTTCCTCGATCATTTTTTGCTGCGCGCGCTCATGCGCCGTGAGCGCGCGAATCTCACGCAATTGCTCCTTTTCAATTTGGCGCACGGATGGGGCGTGCCACGAGGAAGGGCCCACCTTGGCAACGTAGAGCAGAATCCACAGGATAGGGATGAGCGCGGCTGCTACCGCGCCCCCGAGCAAAAGCCATGGGCTGCTCAAGGTCGCGCTCATCACGATAAGCGTTGGGCTGGCAACGGCAAGCAGCACCGAGCCGGACAGAGCGGTCGCAAACTTTGGCTTCTTGCCCGCATTATGGGCGCGCGTGACCTCACCGCGGGAATAGACCTTGACCTCGTGGGAACCACGCGCCGGAATGTCTTGAAAGACGGGCACGAGGTCTTGGTGGGTGCTAGCGCGCATGACGTCGTCCGAGCGGTCCTCGAACTCCTCCATGGTTAACCGGCCTTCACCCACGGCGCGGGCGAGGTCATTGATGGCATCGTTGCGCTCGGAATCGGACAGGCGCATGGTCCGATTGATAGGGGAAGAACCAAAGTTATTACTCACGCATCCCAGTTTAGGAAATTTCCTCCCTGCTAGGGGCGTGCTCTTAGCGAACGCTGCCTATAGGTCCTTAGTTTCAGCGGCGGAAGATTCCTCATCCTTCTTTTCAGGCTGCTTCTTGCCGCCCACCAGGCTGGCGAGGAATGGGAAGAGGGCGACGGTAAGTGCGCCGCCAGAGACAAAGATGGAGGCATTTTCGGGTTCCATAATCTTCGAGTTCACCGCCAAGGTGGTCACCGCCACGATGATCGGCAGACCGGTGGCGGAATACAAGCCCACTTGGAGGCGCTCACGGATGGTTTCAATATCGGATCCGGTATGCGCTACGTTTTCGCGCAGGAAGACCGGCAGACCACGTGTCACCAGAATAAGGGCTGGAATGCCCAGTACCTTCCACGGATTATTGGCGATGGTATCCCAGCTAATGCTCATGCCGGAGACCACAAAGAAGACCGGGATAAGCATCGAATAAAACACCACATCGAGGCGGTGCTCCAGGCGGCGGTGGAATTCATCCGGGATGATGCGGTTCAAAATAATGCCAGCGGCAAAGGCGCCGAGCACGATATCGAGCTCAAAGACTGCGGTTACGGCCATGAGGATGGCCAGAATCAGGATGATAAGACGCAAAATCGTTTGGTTGGTGGAGCCCGCACCGGAGATAAAGGCGGCCTTTACCCAAGGGATGGTCGAGGCGATGGCCGCTGGCATGACGGCGACGGCAACGGCGATGATGATGAAGAACAACAAAATGATCATCGTCGTCAGCGTGGAACGAGTACCCAGCAACAGCGCCATGGCGGTAATGGGGGCGACCTCACCAATGGCACCGTGAATCATCACGGAGTTGCCCACCTTGGTGCCCAGAATGCGGTCCTGTTTCAGCATCGGCGTGAGCGTGCCCAGCGCCGTTGAAGTCAGCGCCAAGGCAACGACGATGGCACCTGGCACGTTATCCACCAAGAAATAGGCGCCTACGCCACAGGCGAGGGCACAGATGATCCAGGTAGATAGGGCCGTGCCGGCTTCCTTGGTTTTGAGGGTGGAGATTTGAATTTCAAAGCCCGCGAGGAGGAACAGCGCGCCCACGCCGAGCTCCTTGAGCATTTCGATGCCTTCGTCCTCGGCGGCGAGGTCGAGTACGGAAGGGCCAATAATCATGCCGAAAATCAACAAGAGGGCCACCGACGGCAGGCGGTAGCCCAACATATAAGAGACCAGCGGCGCGAGTAGAGCCGCGGCCATAATCCAGGCGAAAGAGACGAGGGAATTTGTATTTTCGGTTGCGCCTGCCGCCAGCAGCAGGGCATCGGTGGGGAGTCCCGCATTAAAATGCATGGACTACAGCGTACGCACCAATGCCCCTGCGCGCCTACTCAGATTCAGGTGGCTTTGGCACGCTTTCCGACGCCGGTGGTGCCGGAGCCGCCGGCGGTGCTGGCGGGGCCGGTGCGGCTGGCGGCTCAGCCTTTGGCGGCGTGGGCGCAGCAGGGGCCTCTGGCGGTTTCGGTGCTGCAGGTGCTGCAGGCGTTGCGGGCGCGCTAGGAGAGGTCGGCGCGGCTGGTGCCTTTGGTGCAGGTGCTGTCGGGGCACTTGGAGGGGTGGGTGCGCTCGGTGCTGCGGGAGCAGCTGGTGCGACGGGCGCTGCCGGTGCTTGGGGAGCTTGTGGCGAAGTTGGTGCCGCGGGTGCCTGTGGTGCAGGTGCTGCCGGAGCACTTGGAGGGGTGGGTGCACTCGGTGCTGCGGGAGTCTGCGGTGCAGCCGGCGTTGCGGGTGCGGCCGGTGCTGCAGGAGCGGCTGGTGCCGCTGGTGCTTGGGGAGCTTGTGGCGAAGTTGGTGCCGCGGGTGCCTGTGGTGCAGGTGCTGCCGGAGCACTTGGAGGGGTGGGTGCACTTGGTGCCGCGGGAGCCTTCGGCGCTTGAGGAGCCTGCGATGCAGACGGCGCTGCGGGTGCGGCCGATGCGGCCGGAACTTGTGCCGATTCGGTCGGGGTGTGGGTGGCGGAAGTGGGGGCGTCGGCAAGCGGGGCGTCAGTGGTGCCCTCGGACTTTTGGTGGCGCACCGGGGTAGCCAGGAACGCCTTGGGGTGGGGCTCCGGCAGGGTGCCGGACTCGTCGAGGGAGATAGAATTGCGCAGCATAACCGCCACGTCATTGACCTTGGTGGTGGACGTGGAATCCTGCGACAAGGACTTCACGCCGCCGGTCATCATGACATTGCAGAAGGGGCAGCCGGTGGCGATTTCTTCCGCGCCAGTCTCTAGGGCCTGCTCGGTGCGGAAGTCATTGATGCGGGTGCCGAGCTTTTCCTCCATGAACATGCGGGCGCCGCCGGCGCCACAGCAGAAGGCCTCGTCGCGGTTCTTGTCCATCTCGCGCAGCTCCACGCCGGTGGCCTCGAGCAGCTCGCGCGGAGGATCGAAGACCTTATTGTGGCGGCCGAGGAAGCAAGGATCGTGGTAGGTAATGGGCTTGCGATTCTCCGGCGTGCGTGGCACCGGCTTGAGCAAGCCCTCGCGCACCAGACGATTGAGCAGCTGGGTGTGGTGGAAGACGTCGAAGTGCCCGTCAAAGTCCGGGTACTCATTGCGGATGGTGTTGAAGCAGTGCGGGCAGGTGGTGATGATCTTGCGCTGGCCCTCCGGGACGCCGTCGAAGGCGTTGTTGAGGGTCTCTACGTTTTGCTGCGCCATCATCTGGAAAAGGAACTCGTTGCCGGCGCGGCGGGCAGGATCACCCGTACAGGTCTCACCCGTGGAGAGCACGCCAAACTTCACGCCTGCGGTATGCAGGAGGTCTACTACGGCACGGGTGGTGCGGCGGCCATCGTCATCATAAGCACCAGCGCAGCCCACCCAGAGCAGGTATTCCATATCGGTGAAATCGGCCTCGTCTTCACCAATGATGGGAACGTCGATGCCATCGGCGCGGGCCTCATCGATCCAGGCGCGGCGCTCAGAGTTATTCCGGCCCCACGGATTGCCCTTGTTTTCCATATTTTTAAACAGGCCGGTGAGCTCGGAAGGGAAGTCCGATTCCGCAAGCACCTTGAAGCGGCGCAGGTCCGCAATGTGGTCGATGTGCTCAATATCGGTTGGGCACTGATCCACGCACGCACCGCAATTAGTACAAGACCACAGCACGTCATCATCGATGACGCCGGCCATGGACAGCACATCCAGGCCTTCGTGCGGGTTGTAGTTATCCAGTGCGCCCTGACGCAGATCCATCATGACCTTTTTGGGGCTCAGCGGCTTTTCGGTATTCCAGGCAGGGCATAGTTCTTGGCAGCGGCCGCATTCGGTACACGAGGTGGAATCCAGCAGCATCTTCCAGCTACCCGGGGTGATGTCTTCTTCCAAGTCCGGGGTGGGCAGGGATTGTAGGGCCTTTTCCCCGGTAGCGTTGCGCTGGAAGAAGATATTGAAAAAGCTGGTGAAGCGGTGCCACATGACGCCCCACTGGAATTTGCGGGAGATAAAGACGATAAATAGCAGACCGGAAAGCAGCTTGAAGAGGGCGAAGAAGCTCACCAGGGCCGGTGACTCGGGGAAGAGCTTGGCTAGGTGGACGCTCAAGAAATCCGCCCAGGCGGAACCGCCGCCGTAGGTGGCGATCTTGGTGGACTTCACCAGGATCATGCCGAGTCCTTCAGAAAAGACAATGAACTCTACCCAGCGCGCTGAGGCGGTCTGGGAATTGAAGAAGCGGCTGCCGCGCTCGGTATCGCCGAGTTTGAGGCGCACGCCGATAAGGAAGCCAATACCGAGGACCGTCGCGATGCCTAAGACTTCCTCGACGAAGTGGTAAACCGGCCAGTGGCTGAGCCACGGCCAGCCCTTATCCGGCGCAAAGGTTTGGGTATAGGCCTCAAACCACACCAAAATGCCAAAGAGGAAGCCCACCATCACCAGCCAGTGGGCGGCATTGACCAGCGGTTTACCCTTGAAGTGGGAATGGCCAAAGACCTCCGCAATAACACGCCATAAACGCTTGCCTAGGCTATCGGTGCGCTTGAGCTGGGTGGGTCCGCCCGAGCGGATGAACTTAATCAGGGTCCATACGCGGGTGAAAAAGTACAGCCACACCGGAATCGATGCGGCTATAGCTATCCAACCGAACACGGTGGTCATGCGTGCTCCTTTATTACTGATGCTCCACGTTGTTCTCTACCTTAAAGCCTAGGGGTGGAAATCCCAGAGTCTGTATTCAGTGCGGTATCGCGGTGGGGTGGGCTGTACACTGTCAAGATGAGAAACTCGGTCGCCATATTCTGCTAAACGTGCTGTACACGGCGGCGGAGTACCACCAGAGGCGGAAGCCGCAGCGCGGCCGAACCCGCCAAGAAGAGGACCTAGACCGCCGCAGAAAGGGCAAACCGCCATGGGCAAAACCAATATCACCAAGGCCGCGGTGGCCTTGACCGCAGGCCTCGCCGCCTTTGGCGTTACTGGATTCGCCGTGGCGCAGGGTGGCTTGACCGCAAACCTGGCCCTTTCCGGCAGCTTCTTTAAAATCACCATGGGGCACTTGGACGGAGAGGGCTTTTCGCTTTTTGTTGATGATGATCAAAAGGCCGAAGAGCGCCTTCCTGTCGCGCGCATCAAGCTGGACCATGCCAAGGTCTCTGATCTCTGCCTTTCCGTGACGGTTCCCAAGGTGCCCGGCGTTGGTGGGGAGGCCACCCTAGCACTGAAGGCTGAGGGTGAGGGCAGCGTGGAATCCGATAGCCTGCTGGTCGGCGCGACCGACGTGGATGGCTCCTTGGTCATGCAGGATGTCAACGTGGGCATCGATGCGAATCAGCTCAGCGATACCGCGGATCCTGGTGCGTGGGGCCTGTACTCCAAGCAGGTCTCTCTCAAGGCGGACGATGTGAAGGCCACCTCCGTGGGTGCACAGCGCCTTTCTGCCAAGAACGTTGGAGTAACTGTGCGGAGGGGGTCCGATAATGGCTGCTGAGTCGACCGCGGAGGACACGCAGACCCTCCCGGTGGCGGAGGCAGCAGGCGCGGAAGAATCTAAGCCCAGCGCCTGGCAGCGCTTTCGCCGCTGGCGCAGTGGTCGGCCCTTCTTTCCTGGCTTGTTGCTCATTTTGTCCGGCATCATCATTGCCGCACCGGCCTATATCACCATCCGCATTTCTGACCTTTTGGTGATGATTTCCACCATCTCTGGCGTATCTACGCTGCTTATCGGCGTCTTGCTAGCCATGTTCGGCCTCGGCGCGTGGTTCCAGCCGGCAACCTCGAATTATGTCGGTGTGCTGGGCATCATCGTGGCCATTATCGCCTTGCCGACGTCCAATTTGGGCGGCTTCATCATCGGCTCCTTGCTCGGCATCATTGGCGGCGCCTTTACCTTTGCGTGGCAGCCAGGGGAGAAAAAGCGTCGCACCAAGGAAGCAGTAGAGCAATGACGAGGGCGATGCCGCGAGCGGCGCGTAGCTGCTTGGCCGTACTCACCTGTGCCCTAGTGGTGGGCGGTGTGAGCGGTTCCGGACGGGTTAATGCGCAAGATGCCCCGGCGGTTCCGTATTTCAGTACCGTCTTTGCGGATAAGGTGACGCTGACGAAGAATGTCACCGTATCCTTGGGTACTTTCCCCACCGCCAGCGGTGATGTGCGGGTTCTGGAGCTGAAGGGCGACAACCTTGACATCGACAACCTCGCCATTACGCTGCCTGGCCGCTACGGCGATGGCATGTTGACCACGGGCGGGGATACCACCGAGGTACGCGGCGGACCGGTGACCATTATGGCTACCGAGCTCACAGCCACCCCGGCGGTGGGTAAGGTTTCTACACCGCGGGCGGAAATCGATTTAAGCCGCGACGATATCAATGCCGTGTTGGACAAGCTCGGTGTTCCAGAGCCGCACCCCGTCCCCGATGCAGAGGTGCCCGATGTAGTCATGGACCATCTCGAGCTGCGCGACGTCACCCTTGAGCTGGTGAACCTCAAGGGTGCTCACTTCAACGCGCCGACCGTGACGGTAGGGCTGGAGTAGCTCACCGCCGGGGAAGACCTACCCTTGAGCGAACTGGGATTGATGCAGGCGCCAGTATGCGCCTTGGGCCGCAAGGAGATCGTCGTGCGAGCCTTGTTCCACGATGGTGCCGTTCTCCATGACGAGGATGAGGTCGGCATCGCGAATGGTGGACAAGCGGTGGGCAATGACGAAGGAGGTGCGGTCCGCGCGCAATGCGTTCATCGCCTCTTGGACGAGGACCTCGGTACGGGTATCGACCGAAGAGGTGGCCTCATCGAGGATGAGCAGCGCGGGCTGGGCCAAGAACGCGCGGGCGATGGTGATGAGCTGGCGCTCGCCGGCGGAGATTGCGCCGCCGTCTTGGTCGATGATGGTGTCGTAGCCATCGGGCAGCGCGTGAACGAAGCGGTCCACATAGGTTGCCTTTGCCGCCGCAATGACTTCTTCGTCCGTCGCATCCAAGCGGCCGTAGCGGATATTTTCCATGATCGAGCCCTTAAAGAGCACGGCGTCCTGGAGCACCATGCCCACCTGGGAACGCAGGGTATGGCGAGGCATGCGGGCGATGTCGTGCCCATCAATGAGAATCTGACCACCATCTAGCTCATAGAAGCGCATGAGCAGGTTGACCAGGGTGGTTTTGCCGGCACCGGTGGGGCCGACAATGGCCGCGGTCTGGCCGGGCTCCACGCGCAGGTTGAGGCCGGTGATGAGCTCCTTCTCCTCTGCGTAGGAGAAGTCAACGTCCTGGAACTCCACGAGCCCCTGGGCACGGCCGGGAAGGTCCTCGTCGGTGGTGTCGGGGGCTTGCTCTTCGGCGTCGAGAAGCTCAAAGACGCGCTCGGCCGAGGCCACACCGGACTGCACCTGCTGCATCATGCCGCCGAGCTGGCCGAGCGGCTGGTTGAACTCGCGGGAGTACTGGATAAATGCGGTGGCAGCGCCCAAAGTCATGTGTCCATTGGCCACGCGCAGACCGCCCAGGACCGCAATGGCCACATAGGACAGGTAGGACAGGAACTGCATGATGGGCATCATGATGCCGGACAGGAACTGAGCCTTAGCTGCGGAGTGGTAGAGCTCTTCGTTGCGCTTGTCGAATTCCTCTGTCATGGCCTCGGTACGGCCGAAGACGATGGCTAGGTCGTGGCCGGAGAAGGATTCTTCTACCTGGCCGTTGAGCTGACCGGTGGAGCGCCACTGGGTTTTGAACTGGCGCTGCGAGCGGCTGCCGATGACACCAATGACCAGGCCAGTAAGTGGCAGGGACAGTAGAGCCACCAGAGCGAGCTGCCACGAAACGCTGAACATCATGATGGTGATGCCAATGACCAGCAGCGCGTCATAAAACAGCTGCGATAGCGCCTGCTGCAGGGCCTGCTGCACGTTGTCGATGTCATTGGTGGTACGCGAAAGGATATCGCCGCGCTGCTGGGAATCAAAGTAGTTGAGAGGCAGCGCATTAATCTTCGCCTCCACGCGCTCGCGCAGGTCAAACACGATATCCATGCTTAACTTGTTGAGGATGGCTCCCTGCCACCACTGGAAGCCGGAGGAGACGATGTACATCGCGATCACGGTGATGATGAGCGTGCCCAGGTGGTTAAAATCGATGCCTTCACCGGGGACGAAGTCCATCGCGGAGGCCATATCCGCAAAGCGCTCCTGGCCCTCAGCGCGCATGCCCGCAATGGCTTGCTCGGCGGAAATATTAGAGGGCAGGTTGCGCGAAATGACGCCGGCAAAGATGACGTCCATGGCCTTGCCCATTATTTTAGGGGCTACCACGGCCAAGAAGATGCAGACGATATTCATCGCCGCGACGGCCCACAGGTGGCGCTTGAAGGGAGCAAGCAGGGAGAAAAGGCGTTTGGTGGAAGGCCAGAAATTCTTGGCCTGGCGGGGTGCGGAGCCGCCCATCGGATCAAAACCGGCGTCCGTGGACTCGGCGGTAGAAGTGGTGTTCTCAGCCATTAGTTTTCGCCTCCTGCAACACCGGCGGTTTCTTGGGAATCAACGATTTCTTGGTAGACCGCGCAGCGGCCAAGGAGCTCCTCGTGGGTGCCGCGGTCAACGATGTGGCCGCCGTCCAGCACCAGGATCTGGTCCGCATCGCGGATAGACGCCACGCGCTGGGCGACGATAATGCTGGTCACCGGCTGCTCACGCTCGGCAAAGGAGGCGCGCATTGCGGCGCGCACCTTGGCATCGGTGGCCACGTCCAGAGCGGAAAAGGAATCATCGAAGAGATAGATCAGCGGCCGGGCAACAAGCATGCGCGCGATGGACAGGCGCTGGCGCTGGCCACCGGAGACGTTGGTGCCGCCCTGTGCGATGGGCATGTCTAGGTCTTCTACGAAGTCCGCCTGGGCCACGCGCAGCGCCTCCCAGAGCTCGTCATCGGTGGCTTCGGGGCGGCCCAAGCGCAGGTTGGAGGCCACAGTGCCGCTAAATAGGTAAGCCTTCTGCGGGACGAGGGAGACGCGCTGGACGATGTCCTGGCGGGCCAGGGAGGTGGTAGGGGTGGCGTCGATAAGCACCTGGCCCTCCGTCGGCACGTACAGGCGTGGGATGAGGGAAATCAGGGTGGTCTTGCCCGAGCCCGTCGAACCAATGATGGCGGTAGTGGTGCCGGGCTGAGCGGTAAAGGAAATGTCTTCTAGCACCGGCGCATCCGCACCGGCATAAGAAAAGCCCACGTTGCGAAATTCCACCGTGCCCGCGCAGGCCTCCGGAGAGGTGGTGGAGCTGGGTGGGGTAATGGAGGGCTCGTGCTGGAGCACCTCGGTGATGCGGCGGGCGCAAATGATGGCGCGCGGCAGCATCATCGCCATGAAGGTACCCATCATCACCGCCGCCAGAATCTGCAGCAGGTACTGCAGGAATGCGGTCAGCGAGCCGACGTTGACCAAGCCCTCATCCACGCGGTGGCCGCCAAACCACAGGACCGCGCCCGTGGCCACGTTGAGGATCACCGTAATGAGCGGGAACATCACCACGAAAAGCCGGCCGATGTTCAAGGACAGGCGGGTGATGTTTTTATTTTCCTCGGTAAAGCGCTCGGACTCATAGGCCTCGCGCACGAAGGCACGCACCACGCGGATGCCGGTGATCTGCTCGCGCAAGGTGCCATTGATGGAATCCAGCTTGTCCTGCATGGAACGGAAGAGCGGCATGAGGCGGGAAATGATAACGGAGATGGTGCCGAGCAGTACCGCCACGGACACCCACACCAGCCAGGACATTCCGGCGTCTTCGCGCACGGCCATGATGATGCCGCCGATGGACATGATGGGTGCGGTCACCATGAAGTTCAGCATCATCATGTAGACCATCTGCACCTGCTGGACGTCATTGGTGCCGCGGGTAATGAGCGTAGGCGTGCCAAAGCGGCTCATGTCCTCAGTGGACAGGGAATTAACGTGGCGAAAAACCTCGCCGCGCAGATCCCGGCCGACACCCATGGCGGTGCGGCTGCCGCACCAGACTGCGCCAACAGCGGTGATGACTTGGGCAAACGCGACGGCCAGCATGATGCCGCCGGTGCGCCAGATGAAGTCCACATCGCCCTGAGACACACCTTCATCGATGATCTTGGCGTTAAGCGATGGAAGGTACAGCGTGGCGGCCGTAGATAAGGCCTGCAGGACAAGCACCGCGATGAAATACGGCGTATACGGCGCCGACCGTGTAATGAGAATGCGAACCAGATCCATGGACTCGCGCCCCTTTCCTTGCCGTGGCTGGGTAGCCGTGCAAGTTTATACCGGTGGTGGGTGGGGCGCTAGTTGATAACTGCTGCTAAATCCCCACGTGAGCCAGCTGCGCGCGGGTGATGACGCTGCGCCAGTCTTCAAAATCCTGCAGTGGGGCGCATAGGCCTTCCCACGTGGTGACGGCCACGCTGCGGGCCTTGAGTTCCAAGACGAGTAGCTCGCGGTTGCCAGAGGCGGCCAGGCGGTGGATTTCATTATGCGTGATATCGCCGTCGGGTCCTACGTGCACGTTGCCGATGAGGCGGAGTCGGGGAGTGGTGCCGGGGCCGCAGTGGGAGCCCGTGACGGCGTCGCCCAGCACGCCTGCCAAACCCGCAAAGCGGCGGAGTAGACCGAATGGTGCGGTGCACTGGGTAATGAGGTCCACACACATGCCAGCGCTGATAAGCTTCTCGGCGGTGGATAGGGCTGCTGGGCCCTCCCCGATGATGGCTATACGCTGCATGAAAGTGCCTCCTTGTGCAGGGTGCGGACGCCCGCAATAGACTGTCTTGTCTGTAAATCTAGTCCGCTTGGTACGGATTGGAAACTTTTTATTCGCGCCTCCCGCCAAGCTCAGCGGCTTTTCGCCCAGAATCCGCTGCGCCGCCTCGGGGTTTTGCCTAATGTGTGACGGCATGAACCCAACGACGAACCTGCTGGACGGTGGCAAGAACTACCGCGACCCCAGCATCTCCCCGGAAGGCACGCGCGATACCGCGCCGCTGGACGCCGAGGTAGCCGCGCGCAACCAGCAATTGGTGGACCAGTGGGCGGATAAGCTTTATGACGCCTCAGCGGAAACCATTACCGAATGGGCCGCCGAGCACGCACCCGGCCGCCTGGCCGTGACCATGTCCATGGAGAACACGGTCTTGGCCGAGCTCGCTCACCGCGCCGGGCTCGATGCGGACCTGCTTTTTATCGATACTGGCTGGCACTTCCAGGAAACACTGCAGGTAGCCGACGAGGTAGAAAAGCGCTACCCGGACCTGCCCCTAGTGCGGGTGCTGCCTCTGCTCAGCCCAGAGGAACAAGACGAGGTATACGGCCCGCGCCTCTACGCCCGCGATACCGCGGCCTATAACCGCATGCGCAAGGTCGAGTCGCTGAACATGGCCATGGACCCGTATGCCGGCTGGGTTACCGGCTTGCGCCGCGCCGATTCCGAGCACCGCGCCACCGCCCCAGCGCTGAGCCTCGACCGCACCGGCCGGTTGAAGATCTCGCCCATCATTACCTGGGATCTGGACGATACGGACCGCTACATCGAGGACAACGACCTCATCATCCACCCACTCACCCTGCAGGGATACCGCTCCATCGGCTGCGCACCACTGACCTTCCCGGTCGGTGAAGGCGACGATGCCCGGTCCGGGCGCGTATTTGCAGTCGGCAAGACAGAATGCGGGTTACACGAATAATGAGCACACTTTCTCCACACCTAAAAGACCTAGAAAACGAGTCCATCCACATCCTGCGCGAGGTGGCCGGGCAGTTCGACAAGGTAGGCATCCTCTTTTCCGGCGGCAAAGACTCCGTCGTTGTCTTCGAGCTAGCCCGCCGCGCCTTCGCCCCGGCCACGGTGCCGTTTGAGCTGCTCCACGTCGATACCGGCCACAACTTCCCCGAGGTTATCGATTTCCGCGACCGCCTCGTGGAAGAATCCGGCGCTCGCCTCCACGTCGCCCGCGTCCAGGACTGGATCGACCGCGGCGACCTGCAAGAACGCCCCGATGGCACCCGCAACCCGCTGCAGTCCGTGCCGCTGGTGGAGACCATCGCCGAGCGCGAGTATGACGCCGTATGCGGTGGCGCCCGCCGCGATGAGGAGCGCGCCCGCGCCAAGGAGCGCATCTTCTCCATCCGTGATTCCTTCGGCGGGTGGGATCCCCGCCGCCAGCGCCCCGAGCTGTGGGACCTCTACAACGGCGGCAAGATGGCCGGCGAAAACGTCCGCGTTTTTCCCATTTCCAACTGGACCGAGTCCGATATTTGGGAATACATCGGCGCCCGTAAACTGGAGCTGCCCTCCATCTACTACTCCCACGAGCGCGAGGTATTTAAGCGCAATGGCATGTGGCTAGCGCCTGGTGAATGGGGCGGACCGGCCGAGGGCGAGGAGTTGGAAACCCGCACCGTGCGCTACCGCACCGTGGGCGATATGTCCTGCACCGGCGCTGTGGAATCTACCGCGTCGACCCCGGATGAGGTGCTCGCGGAGATCTCCATTTCCACCCTTTCCGAGCGCGGCGCCACCCGCGCCGATGACAAACTTTCTGAGTCCGCCATGGAGGACCGCAAGAAGGAAGGCTACTTCTGATGACGACTACCCTCGCGCCGAATGTTGGCGCCCTCAAGCAGCGCGATACCCTGCGCCTGTGCACCGCCGGCTCCGTTGATGACGGCAAGTCCACCTTCGTCGGCCGCCTGCTCTATGACACCAAGTCTGTGCTCGCGGACCAGGTCGAGTCCATGGAGCGCACCTCCACCGACCGCGGCTTCGACGGCATGGACCTTTCCTTGCTTGTTGACGGCCTGCGTGCCGAGCGCGAGCAGGGCATTACCATCGACGTGGCCTACCGCTATTTCGCCACGGATAAGCGCACCTTCATCCTCGCCGATACCCCCGGCCACGTGCAGTACACGCGCAACACAGTCACCGGCATGTCCACCTCCCAGGTGGTGGTGCTTCTTATCGACGCCCGCCATGGCGTTGTCGAGCAAACCCGCCGCCACCTCAACGTGGCCGCCCTCCTCGGCGTGCGCCACGTGGTCCTCGCGGTGAACAAGATCGACCTGGTGGACTACGACGAGCAGGTCTTCCGCGATATCGAGTCCGAGTTCAACCAGATCGCCACCCGCCTGGGCATTACCGATACCACCGTGGTGCCGATTTCCGCCCTCAAGGGCGATAACGTGGTCGAGCGCTCCACCACTATGCCGTGGTACACCGGCCCGACCGTCCTCGAGGTTCTCGAGACCGTCCCCGTGGCCAGCGGCCGCGCCGATGAGCTGGACTTCCGTTTCCCCATCCAGTACGTCATCCGCGAGCATGCCTCCGATTACCGCGGCTACGCCGGCCGCGTGAAGGCGGGCTCCATCTCCGTGGGCGGCGAGGTCCGCCTTCCTGAAGGCCGCACCAGCACCATTACCCAGATCGACACTGCTGACGGCCCAGCCGACTCCGCCGCCACCGGCGACTCCGTCACGCTCCTGCTTGCCGACGACGTCGATCTCGCCCGCGGCGATCTCCTTGCCGGCCCCCAGCGCCCCGCGGCCACCCGCGAATTCGACGCCACCGTTGTGGGCCTGACCGAAAAGGACATTAAGCCCGGCCAGATGCTCAAGCTGCGCTACGGTTCCTCTCTGGTCAAGGCCCGCGTCGCCGCCGTCACCCGCACCTTGGACTTGGATGGCGTTTCCGACGTCGAGGACCCCGAGTCCGTCGCCCTGAACGACATCGCCCACATCACCATCCAGACCCAGGCCGAGCTCCCCGTCGAGGACTATGCCGCCCGTGGCGCGGTGGGCAACTTCCTGCTCATCGATCAATCCTCCGGCAACACCCTTGCCGCCGGCTTCGTAGGCCACCGCCTGCGCTAATCACCCTTTGTGCCGCTGCTTCTCTCCCCGCGCATCATTATGATGCCCGTGATACCGAGCAGCAGCGGCGTGGAGATACCGAATACCGTAGGCCCTACTACGGTCAAGTTCACGATCAGCAGGACAACCGCCGCCACCAGCGCGAAAGCCCCGAACTTCTGCTGAAACGTCTTCTCGCTCATCCCTATCTCTCCTTCGGTCACGTTACGGCCACGATAACCGCCCCTGGCTCCCCGCGAAAGCCTAGAACGCGGCCATTTCTTGGCTTCTGCGCTCCCCTCTAGGCCCGCACTGCTTCACCGTGGTCACAATTGCAAACAAAACAAGCACGCTTCGCCGCCTAACTGGTGAAATTTTAGCGAAACGTGCTTGTTTTACATCGAACTATTGCATAGGCGGTACGTCGCCGGACATGATGACCTTTTGCGCACCTTCATCCCAGCGGAAGCCTGCGGCGGTTGTGCCTGAGCGGTTGGCATTGCCTTCACCTTCGCGCGGCCAGTGGTAGGTTACCGCGATCTCGGAATCACTCACGCGCTCAATAGTGGGGGCGAATCCATAGGGCTTTGCCGTTGCGGTGCCCAAGTATTCGCCGTGATTAAACAGCATGATGTGGAAAGGCGAAGAACTGGTTCCTCCCTCAATCATCAGGGTTTCCCACGATAGGGATGCGCAGGGGTCATAACCGGAGGAGTCAAAGAGTTCCCATCCGATGGTGCCCCACGGAGCGACTTGGGATACGCCTTCGGAGAATGCCGTTTGGGCATCGGCTGCGCCACACGACGAAGTGGTGTCGGCTTCCGGACTCGCCTGCTCGTCATCCATCACAACGTTCGGTGGCACCGGCCGAGTAGGTTCTTCTTCTTTCGCAGCAGAGTCAGTGGGCGATTCTTTCGGCTTGGCATCGCTGCTTTCTTCTGTAGCGGACGTCGTCGCCGGCTCCACTGAAAACTCTTGTGCGGTTGTATCCGACGTTTCGTCATTGCAGGAAGCCAAGGAGAAACTAATGAGGGCGGCGCTCGCTGCAATGCTTATACGGCTTATTCGGCCTAGGTGGGCAGATGATTTAGGCATAAGATATTGCTTTCACATTGAGGCGGTAGATGAAAGGTCAAAGGGGGGCGCACGCTGCGCTGTAGCGGGGTAGGGAGTCAACGCAGCAGAAGGGGAGTGACAGGGAATTGAGCGCGGAATCTGGGTTAGCAGGGGTCAGAGAAATCCGCGTCATTATTGAGGGAACGGGCATTGCCGCCGTACTTGGCCTTAAGCTCGCATACTTTGTCCACGCTGTGGCCGGCTTCGTAGATGATGGCATAGACAGGGCCGACTTCAGTGCGGCTGCGCAGGGAACTACATGCGCCGCCCCGGATGATCTTGGAGCCTGGGTACTTCTTGTGCACTCGGTAGGGCTCAGAAATCGGATCAGTTGCCGGCGGGATGATGACCGATTCCACGATGAGCACATAGCTGCCGTCGCATTCGCCGTACCAATAATCTTCGGGCGGAAATTCCTCCTCGGCGGTAATAGGCCTGTCGCGAACCTTTGTAGTTTGCGTTTGCTGTGCATCGCAGAGTTGGAGCTGGTTGGTCAGCTCCTTTGGGGCGCCAGCCGTGTCCAACTTGCCCTTGTCGTAGCACTGATTGACGGAGTCTCCAGTCGTATTGTCAGACCGGTACAACTTCCACTCATTATCGGTCCAGTAGAACAGGCCATAATTTGAGGTTTGCTTTTGGGTCATGTAAAGCCAGGTGCCATCGCAAAACAGCTGAAGCGTGCCAATTGGAACGTCCATTAGGTCATTAGCTAACGTTCCGCACTTCTCCTCTGTGGAAGGTCCAGTGCTAGCGCCCTTAGCTTGTGTAGTCTCAGCTTTCTTTTCAGGCGTGGATTCTTTCTCAGAAGTCGCCTCTCCGGTGATTTCCTCGCTGCTGTTTTCTTGAGAATGAAAATTCGGTTCAGCGCTGCTCGATTCATCAGAATCTTTGTTTCCCGTTAGTGTCCAGGCACCACCGCCAATAAGCGCAATGATGGCGAGGGCAGCAACGACAATAATGGCGATGCGCGTGCCTTTGCCCGAGGATCCTGCGTTGGTTCCTGTACCGGAGTCCTGCATAGGGGATGCAGGACCGTTCGAATCTGAATGTGGGGCTGAGTCTGTTGGACCCCAAGAATTCTTGTCATTCAAAGGGGAGGCTCCTTTGTGCGCTGGCCAGAAAGAGAAATGCGAAAGAAAGGGAATGATTAAGAATCATTCCGCGTCATACTATAGGCATAAGAGTTGCAAGAATTCTCTCGAATGGGACTATGAAAGGGGTATTTGCAACGCGCCACTTTCCTGCGATGTAACTCGTAGGGATTAAGTACGTCATAAGCTGCTTGGCCGAAAACCAACAGCGACGAAGCTGAGAAGTCCCAAATTCTCCTAGAAAGGCTTCTATCTGACGCCTGCTTTCCGGGGCAAGACGCCAATGAAGGACACCGGGTAAGACCAATGTCCGGCTTAATCCCAAGCATGACTAAGAATTAAATCCCCGATGAGGGGGAGGAAGGAGCCCTCGTGGGCCTGGACCGTAATCTCAACGCCGCGGAATTGCATGCGACCCGCAACCGAGTGAGCGTGTCCCCGGATCTCATTCGCCGCTTGGGTGGTGCGCTGGGGTATGACGCAATTGAGGCTTTTGGTTCAGAGGCGCAGACGGAATTGAGCAAGGTCTTTGATTTGGGAGACATCATCGATCTGATGCTGCTGAGCCAGCTGCCGGAGATGGAGGTCGCGCCGGGTGTGGAGCAGCAGGTAGAGGGGGACGTCGCTAAGCAGCTGCTGCGGCGCATCAGCGCGGGTGATTATCTGACGCGCCAGCAGGTGCACGACCGCCTGCCGCGGGCGACGGTGATGTTGTACCGCATGGGGCATCCGCGCCTGTGGGCCTTTGCCGCCCGTCAGCGCCTGCCCCAGGACGCGGAACGGGCCGTGCCGGATTCCTTTCACCGTGATATCACCGGCCCGTACACCACTCCGGAGGAGGCGTGGCTGGGCATGTATGTGGCCGATGCCACGCGGCTTGGTGAGCTAAACACCCAGGTAGATGGTGCCGGGTTGGACGAGGATAGGCAGCAGCGCCTGCGGTTGGGCATGAGTCTGGCCGATACATACCGCCAAGTGTGGAGTTCCGCGCGCGGCCATTGGCGCGTTAGCCCCCAAACGCGCTATATCGTGCCTTCGCGTTTTGGCTATTGCCCCTTTGTCTTCCGCGTGGCCGAGGGCGGGTGGCGCCGCGATTCCTTCGAAGGGAGCCACGACCGCTTCATGGCCACGGAGGGCTATTGGATCGACGTGGAGCGCGAACGGCTCATTCACCTCGGCGCGCCAGACCCGCACGATGCATGGCTGCCTACGGCGCGAGTCGCGGCCGAAGCACCGACGGAAGAGGACCTGGCCGTCGCCCGGGTGCTTAGCGGGAAAATCATTGCCCTTGGCGCCGGACAGAAAAACATTACGATTCGCCTGCGCCAGAAGAACCGCACATTGAACTTTGACTAGGGCGGGCAGGTATTCTCGCAGGCATGGAGAATCTCAACGGACGCACCCTTTTCGTCGCCGCCGTGGATGCGGAAGCCGCCCACATTCCGGAAGGCGAACCCCTGCTCATCACCGGAATCGGTACGGTTCCGGCGGCCATTGCCCTGACGGAAGCTCTTGCCGACGCCCGCGCTAACGGCGCCCTTCCCGATCGCGTGGTCAACATTGGCACGGCCGGCGCGCTTGTCGACGGCATGGCCGGCGTCTTCGAAATCAACAAGGTCACCAAGCACGATTTCAAACTAGAAGTGCTTACCGATATCAACCGCTACCTGCTGCCAGAGGCCATCGAGCTCGAGACCTCCGGCCGCCTGCCGGTGCGCGGACTGGCCACGGGCGACATGTTTGTCTCCGATACCGCCCTGCGCACCGAGTTGGCCAAGAAGTCGCAGTTGTGCGACATGGAAGGCTATTCCATCGCCGCAGTATGCCAGCGCTTCGATGTGCCCTGCACCCTGCTTAAGCAGGTGTCCGATTCCGCCAATGAGGACTCCAAGGGCACCTGGGCCAACGTCCTTGACCGCGGTGCGCGCCAGCTCGCCTCGGCCGCTACGGACTTAGGTTTCCTGCGCTAAAAAATTAAAAGCGCGCCGGGGAGGGCCGGCGCGCTGCTAGTGGTGGCTGAGTCTTAGCTCAGCGGACTCATGGACTGGTAGAGCTGCTCTACCTTGTCGCGTGGGGTCTCGGCGTGTTCGAAGGCGACGTCGCTGAAGTCTTCAGGGTCGTCCTTGGAGCCGGTGATGATGTCTATATCAGAGGGCTCGACTTCGCCGGAGCGCAGTGCGGCCATCTCGGCGTGGTAGCGCACCACAACAGCGATGGTTGCAGCCACGGGGACGGCGAGGAAGGCGCCGACGATGCCTGCCAGGGTAGAGCCGACGGTGACGGAGAGTAGGACAACGGCCGCGTGCAGTCCCATGGCCTTGGATTGCAGCAGTGGTTGTAGGAGATTTCCCTCAACCTGCTGGACGATGATGATGAGGGCCAAGGCCAATAGCGCATTGGTCAGGCCATTGGATACCAAGGCGATAATAACCGCCAAAGCACCGGCGGTCACGGCACCGATGATCGGGATGAAGCTGGCGAAGAACGTCACGACGGCGATGACGAGCGCGAGTGGAACCTGCAACGCCCACAGGCCAAGGCCGATGAGGACAGCGTCCACCATGGCCACGGCGGCCTGCGCCTGAATAAAGCCGGACAAGGTCTTCCAGATGCGGGCACCGAGTTCAGTGACGTGCCAGCCGGTGGAATTGCCGGTGTACTTGCGCAGCCACGGCAGGAACTTGTCGCCGTCTTTAATGATGAAGAAGGTGACAAAGAGCATGATTAGCGCGGCCACGACGATGGAGCTGGCCATCGAGAAACCAGAGATAACGCCGGTGGCGATGGTGGAGGCTTGGCCCTTGGCAAACTTGACCACGTCCTGGAGCACGGACTGTAGCTGGTCACTTTGGATATCGATGGGGGATTTTTCCACCATCTCCGTGAGCTGGTTGATTCCCTCTTCGGCTTGGTTAATGAGCGTTTGGCTCTGGCTGGTGACTACCGGGGCCATGGCGGCAAAAACGCCGCAGAAGATGATGATGAGGCCGAGCAAGGTGCTCACCGCCGCGAGCGAGCGCGGGAATCCCTTACTGCGCAGCCACGCGCTGATGGGGTAGAGCACCGTGGAGACGAGGATGGCGAGCAAGACCGGCAGCAGGCCTACCCAAATGAACTTGAGCAGGTAGCCGGCCAGCGCTAGGCCCGCGACGATAAGGATAAAGATTACCGAGACCTTGGCCATGGTGCGGAAGTCCTTGGCCAAGACGGCGGATTTATCGTCGCGCTCGGCAGGGTGTTCGCTGGCAGCCTCTGCACCAAGGTGCGCGTCATCATAAGCGACGAGGGTATGAGAATCTTCCTCGCCCGGCTTTTGGATCTGGGTTGCGTTGCCTTTTTCCTGCGCAGACGGGCGCTTGGCCTCGTCGCGGGAAGACGAATTATCTGACGTAGACATTGCCTACCACTATGCCACATAAAACTCGCAGCGCATATGCGAAAAAGGAGGTAGCGGCCACGGGCGGGGCGCTACCTCCCTTCAGTTCCTTTAACGCGTCCGCTGACGCGGCCGGGGATTACTCGTCGCGCAGGTTACCTACGTTACGGATAATGCCGAAGCGGTGCATGGTAACCGAAACTGCCTGCTCAAGGAGGTAAGGAATGAGCTCACGGCGGCCGTCGGCAAGCACGGGCTGGTCCAGCACCACGGAGTTGGAGCGCACCGCGGCCTCGTAGATGGAATCCGGCACGGTGCCCAGGGCGCGCACGCGGGAGGAGGCGTCATTGGCCACGTCGGTGGCAAAAGCCTCGTCGGTGATGGCCTTGACGTCGAAGCCCAAGTCCTGCAACTGGGTGGCAACCTCCGGGGTGGCGGAGATTTCCGTGGCGGTACCGGTAATCGCAGCGGCTAGCACCTGGCGAGCGACCTCGCGCAGCTCGTAGCCTTCGCCCACGCGCACACGCAGCTTGGTCAGAAGCGGGCGGTAGCGGAAGATATTGGCCTCAGAAACCAAACCGGTGCGGTCGTGATTGCGGCCAAACTCTTCCTGCCACGCCACCTGGTCCAGTTCAGCGGCGCGCCACAGCCAGGTGATGTCCTCCTCGGTGAGCTTGTCAGAGAGGTTATCGCGCAGGCGGTGCAGCGCGGCGAGGCTAGCTGGGGCAATGTCCACGTTGCGCGGCTTGAGCTCGCCATCGGCCCACTCGCCCATCTGCGCCACGTAGTTCGGGCCGCCAGCCTTGGCGCCCGGTCCCATGACTGACTTCTTCCAACCGCCGAAGGACTGGCGCTGGACAATCGCACCGGTGATGCCGCGGTTGACGTAGGCATTGCCCACCTCAACGTTGTCGATCCAGTACTCAATTTCGGCGTCGTCAAGCGAGTGGATGCCGCCGGTCAGGCCATAGCCGGTGTCGTTCTGCCAGGCAATGGCCTCTTCCAAAGTATCGGCGTACATGATGCCCAGGATGGGGCCGAAGCACTCGTTCTTGTGGTACCAAGAGCCCGGCTGCACATTATCGCGGATGCCCGGGGACCACAGGGTGCCCTCCTGGTTAAGCTTTTCCGGCTTGAGCAGCCACTTCTCGCCCGGCTCGAGCTGGGTCAAACCGCGCAGGAGCTTTTCGCTCGGCTCTTCCGCCAGGCCGTTCATGGTGGTGGTGATATCGAAGCCCGGACCCGGCTTAAGGGTCTTGACGGCGTCCAGCAGCTGGGTGCGCAGGCGCTCGGACTTGCCGGCCGCGCCGACGAAGATAACCAGGGAGGCCGCCGAGCACTTCTGACCGGAGTGGCCAAAGGCGGAGTTGTAGAGGTCATCGATGGCCAGGTCCGGGTCTGCGGCTGGGGTAATGATGAGCGCGTTCTTGCCGGAGGTCTCCGCCATAATGTTCATCTTCGGCTTCCAAGAACGGAAGAGCGCGCCGGTATCGGAGGCGCCGGTGAGGATGACATTGTCCACGTCATCGTGGGAGAGCAGAGCCTTGCCGGCTTCGCCTTCATCAGTAAGCACGAGCTGGACCAGGTCCGGGTCTAGTCCCTGCGCCTCGAGGGCGGTGCGGAAGGCCTCCACCACGAGCTTGCCGCAGTGAACCACCTGCGGTGCTGGCTTGACGATGACCGCCGAGCCCGCCGCCAAGGAGGCAGCAATGCCGCCCGTGGGGATGGCAATGGGGAAGTTCCAGGGCGGGGTTACCACGGTGACGGTGTGCGGGGTGAACTCGGAATAAGACTCTTCCAGCAGGCGCGCGGACTGGCCGTAGTAGGTGCAGAAGTCAATCGCCTCAGAGACCTCAGGGTCGGTCTGGGTAACAGTCTTATTGGCCTCATACGCAGCCACGGAGATGAACTTGCCGCGCTGGGACGCAATCTGATCTGCCACGGCCTCCAGTGCGGCGGCGCGCTCGGCGGCAGGGCGCTTGCCCCACTCGGTGCCCAGCTCCTTGGCGCGAGCGATGTGACCTTCGACCGCGGCAGGATCGGTGACCTCCGCGATGCCGTGCTCGCCCGGATTGCGCTTGAGCGCTTCCTGCGCCCACTGGCGGTTCGGCGCGAGCGCCGGGTCAGTATTTGCCTCGTTGGTAAAGCGGCCGGTGCGCGGTGCCTGGCGGCCGTCCTCCTCAAGGCGGTTCTGGGTGCGGCGGGCACCAGCGAAGGTGTCCCAGCGCTTGGCGACGGCCCGACGGAACGTCTCTTCCTGGTCCGCCAACGGCTCCTCGCCCGGGGCGAAGAGGGCGTAGAGGAAGTTCTGCGGCGCGGAGTTCTCCTCCAAGCGGCGCACCAGGTAGGACACGGCGACGTCGAAGTCTTCTGCGTGGACAACCGGGGTATAGAGGATCTGGCGGCCGTCAAAGACCTTGCGCACCGCTGCCTGCTGGGCTGGGGACATGCCCTGCAGCATCTCCGAATCCATCATGTGCAGCACGCCGCGTTTCTTGCCCAGTTCATAGGCCATTGCCGCGGTGTAGAGGTTGTGGGTTGCTACACCGATGCGGACGCTATCGGCGTATTCTTCGCGCAGAATGAAATCCAATAGGCGGTAGTAGTTGGCGTCAACGTCGAGCTTGTTGGTGTAGGTAGCCAGCGGCCAATCGTGGACCTCGCCCTGCACGGTTTCCATGGATAGGTTCGCGCCCTTTACAATGCGCACCTTGACCGTGCCGCCGCCCTTAGCCACGCGCTCCTTGGCAAAGTCGGCGACATCCTTGAGCGCGTCGAAGGTATCTGGCAGGTAAGCCTGCAGCACGATGCCGGCATCCAGGGTGAGGAATTCCGGCTCACTGAGCAGTTCTTTGAAGAGGCGGATGGTCAGGTGGAGATCGTGGTACTCCTCCATGTCCATGTTGATAAAGACCTTGTCGGTGCGGTCAGCCGCAGCCTGGTACAGCGGGCGCAAGCGCTCCTTGAGGCGCTCTACCGAGCCATCGATATCCCAGTGGTTGAGCTGGGCCACCATGGAGGAAGCCTTAACCGATACGTAGGTCACGCGGGGGTTTTTGATGAGTTTGAGGGTGCGCTCCGCGCGGGACTTCGCCTCTTCCTCACCGAGTACGGCCTCACCCAGCAGGTTGAGGTTAAGCTGCTCACCGGATTCGGCGGCCTTGTCCAGGATCTTGTTGAGGGCATCAGACTCGGCGTCCAGAACCAGGTGGCCTACCATCTTGCGCATGTACAGGCGGGCCACTGGCATGACCAGGTTCGGCAGGATGGGGCCGAAGAAACCGCCGGCACCAACGAGTGCACCATTGATGCTGCCCAGGAACGACGGGTCATAGTGGGAAGAAATATCCTTCAGCGCGTGCGCGGCAACCTTGTCATCTTCTGGGCGCATGACGCGGTCGACGAAGTCCATGGTGAACTTCACGCCGTCCTCATCGCGCAGCAGGTCCGCGAGCTGTTCGGTGGCCTTATCTTCTTCGTCCGCAGTGGACTTCAACCAGTCGTGTGCGCGGCTAATCGCTGCGGGCAGGACTGCTTCCACATCATCCGAGATGGGCAAGCGGGTATTGGCAGGAGAAGTCATATGGGTTCTACCTCTTTTTCAAACGGGTCACATCCCCGGAGCCGCTAGCAGTATTCGTGCCGGACAGTGGGCTGCCGGGCGATACGGACGGCTGGGATGTAAGCGGTGAGCTATGTGGTGCTGCAGGGCTGCAGTCGGGTGAGGAGCGAACACGCGGGTGCGCGCGACGCAAAGTGAGAGTCGCAGGGATTCGGAGTGAAGTGCGATGTTCAGCGGGCCACTATGCGGGCAGAATGCGGACGGGAGGCCTATCGCTGCTGCGACGAACGCGCGCCAGGTTGGTGTTCAACACTCACCTGCTTTCTATGACGTGACTATGTAAGGCTAAAGGAAAACGCGAGCGCTATAACGCTCTGACGTGCGGCAACCCTGCAGGTTCAGGTTCCAATTGTTGCCTGGGAAATACTATGAACTTTTGTGTTGCCGTAATTATAGGAAAGCGGTAAACGTGATGCTAGTCTCCTTTGAAAAACGGTAAGCGGGGGTAGAAAAACAAAAAATAAACCCCAGCATGTGGGGTTTAGAGGGGGTATTGGCTCATCCGGGGGTAGTCCACCCCCGGATTGTCTAACAATTGGGTTCTAAGAACCGTAGCCGGCCTTGAGCGCCTTCACTGCCAGCTCGAGGCGCGACTTGGCGTGGAATTCACTGAGCAGGGTGGACACATACTTCTTCACCGTGCCCGGTGCATAATGCGTGCTCTTGGCAATCTCTTCGTTGGACTTTCCTTGACAGACCAAGTCCAGGACCTGCTCTAGCGCAGGGGAGATGTGGTGATTGTCCTTTATCTTTGCGGTTGCGGCTGCCGCATCGGCGCTGGTTCCCTCAGCATTCCAATTAGGAAGCTGCTCAAACAAGCGGGTAAGCGATTGTGGGGTGACAACCGTGCCTCCGCGCACGGCCTCGCGCACGGTATCCAAAATGTAGACCGGCTTGGAGCTTTTCAAAATATAGGCCGCGGCCTTATTGGACATGACCTCTTTGAGGGTCTCGTCATTGTCCATCGCGGTCATCGCAACGAAAACCGGTGGTTCTTCCAGCTTGTTGACCTCGCGCAAGAGGGTCGTGCCATCCATCTCGGGCATATGGATGTCCGCGACGATGACGTCGAAGTCCTGCTCTTGCAAAAGCTCGAGGGCGACCTTGCCATTTTCTGCGGTGGCGCGCACCTCCATGTCCTCAGCCGAGGCGAAGTAGCGCCCCAGGGCCTCAAGGACAAGTGGGTCGTCATCGACGACCAAGAGAGATGTTTTTATTTCCCGCACCATGGGGCCGGGCAACCAAAAGCGATATCGACAGGGGATGCGTATTCCGTGGTCTTTGGCAGCTCACCAGGGGTAAGACCGGCGCCGAAGATGGAAGAAGACAACATGAGTGGGGTGAGAAGACTTGTGAGTGCGGCCTGCATCAAGGCGCTCCTTTTGTGAAAGTGTGAATAGGCAGAAACAAGCGAAAGCTTAGTGTAAGAATTAAGCCTTTGCTATTCAACGTGGTGGAACTAACGCCGCTTATGGGCGCTGGGCGGCAGAAATAGATTCAGTTCCCATTTTTCAGATTCCAATTCCGTGTCCAATCGCGCGTCAATCGTGGCTGCAATCCGATTCATGGAGGACATGCCAATGCCGGAGGACATTTCGATGTTCTTGCTTGTTGGTTTGGCTACGGGATTGGTGATGGTGATGACCGTCCAGCCCATATGGGGACGAACGGAAATTACAATCTCCGCCCCTGGTGGGGAATACTTCACCGCGTTTAGGCAGGCTTCTGTGGTGATGGCTGCAATGGGCTCGAGAATTTCTTGGGGAAATTCTGGCGCAAACTCCTCGCCCTTGACCTCAACAACGGGTGATCGATTGAGACGGGAAAGGCGTTCTTCTTCCTCTGAGATGAGCTGGGCAAAGCTGGTTGGTTTTGTGGTTGAACCAAAACTCATGCCGTCGTTAATTCCATCGATATTATTTCGTAGGACCTTGGTCAGTGCACGTACTTCGGACATGGAAGAACGCATGGAATCACTGAGCTCATCGAGTTTCTTCGCTAGCTCTGGATGTTTGGAGTATTCGAGGCTCAGAGCCTCTAGCTGCATGGTGTTTACCGTGAGGTTAGAAACAACCGAATTGTGCAAGGTTTCTGCGAGGTCGGATTGGCGGCGCTTCACGTCATCGTTCCACTCCACCATGGCGGACCTATAGCGATCTGCCGAATGAGCAAAAATAGCTCCAATTACGCCGCCAACTCCAATTAACATTCCCCATGTGAGCGCGGGGGCAAGATGCAAACTTAACTTAAACGATACGGGATCGACGAGGCCACAGAACCATAGAATGAAACCTATTGCGACTGTACGCCCGTGCCTTCCGTGATAGGCCACAACAGCAAGAAAGACTGGGGCCAAAAATACAGAGCTGATTAAAGGGGTTCTGGTTAGAATGGCCGCGATAATCCAGGTGATTACGAATGTGGCAGCCATTCCCAAGGGCCAGCGATAGGCGGAGGTGCTAATCACGGTAAGGATTAACCCCAAGATTGCTGCGGATAATTGATACTCCGTGGGGGTGAGGAATGCGCCAAGTAATGTCAGCGCCACGCAAATCACCGCAGTTAAAGCGGCTGTTCGCTGCAGGGTCATAGCCGCGCGGATGCGTTGGTGAAGGGGCGGCTGTGAAGGTTTCGACACGGTGCGGTCCACGCTTCCTGGATACTAAGGCTCAATGGGTTTTATCTCCCTAGTGTAAATACAGCGAACGTGAAACAGCGATTGAAAACAGCGAAACCCCCGCACCTTCGTGCGCGGTTCCTTGTGATGGGTTCCGGGCGGAGGAAGAAGGTGGGGGTTTAGCTGGTCTTCATGAAGGAGTACAGAAGGCTAATTACTTAGCTTCTGCAGCAGCCTCTGCGTCATCCTTGGAGGACAGGCCCTCGAATACGGAGGACAGGCCCTCGGAGTCGGTGTTGGACTCGGAGGAAGCCTCGATGAGGCCCTTGATGCCCTTGATAAGTGCCTCGAAGTCGATGGCGGAGCTGAGGTCTGCGAGGGAATCGAACATATACATTCCTTTCGGATCGGCGGAGTAAAACTACAATCTCTCTCTGGGGTAGCAGCTCTTAACTGCTGTGATTCCTAGTATGCGGTAGCGGGGGCGGGCTGCCAATCCTCTTTTGGATCCTTTCTGAGGTGACTTTTGGATCCTCTTAGGGTTATTTAAGGAGTTCCGTTTGGGTATGGGGCAGTGTTGAGCGAAGGGGGTGATCGTGAGGGAGGTGGGGGAGTGGGGCGTCGGCACGGGCGGCGCTGAGCTGCAGAAAAGCAAGGTTTACAAGAAAAGTTGAGTCCCGAGGAATAACTTTTGTAGGCTACTCGTTGTAGAGATTGAGTGACACAGACTCAAGGTTGTGTGACTGGACGTAGAAGTTCTGTTACAGTAGCGCTCGGACGCAACGAGAAGTTGAGTCACTGGCAGTCAACTTTATTTATTACCCCAAGATAAAAGGAGAAGAAATCATGGGACGCGCAGTAGGTATTGACCTTGGTACGACGAACTCCGTCGTTTCCGTACTGGAAGGTGGCGAGTCCACCGTTATCGCTAACTCCGAGGGCTCCCGCACCACGCCTTCCGTCGTTGCTTTTGCAAAGAACGGCGAAATCCTGGTCGGTCAGTCCGCTAAGAACCAGGCGGTAACCAATGTTGACCGCACCATTCGCTCCGTCAAGCGCCACATCGGCACCGACTGGAAGATCAACATTGATGATAAGGATTACACCTCCCAGGAGATCTCTGCTCGCACGCTGATGAAGCTGAAGCGCGACGCAGAGGCTTACCTTGGTGAAGATGTTACTGACGCCGTTATTACCGTTCCTGCATACTTCGAGGATGCACAGCGTCAGGCCACCAAGGAAGCTGGCCAGATTGCAGGCCTGAACGTGCTCCGTATCGTTAACGAGCCAACCGCAGCTGCTTTGGCTTATGGCCTGGAAAAGGGCGAGCAGGAGCAGACCATCCTGGTATTCGACCTGGGTGGCGGCACCTTTGACGTCTCCTTGCTGGAAATCGGCGATGGCGTCGTTGAGGTTATGGCCACCGCTGGCGATAACGAGCTGGGTGGCGATGACTGGGATCAGCGCATCGTCGACTGGCTGGTAGACCGTTTCAAGACCTCCCAGGGCGTTGACCTGACCAAGGATAAGCGCGCCGTGCAGCGTCTGCGCGAGGCTGCAGAGAAGGCCAAGATTGAGCTGTCCTCCTCCCAGCAGGCCAACATCAACCTGCCGTACATCACCGTTGACTCCGACAAGAACCCGCTGTTCTTGGATGAGACCCTGACCCGCACCGAGTTCCAGAAGATCACCCAGGATCTGCTGGACCGCACCAAGGCTCCGTTCAACCAGGTCATTAAGGACGCTGACCTTTCCGTCGGCGATATTGACCACGTTGTTCTCGTTGGTGGCTCCACCCGTATGCCAGCCGTATCTGACTTGGTTAAGGAACTGACCGGCAAGGATGCCAACAAGGGCGTTAACCCGGACGAGGTTGTTGCAGTTGGCGCTGCCCTGCAGGCAGGCGTGCTGCGTGGCGAGGTTAAGGATGTGCTGCTTCTCGACGTCACCCCGCTGTCCCTCGGCATTGAGACCAAGGGTGGCGTGATGACCAAGCTCATCGAGCGCAACACCACCATCCCGACCAAGAAGTCCGAGACCTTCACCACCGCGGAAGACAACCAGCCTTCCGTACAGATCCAGGTCTTCCAGGGCGAGCGCGAGATGGCTACTGCTAACAAGCTGCTCGGCTCCTTTGAGCTCGGCGGTATTGCTCCGGCACCGCGCGGTGTTCCGCAGATTGAGGTCACCTTCGACATCGATGCCAACGGCATCGTCCACGTGACCGCAAAGGACAAGGGCACCGGCAAGGAAAACACCATCAAGATTCAGGATGGTTCCGGCCTGTCCCAGGAAGAAATCGACCGCATGGTCAAGGATGCTGAGCAGCACGCTGAAGAGGACAAGAAGCGCCGCGAGGAGCAGGAGCTGCGCAATAACGCAGAGTCCACCTCCTACCAGACCCGCAAGTTCTTGGATGACAATGCTGACAAGGTATCCGAGGACGTTAAGACCAAGGTCACCGAGGCTGCTGACGCCGTTGATGAGGCTCTGAAGGGCGATGACCTCGAGGCCATCAAGTCCGCAGTGGAGAAGCTGTCCACCGAATCCCAGGAGATGGGCAAGCAGATCTACGAGGCACAGGCTGCTGAGGCAGGCGCCGAGGGTGCTGCCGATGCTGGTGCTGCGCAGGGTGACCCGAACGTCGTCGACGCTGAGGTCGTTGACGAGGACGAGAACAAGGATGGCAACAAGTAATGACTCAGGACAGCGGAATGCCGCACAACCCAGGCGACCCGGAAAACACGGATCCGGAGGCTACCTCGGCTGACCGCGCTGAGGCTGCTGCCGAGCAGGCCGAGGAGGCCCAGGCTGCGCAGGAAGCACAGGCTGACGCCACCGAAGAAGCCGAGCTGGATCCCACCCTCGATGCTGACCTCGAAGAAGCGCTGGCAGATGTCAACGCTGATGAGGTAGAAGCCGAAGCAGCGGGCGAAGAGCCCGCAGGTACCGGCGCTAGCGATGTGGAAGCACAGTTGGCAGAACGCACAGAAGACCTGCAGCGTCTCAATGCGGAATACACCAACTACCGCCGCCGCACCGAGCGCGACCGCCAGGCCGTAATCGAGACCGCCAAGGCCAAGGTCATCGCAGATTTGCTGCCTGTCCTTGATGACCTGGAACTGGCTCGTGAACACGGCGACTTGGAAGGCCCGCTCAAGGCGTTTGCGGATAAGCTCCACGGCACGTTGGAAAAGCACGACCTCGCTGCCTTTGGTGAGGAAGGCGATGCCTTCGACCCTGAGGTCCACGAAGCCGTGCAGGACTTGTCCTCCGGCGATGAGCAGGTGCTTGGCACCGTGCTGCGCAAGGGCTACCGCGTGGGCGACAGGCTCGTACGCAATGCCATGGTCATCATCGCGGACCCCAGCGATGAGTCCGGCAGCTCGGAAGAATCCGAGTAAATAACATAAAGGGCGCCCTGGGAATTGACTAGTGACCTTCCCGCGGCGCCCTTTTACTTAACTTGTATCGATTCTCTTTGAAAGGAGGAGATGCCCAGTGAGCGCTAAACCCGAATGGGCAGACAAAGATTACTATGCGGATCTGGGGGTCTCCTCGTCCGCAGACCAGAACGAGATTAAGCGTGCTTACCGCAAGCTAGCGCGCGAAAACCACCCCGATACCCACCCGGACGACCCCGCGGCAGCGGAAAAGTTCAAGAAGGTTGCGGAAGCCTACGACGTGCTTTCCGACGCCACCGAGCGCAAGGAATACGACCAGTTCAAGGCCATGCTCCGCAATGGAGGCGGCTTTGGACGGATGGGAGGCGCCGGATTTCCCGGCGGGTTTCGATCCACGCGCATGGGTGGACAAGGTGCGCAAGAATTCGACCTCTCGGACCTCTTCGGAGGATCCGCTGGAGGATCGGCTCAAGGCGGCGGTGTTGGGGATATCTTCGGTAGCGTTTTCAACCGCGGCGGTAGTGCTGGCCACTCAGCTAAACCGTCGCGGGGGGCCGACGTCGAAACGGAAATAACCCTCGACTTCCGAGAGGCCGCTAAGGGAACCACCATTCCCCTTGCACTCAGCGGCAATGCGCCGTGCACCACGTGCCACGGCTCGGGTTCCGCTTCCGGCAAGACCTCTACCTGTGGCACCTGCAGCGGTACCGGTTTTACCTCGGAAAACCGTGGCGCCTTCGGTTTCTCTGCCCCGTGTAAGGACTGCGATGGCACCGGCCGCCGCATCACGGATCCGTGCAAGGATTGCCACGGCACCGGCACGGTTCACCGCACCCGCAATATCACCGTGCGCATCCCCGCCGGCGTCATCGATGGACAAAAGGTCCGCCTCGCCGGCCAGGGCGAAGCAGGTCCCAACGGCACTCCCGCCGGTGACCTCTTCGTAGCGGTGACTGTAAAGCCGGACAAGGTCTTTACTCGCGAGGGTGATGACCTCCATGTCACCGTTCCGGTTTCCTTCACGGAGCTGGCCTTGGGCGATACCATCGCGGTTCCTACTTTGGATAACCCGGTGCGCGTGAAGATCCCCGCTGGAACGCCGGATGGACGCACGCTGCGGGTGCGCGGAAGGGGCATCGCCAAGCGCGGTGGCAACTCCGGTGATCTGCTGGTTACCGTGCAGGTCACCGTGCCCACCAAGCTCGATGCCGCTGCCTCTAGCGCCCTGCGCACCTATGCTCAAGCGGAGAAGGACTCCGGTTTCAACCCGCGTGCGGGTTGGGCCGGCGCCGAGAATGCTTAAGGCAGGAGGTGTGTTAAGAAATGAGCACTGGAAAGGCAGAAGATTCCGGCACCGCGGTCTACGTCATCTCCGTAGCTGCGGAACTATCCGGAATGCACGCCCAAACCCTGCGCACCTATGACCGCATGGGCTTAGTCTCCCCGGCTCGTACCCGTGGCGGCGGCCGCCGCTACTCCGACCGGGATATCGAGCTGCTGCGCAAGATTCAAGCACTATCCCAAGACGATGGCGTCAACCTTGCCGGCATCAAGTCCATTATCGAGTTGACCGAGGAACGCGATCGACTCGAGGCCGAGCGCGACGCTTTAGCTGAAGAGGTCCGGGCCCTGCGCGAGCAGGCCGCTGGACGCCGTCCGCAGCGCAGCGGTGAGCTTGTCCATGTCCCACGGTCCACTTCCGTGGTGATGTGGAGCCCGCGCACCGCGCGTGAGCGCAAGCGCTCCCGCAGCCGTGGATACGGCCAAGACTAACTCTCGCTCTGCAGACGAGTACACCCAACCCCGCAACCAGCTTCCCCGCTTGAACTGGCCCCCAAAAGTTGGACTGGTTTAATTCTAGGCGGTGAGGGACTCAAGGGCCTGATTCCGATAGTGCATC
>NZ_JASPHJ010000012.1:0-71532 GCF_030229085.1 Corynebacterium sp. MSK158
AGCATATACTTTCCGGAAACCTACAGGTCAATCCGTGAAAATCCGCGATTCCGGACACACTTTTTGACCCTTAACCCCCATCCTCGGCCTTATGCTGTGGCTGGGCTCTGGCATGTTCTGGCTCTTTTTGGCCGGCTTGGCCATCGGCATCGCCGCAGCCCCGCTTCTAAAGCTGGCCGCCGATCCTTCCCGTTCGCGCAAGCGCCGCGATAGTTCCTTCCGCGACTAGGTCCGCCGACTAGGTCCGCACAAGTCTCACGCAATCCACTTATAAAATGCAGGACACGTATAAAATATTCGCAGCAACCTCCCAGACAGGCTTAGTAGAAAAAGAAAGTCTTTATTAACAAGGGGAGCGCGGTGACGCGTTCCCCTCCGTCTTGAAGGAGAACGCTAGGTGTTAGCACCCTCGCGCATTGTAGGGCTCGATATAGCCCGCTCACTTGCGATTATCGGCATGATAGTTCTGCATATGGCCTCTTTGGTGTGGCATACCAAGGTCATTTTAAATGGCCTGCCCGCAGCACTATTCGCCGTTCTGGCCGGCGTCACATTGATGCTTATTTCCCGCGATTTCACGGCGACCACGTTCCTGCGCATCATCGCCCGCGGCTGCATAATCACACTTATCGGCCTCGCCCTGCTGCCCGTGGGTGGCGAGATCCAAATCGTCCTCGTGGTCATCGGCATCACGATGATCCTCGTGTCCTGGGTCCCGCCGCTGCGCTGGTGGTGGAAGCTCCTGCTTCTCGCCGCTGCTACCGTCGCCGCGACCATAAAATATGCGCCGCTGACCCTTCCGCAGGTCTATCCGCTGCTGGCCTATTGTGCCTATTTCCTTGCTGGCATGCTGCTCTATGAGGTCTATATCCGCAGCTCCCGCGCCGCTGCCCAGTGGGTGTCCACCGCCATCGCCGCGGCCGTTGCGGCAGCCGGCTTTTACTTCCGCTTCACCCCGGATATGCCTGGCTGGCTGCGCTTTACCGGCCACACCGGCGTGCTAGGAGAGATCGTCCTATCCATCGCCGTCGCCGCCATCGTCCTGCACCTATGCCTGCTTATCGGTCGGGCGGTGCCTAAGCTGGCGTATCCCTTTGCTGCGCTGGGTGCGATGTCGCTGAGCATCTACATCCTGCATGTGCTCACCGCTTACTACTGGCAAAGTCACGTCTCCCTCCACAACACCGGGTGGGCCTGCGCGTTCATCGCTCTTTTCCTCGTCCTCGCGAGCCTATGGCGCCGCCTGATAGGGAAGGGGCCGGCCGAATGGGCCGTCGCTAAGACCATCGCCATCGCCGTTCCTGCCGGAAAGAAGGACTAATCATGCAGCACAAAATCTTCCCCGCCCTGCTTACCGCCGGTATCGTGGCATTGACCGCCGCCCCTGCCAGCGCCCTCGAACACGGCGAGCCGGCCCAAGACTCAGCGGAGTCTCGCACCGTGGCGCAGTTGAAAATCGGGCGCGTGGGCAGCTTCGGCGATTGCACCGGCACCCTCGTGGCCGCCCAGTGGGTGCTTACCGCGCGCCACTGCCTAGAGTCCGTCAACAATGAGGGCACGCAGGCCCGCATCAATGGCACCACCTACGACGCCGATTCCTGGGCGCTATCCCCGCTTTCCGACGCCGCCCTTCTCCACCTCACCACCCCCGTCACCGATACAAAACCCGCAGAGATTTCCACTCAAGTTCCAGAACCTGGCCAGCGCGGCACGCTTTACGGCTGGAGCAGCAGTTCCTCCATGGCGCGCCGCGGCCAGCTGCCGCAGGCGGAGATGGAAGTGGCTGAGCTCCTCGGCGCCGGCCCTGCTGGCCCCGCTAGCTCCACCGAACCAGGCGCCGCAGACGCGGCCGAGGATGGCGCCGAGGACGCCGCTGGCGGAGAAAGCATTCCCGCGGCCGAGGCCATGCCGGGACTTAAAATGCCGGAGGGTACGGAAAGCGTGCCAGCCAGCGAGGCGATGCCGGGTGGGGCGCCAGATGGCCCGATGCCACTAATTGAAAGCGCCATCCTCGACGTACACTCCACCGGCCGGGCCGGCATGCAGGGTGGTGACTCCGGCGGCCCCTTCTTTGTAGACGGTAAGCTCGCCGGACTCGCCACGGCGGGCACCGCGAATGGGGATCCGGACTTGCCCTCGCCAAGCGCGGCAATCACCACGCTGGCCGGCACCAAGGAGTGGATCGAGGCAGTAGTGAGCGGACGCGATAAGGAAGCGATTCTCACCGCGGCAACCACTCCCGAACCGCCGAAAACCCCGCAGACCAGTGCAGATCGTGCGGGGCTCTATGCGGGCATAGCCGCCATCGGCCTTATCGCCGCCGCGGTGCTGGCGCGGATTCCCCGCCTGCGCAACCGCGGCCGTGAGGACTAGAAAATCTCGATGCGCCCGCCCAGGGACTCGGATTGGCGCAGCTGCGCCACCCAGTTCGGACCGCCTGGGTGCAGGCGCAGCACCGGGCGGGAAGAAATCTTGACCGGGGAAACCGATTCCTTGCGCGCGCCGGAACGGGCATCGATGCGGGTGCGGGCGCGATAGCCGGCGTCGGAAAGCTCAGCGATGGAAGGCTCGGGGGAGTCGAGCTTCTCGCGGGCATCGTGCAGCAAGTCCAAGGCTTCGTCCAATGCTTCCACCAACGCCGGCGCATTGGTCTCGCACATCTGCTGCACCAGCTCCGGGTGCGTGCCGGCCACGCGGGTAGCGTCCTTGAAAGAACCGGCAGACAGGGACTGTGCCAGGATTCCGCCATTATCGCCGACCACGGCGAGGATCTCCGCAAAGACGTGCGGCAGGTGGGAAATGCGCGCCACCGCGGCATCATGATTAGCCACGCGGATAGGCACCGCCTCTGCGTGCACCATCTGGGTCATGCGCACGACCTCGGTGAAGGTCTCAATCCACTCCTTCGGAATCTTGTCCCCGCGCGCCTCACACTCGGCGGCGTAGTCATAGGTAATGCCCCACGCCGCGCGGCGGAACAGGTCCTTCTGCGAGTTATCCCAGCCGGACTTGGACGTGCCCGCCATCGGGTGGCCGCCCACATAGCGCGACTCCATACCGCGCTCCAGTACCTGCTGGCGCACGGCCGTCTTAACGGAAACGACGTCCGTAATACCGCAGCTCGGCGCGTGCTCTTGAATAGCATCGAGGACCTCGCCCACCGCGGTCATGGGAACGGCAATAACGATGAGCGCGTTCTCCGTCTCCGCGCGGGTCAAAATCGCCGGAAGATCATCGGTGACGTCAAAACCCTGCTTTACTGCAGTGCGGGCGCCAGACGTGGAGTGGTTGTAGCCAAAAACGTGGTGATTGTATCCGGCGAGATCGCGCAGCAAAGAGCCGCCGATGAGGCCGAGGCCAATAATGCAGATGGGGCGTTGAACATCTTGAGAACTCACGATGACAATTGTGGCACAACACGACTAATCTCACGAGGTATGAGCAACGAAAATTACTCCTTCGCGGTAACCGTCGCCCGCAACGCGGGCCAATGGCTGGTGCGCAGCTTCAACGATGACTTTGAGGATCCGCAGACCTCCATCAATGCGGTGCGCAGCCTGCGTTCTGAGGGGGCTGCGTTCGCGCTGCTGTGCGTGGAGGATGCTTATTTTATTGCCGTGCGCCCGGTGCCGGGCGGGGTGAAGATGCTCATCTCGGACGCCACCTATGGCGTGGACGATGACTTCGCCGCCGATTTCATGGATATCAACGATCATGAAATCCCGGATGTGGACCCTGAAGAGGCCGATCCTTATGGCGAGGGTGATTTCGATATCTTCGCTGACCTTGGTCTATCCGAGGACCAGGTGGGCTACATCATTGACAATGATGAGGACTGGCCTTCCGATATGTTGCTGCGTATCGCCGGCGAGCTCGGCTTTGGCGATGAGTTGGAAGACGTCATTGATAACGCCTGAGCCCTTGCTGCGCGCTGAGGCTCGGATGCGTCGCGCCCTCGACGTCGCCAAGCGTACGCCGGCCGGCGACGTCCCCGTGGGTGCGGTGCTGTACGACGCCGCGGGAACCGAACTTGCCACCGGCGTCAACCGCCGCGAAGAGCTGGCGGACCCCACCGCCCATGCCGAGGTCGAGGCCATTCGCCAGGCCGTCCGTGTACACGGCGATGGCTGGCGGCTTTCCGGCTGCGAACTCGTTGTCACCCTGGAACCATGCGCTATGTGTGCCGGTGCGCTGCAGGCCGCGCGGGTGTCCTCCGTGGTCTTCGGCGCCTTTGAGCCCAAGACGGGCGCGTGCGGCTCGCTTATCGATGTCCTCCGTGCCCCCACCGCCCCCTTTACCCCGCAGGTCCGCGGCGGCGTCCTCGAAGGCGAGTGCGCTGGGTTGCTCCGAAACTTCTTCGACGGCCTGCGCTAAACGTGCGTACACTGGTGGTCATACAACAACTGTCTACTCAAAGGAGTGATTATGGGCGATTTGGAAAACAAGAAGGATGGCCTCGTAGGCAAGGCAAAGGAAGCCTACGGCGAAGCTACCGACAACAAGGACGTAGCTAACGAGGGCAAGGCCGACCAGGTCACCTCCGAGGCTAAGGACAAGCTGTCTGACGCCGCTGAAGGCATCAAGGACAAGGCCAACGAGGTTATCGGTGGCCTGAAGGACGACTAATCCTCGTCCCTCGTTTCCGCATCTCGCTGCGCTGGCACCCCGCCGGCGCAGCGATTTTGTCGCTCGGGCCTACTCCCGTAATCTGGAACGCGGTGGCGTGTCCGAGCGGCCGAAGGTGATCGCCTCGAAAGCGATTGTTGGGTAACCCCCAACCGCGGGTTCAAATCCCGCCGCCACCGCACCGGGATCCCGGCCTGTTTACGCAGGTCGGGATTTTCTTTTGCCCAATTTCCCAGCAGGCGCGCGGAATCCGGCTGGCTGGCCGCCAGCTGTGAAAACTGGGACGCAGGTGGCTTCGTGATAGGGGATTGTGGGGTATGGCCACTACACTAGGGCAAAGTTCAACCCGTCCCCCACGCGAATGCGAAGGTACATCTACCCGTGGCTAAACTGCTTTATCGTCTTGGGCGCTGGTCTTTCCTCCATAAGTGGAAGGTCATCGTGGCATGGCTGCTGCTGCTCGCCGCCGTCGGCGGTGCCGCCGCCTTGCTGATGAAACCGATGACGAGCGAGTTCTCCATCAAGGGAACCCCGTCCATCGACGCCACCTACAAGACCATGGACCTCTTCCCAGAGGGCGGCAACCCTGCCAACTCGCCCTCGGTCAACGTGGTCTTCAAGGCTCCAGACGGCCAGAAGCTTTCTGATCCCGCCAACCGCGAGGCCATCGACGCCACCATCTCCTACCTCGAGGACAACCTGGAGATGGCCGATACCACGCGCTTTGGCAACCCGCTTGAGGTCTCGCCTCGCCTGCAAGACCAGGTGATCCATCAGTTCACGGATATGGGGCTGCCGGAAGCATCCGCCCGCGCGGACGCGGACAACCTCGCCATGGTCAATGATGACGAGACCATTGCCTATACCACCTTCAATTTCGACGCCGAGTCGCCCTATAGCGTGGAGCAGGCCGACAAAGACACCGTTACCGACGCAATGAATATTGCCCGCGACCGCGGCCTCACGGTGGAGGGCAATGGTGCCGGCTTCGGCGATGAAATCGCGGTCAATTCCACCTCTGAGATCATCGGCCTCGGCGTTGCCTTTATCGTGCTCATCTTTACCTTCGGCTCCCTGGTTGCTTCGGGTATGCCTTTGGTGTCCGCCGTCATCGGCGTGGGACTAGGCGCGCTGGGCATGTTCATTGCCACCCACTGGATTGAGCTCAATAATATGACCCCGGTCCTGGCCATCATGATTGGCCTTGCCGTGGGCATTGACTATGCACTGTTTATTCTGTCGCGCTACCGTGCCGAGCGCCGCCGCATGGATGGGCCCGATGCCGCAGGCATGGCGGTGGGCACGGCCGGTTCCTCCGTGGTCTTTGCCGGCGCGACCGTCTTTACAGCGCTCTTCGCGCTCCTCATTGCACGCATTGGCTTCCTGACAGCCATGGGCTTGGCTGCCGCCGGCACCGTCGCCATCGCCGTGTTGGTCTCGCTGACGCTCATCCCCGCGATGCTCGGCTTGCTGGGCGATAAGGCCTTCAACGGCCGCATCCCCGGCGTGGCCGGCAACCCGACCCGTAAGGGCAAGCGCCGCCGTGGTCCCACCATGGGCAACCGCTGGGTGCGCCTAGTTCAGAAGGTCCCCGGCCTGGCCATGGCGTTGGTTGTGCTCTCCCTGGGCGCGATGACCGCGCCGGTGCTCCACATGGAGCTCGCCCTTCCGGCCGATACCACCTCCAATCCCGATACCACCCAGCGCAAGGCTGCCGACATCATGTCCGAGGGCTTCGGACCCGGCGTCAACGGCCCCTTCCTCGCCGTGGTCGATGCCCATACGGTCAACGCGGATGCCGGCGCCCTTGCCCCGCTTGTCGACGCCCAATCCCAGTCCGAACCAGCCCCCGCGCCCGCCCCCGCACCAGACGCGGAGGCCGCGCCCGAGGGCGCTGCACCAGAGGGCGCTGCACCGGAAGACGTGGCACCGGAGGACGCGGTACCGGAAGACGTAGCCCCTGAGCAGCCGCAGCCGGACCAGCCCGAGGCCGAGCCGGAAATCGCCCCGGTCGCTGAGGTTGTAGATACCGCGGAAGGCGATGCGGATAATGCCTCGCCGGAGGATAAGGCCGCGCTCGCGTCCTTCCTGTACACCGCGGACCAGCTCAAGGGGCTGGGCGGCGTGAAGCACGCGCAGATCGTCGGCCTGAGCGAGGACAAGCGCGCCGCACAGATCATGGTCACGCCAGACACCGCGCCGACTGATGCCGCGACGGTCAACGTTGCGCACGCGCTGCGCTCGGCCACCAGCGAGATCGAGGATGCCACCGGCACCGACATCGGCTTGACCGGCCTGACCGCGGTACAGCTCGATATCACCGAGCGCCTCGAGGAAGCCATGGCGCCGTACCTGGCCATCGTCGTGGGCCTGGCCATCGTGCTGCTGCTTTTGGTCTTCCGCTCCATCCTGGTGCCGCTGGTTGCGGGCCTGGGCTTCCTGCTGTCCGTCGGCGGCGCCTTCGGCCTGACCGTCCTGGTCTGGCAGGAAGGCCTGTGGAACCTAGTCCCCGCGCCGGGCCCGCTGATTTCCTTCATGCCGATCTTCCTCATCGGCGTGACCTTCGGCCTTGCGATGGACTACCAGGTCTTCCTCGTCACCCGCATGCGCGAGCACATTTCTCGCCACCCGGAGGGCACCGGCGGGCGATATAGCGCCGTCGACGAGGCCACCATCACCGGCTTTACCCAAGGCGCCCGCGTGGTGACGGCCGCGGCCATTATTATGATTTCGGTCTTCGTGGCCTTTATTAACCAGCCGCTGCCTTTCATTCAGATCTTTGGCTTTGCCCTGGCCGCCGGCGTGCTTTTCGACGCCTTCTTTATCCGCATGACCCTCGTCCCCGCCACCATGTTCCTCATGGGCCGCACGACGTGGTGGATGCCGAAGTGGTTGGAGAAGATTCTGCCCACCCTGGATATCGAAGGCACCGCCCTGGAAGAAGAATGGGAAGCTAAACACGCCACCCCAGCCCCTATCCCCGCAGATGAGGAAGAAGAATAGAAATGGACTTGAGCTTCGACGTCGGCAAGCGCCTGCCCGAAGGCCCCGGCAAGCACGGCCGCAGCGGTGTCATCCACACTCCGCACGGTGATATTCACACCCCAGCCTTCATCCCAGTGGCCACCAAAGCCACGGTCAAGACGCTGACCCCGGAACAAATTCGCTCCACTGGTGCGCAGGCCATCTTGTCGAATGCGTACCACCTCTACCTGCAGCCGGGCCACGATATCGTGGACGAGGCCGGCGGCGTGGCCGAGTTTGAAAACTGGCACGGCCCGACCTACACCGACTCCGGCGGATTCCAGGTCATGTCGCTGGGTGTGGGCTTCAAAAAGGTCCTTGCGATGGACGTTGCGGATCTCAGCGATAAGGACATCCGCGCCGCTAAGAAGGAACGCATGGCGCAGGTGGACGAGGATGGCGTGGATTTTAAATCCGTCATCGACGGCTCCAAGCACCGCTTTACCCCCGAGACGTCCATGCAGATCCAGCACGGGCTGGGCGCAGACATCATGTTCGCCTTCGACGAGCTGACCACGCTCGTTGATACGCGCACCTACCAGGAGGAATCCGTCGCCCGCACCCACCGCTGGGCCAAGCGCTGCCTGGATGAGCACGACCGCCTCACCCGCGAACGCGCCCACCGCCCGAAGCAGTCGCTGTGGGGTGTGGTCCAAGGCGCGCAGTATGAGGACCTGCGTCGCCAAGCCACCCGCGGCCTGCTCGACCTCGACCGCGCCGCCCGCGAGGACGGCAAGCGTGGCTTCGGCGGCTTCGGCATCGGCGGTGCGCTGGAAAAGGAAAACCTGGGCACCATCGTCGGCTGGGTCTGCGATGAACTACCCGAGGACAAGCCGCGCCACCTGCTCGGCATCTCCGAGCCGGACGATATCTTCACCGCCGTCGAGGCGGGCGCCGATACCTTCGACTGTGTGGCGCCCACTCGTCTGGCGCGCCGCGGCGGCGTCTACACCCTCGACGGCCGCATGAACCTTACCAATGCGCGCTTCAAACGGGACTTTGCCGGCGTCGACGAGGAATTCGGCGGCTACGTATCCGAGAATTACTCCCGCGCCTACCTGCACCACCTGCTCAAGGCGAAGGAATTCCTCGCCGGCACGCTGTGCACCATCCACAACGTGGAGTTCATGATTCGCCTGGTGGATAATATCCGCGCCGCCATCGACGGCGGCTACTACGAGGCCTACCGCGATGAATTCCTCGGCCGGTACTACGCCGGCAAGTAGTCCTCGCGCTTCTTCACCCACTTAATGACCGCGGCCGTCACCGGCAGCATGACGGCCTCCATCAGGGTCTTCCACACAAAGCCCACGATGACGTAATTGATAAAACCGCCCACGGTGTCTACGCCGATGACCGGTGCGGCGATGGCGCAAAATAGCAGCGTATCGCCGAACTCGCCCACCACAGTGGAGGCGATAAGGCGCGCAAAGAGGCCCTTTTCGCCCGAGCGCTTCTTCATCGCGGTCAACGTCCAGGCATTCAGCAGCTGGCCCACCAGGTAGCCGGCCAGCGAAGCGGCCAGAATCTGCGGCATCAGGCCAAGGGTGGCGGCGAAGGCCTCCTGGCCCTCGTAGAAATCAGCCGCCGGCAGCCAGATGGCGATATAGAAACACACGGCCGCCAGAATGGCCATCGCGAAGCCAATATAGACCGCGCGCCGGGTGGACTTGAAGCCATAGCACTCCGAGAGCACATCGCCGACGATATAGGCCAGTGGGAAGAGGAAAAAGGCGCCGTCGGTGACCAGCGGGCCGAGCTGCACGCCCTTGGTGGCGTTGATATTAGAAATCAGGAAGGTCACCACAAACACGGTGACCAGCCAGGGGTAGAGGGTGGAGCGGACGGGAATGAAGCGCACCTCAGCGCCGTTCGATTTTTCCATGCCCGCCATTGTGCCAGCCCGTAGACTGTGGGCATGAATTCCGCGACCACCGGCGCCGGCCGTTACGCGCCCAGCCCCTCCGGCGATCTGCACTTTGGCAACCTCCGCACGGCGCTTCTGGCGTGGCTTTTCGCCCGGTCGACGGGCAGGCGCTTTGTGGTGCGCGTGGAGGACATCGATAAGCAGCGCTCCTCCCAGGAGTCGGCCGAGCGCCAGCTGGCGGATCTGCGCGCGCTCGGGCTGGACTGGGACGGCGAGGTCATCTACCAGCACGACCGCGACGCCGCCTATGAGCAGGCCCTAGCCCAGCTGCCCACCTACGAGTGCTATTGCTCCCGCAAGGATATCCGCGAGGCCTCGCGCGCCCCGCACGCCATTCCCGGCCAGTACCCGGGCACCTGCCGCAACCTCACCGAAGACCAGCGCGCGGCCAAGCGCGCCGAGCTTGCGGCCCAGAATCGCCAGCCCGCCCTTCGCCTGCTTGCCGACGCCCCCACATTCACCATCCACGACGCCCTCCACGGCACCTATACGGGCGACGTCGATGACTTCATCCTGCGCCGCGGCGGCCAAGACACTGGCTGGGCTTATAACCTGGCCGTCGTCGTCGATGATGCCTACCAAGGCATCGACCAAGTGGTCCGCGGCGATGATCTTCTCTCCTCCGCGCCGCGGCAGGCTTACCTCGCCTCGCTGCTCGGCATCGAACCGCCGGAGTATATCCACGTCCCGCTCGTGCTCAATGCATCCGGCGAGCGCCTGGCCAAGCGCGATGGCGCGGTGACCATGCGGGAGATGGGGGAGGAGGGGGACGTCGTCAAGCAGCTGGCGGCCTCGCTGGGGTACGAAGCTCACAGTGCCGCTGATCTGCTCGCGCAATTCGCGCCCGAGCGCTTAAGCCCTGAGCCCTATACCTGGCGCGGGTAAAATCTGGGCCCATGGATGTTCTTCTGGTGCTCATTGGGCTCATGCTGCTGACCGTGTTCGTCGTCGCCATCGGTGACAAGATTGGGCTGCCGTGGCCGGCCCTGCTGACGATCATTACCGCCTGCGCGGTCTTCGTGCCGGGCCTGCCCCAGTTCGAGCCGCCTACCGAGCTCATCCTGCCCATCTTCCTGCCGCCGCTGCTGTGGGCGCTGGCCCGGCGCACCTCGTGGGGTGTTATCCGCGAGCAATGGGTGACCATCTTGAGCCTGTCCGTGCTGCTGGTGGTCGCCACCACGCTGGCTGTTGGCTTCACGGCCTATGCCTTCCTGCCCGGCATCAGCCTGGCCGCGGCCATCCTTATCGGTGCGGCCATCGCCCCGCCGGACCCCGTCGCCGTTGACGCCGTGGCCGAGCCCGCCGGCATCCCGCGCCGCATCATCACCACCTTGCAGACCGAGGGCTTGTTTAACGACGCCGCTTCTATCGTCGCCTTCAACCTCGCGCTGACGGCCGTGACCCAAGGCGATGAGCTCTCCTTCGGCGGCGGCGTGCTCAACTTCTTCTACTCCGCATTCGTGGCGGGCGGCCTGGGGTGGGTCGTCGGCCGGCTGGTGGCGCTGTTTATCACCCACGTCCACGACGTCACCGCGCGCAACGCGCTGACCTGGGTGACGCCGTTTGCGGTCTACCTCATCTCGGAGGAACTCGGCGCCTCCGGCGTTATCGCCGTAGTCATTGCGGCCGTGGAGCTTAATTCCCGTGCGGATATTCAGGCTGAGGACCGCCTGTCCGGCCAGGCCTTCTGGGAGACCATCGAGCTGCTCTTTACCGGCGTGGCCTTCGGGCTCATTGGCCTGACGGTCAATACCGCCATCGGTGAAGTGGGCTCGGATCTGTGGCACTCCGTGGTGGTGGGCGTCATCTTGTCCCTGGTGGCCTTCGTTGTCCGCTTGGTGTGGATGTACATCTATTACCGCATCAACGTCTCCCGCGGCCGCCCGCGCGTGGCGCCGCTGCGACTGCAGGAGGTGCTGCTGATGACGTGGTCCGGCATGCGCGGCCTCGTCACCCTGGCGCTGGTTTTGTCCATCCCGGCCGGCGTGTTCAGCTTCCACCACGAGCTTGCCGTCATCGCGCTGACCGTCTTGCTGGTCACGATGGTGGTGCCCGGACTGCTGCTTCCATGGCTGATGGAGCGCCTCGACCTTACGGAAGCCTCCCAGATTGCCAGCGATAAGATGCGCGCCGCCGTGGTGAGTCGCGCGCGTGCGGCCAGCATCGAGGCCCTGTCGCACTTCCGGCCGGACGGCCACATTACTGCCGACGCCGAGAAGGTCGACCCTGAAATTTCCGCCAACGTTATCAAGTGGTTCGAGGACCGGCTGGGCGATGGCGAGGATGTCTCCGATGATTCCCGCGTACAGCGCGCCTGGCAGGCCCGCCATGTGGCGTTGGAGGCCCGCCGGACTGCCCTGGCGGCCGCACAGGAGGAGCTGCTACGCATGCGCGGCTACCGGGCCTATAACCCGGCCATTGTGGACGAGGTGCTCGAGGAAATTGACCGCATGGTCTTGGGCACCAAGCGCCACTAGGCTGGGCGGCATGGATCCCTTCGATTATGCGCAGCTTGAGGACGCGCTGGATTACCTCTACGACTTCCTCGACCAGGACCTAGCGGACCGCGTGCGCGCCGAGCGCGAATATGTTCCAGCAGGGCTGGAGGGCCTGCTTGCCGACGACTCCCTCGACGACTACGTCTGGCTCTGGATCAAGGACCCAGGCCCGAATGGCTTCCGGCAATACCTGCGCGATGGGGGCTATTCCGAGGCCGAGGTCTCCCAGGCTTTCCTCTGGGCGCGCACCGAGTGGGGGATGAATACGCCGCCGCACGTCGCGTGGCTGAAGGCGGATGGCTACGAGCCGCCGGTCATCGATTAGCGGCCAGCGCGGCCGAGCGACTGTGCATAATAAAAATCCCGGCTCCGTGCGGTGAAGCAGGAGCCGGGATTTCCTTTGGCGGAGGATGTGGGATTTGAACCCACGAGGGGCGTGAACCCCGCACGCGTTCCAGGCGTGTGACATAGGCCGCTAGTCGAATCCTCCGAGAAGAAACATTAGCAGCCGTGGCAATTATTTTACCAATCGCCAGGTCAGGGCCTATTTCTGGCGATCTAATGCCGTTTGTGTTGGATGGTCCTTGGGTTGCGCGCCGGTGGGCGGTGGTAGCCCGTGCGGCCGGAGGTCCATTTGGCTAAACCGGCGCGCGGGCGTTAAAGTATGGGACAGGATTCCGCGTGGCGTCCATCCTCTGAACTCCCCCAGGGCAGGAATGCAGCAAGGGTCAGGAGGCTCTGGCGGGTGCGCGGGGTCCCCTTTTTGTATGGCGTGCGTTACTATTGGGGGCTAAAAGTCGCCCTATACATGGAAGGTAGACATACGCATGTCGCTTCTTACTTTGGAATCGTCCGAACTCGCGAAGCTCGCCGCCCAGGTCCGTAAGGACTACGAAGATCTTAAGGCTAAGGGCCTGAAATTGGACCTGACCCGCGGCAAGCCAGCGAAGGCGCAGCTGGACCTCTCCAACGATCTCCTCGCTTTGCCCGGCCTAGGCCATTACACCGACGCGGCCGGAAACGACCTGCGTAACTACGGCAACCAAAAGGGCATCAAAGAACTGCGCGATATCTGGGGCAAGCTGACCAACATGGACCCAGAGCTGCTGGTTGCCGCAGACTCGTCCTCGCTGAACATCATGTTCGACCTGATTTCTTGGGCGTTTCTCTTCGGCACCAATGACTCCGCGAAGCCGTGGAGCAAGGAAGAAAAGCTCAAGTGGATTTGCCCGGTGCCGGGCTACGACCGTCACTTTGCCATCACGGAGCAATTCGGCTTCGAGCTGGTCACGGTGCCAATGGAGGAGGACGGGCCGGATGTAGAGGCCGTCGAAAAGCTGGTGGCGGATCCGGCAGTCAAGGGCATGTGGGTAGTGCCGATGTTCGCTAACCCCACCGGTGCCGTGATTTCTGAAGACAAGGCCCGCCGCCTCGCCCGCATGGAGGCCGGCGCGCCGGATTTCCGCATCGTGTGGGATAACGCCTACGCCGTGCACACCCTGACTGAGGACTTCCCGGAAATCCTGCCGATTCTGGATATCGCTGCGGAAGAAGGCAACCCGAATCGCTTCTGGGCCATGTCTTCGACCTCGAAGATCACCTTCGCGGGCGCGGGCGTGGGCTTCTTCGGCACCTCGGAGGACAACCTCGAGTGGTACCTGGAGCACGCGGGCATCCGCGGCATCGGCCCCAATAAGATTAACCAGCTGGCGCACCACGAGTTCTTCGGCTCCGCCGAGGGCGTGCGCGCCGTGATGCGCCGCCACGCAGCGCTGATTAAGCCCAAGTTCGATGCCGTGCTGCGCATCCTGGACAAGCGCCTCGGCGAGTACGAGGTGGCGCAGTGGACCACCCCGAAGGGCGGCTACTTCATCTCCCTCGACGTCGTCGACGGCACCGCCAACCGCGTCTGGGAGCTCGCGCGCGATGCCGGCATCCTGCTCACTCAGGCCGGATCCGCCTTCCCTTATGGTCAGGACGATAACGACCGCAATATCCGCCTCGCCCCAACCCTGCCGCCGCAGGAAGAGGTCGAGGCCGCGATGGACGGCGTTGCCACCTGCGTCCTGCTCGCCGCCGTGGAGAAGCTGGGGGCCTAATATCAACGCCGACGAGTCTGCCCTGTGGCTGAGCGAGATTATCCCGGCGCCGCTGGAGTTTCGCTACGTTGAGGAGCGCCGGCTAGGCCTTGCCTCGCTTGCCGACGCCCAATCGCTCGCCCTTACCACCACCTTCAACACCACCGACACCGGCCTGCAAAGCCAGGACGACGGTGCCGACGTGCGCTGTGAGCTGCTCACGGTGGCGCGCACCGGGCAGCCCGAGGTGGCCGCCGCCATCAACGCCGCGGCTGACACTTTCGAAAAGGCCGGCGGCCTGCTGCCGGCGCAGCCGGGCGTGATGCTGCCGTCCATCCTTGACGTCCCAGATATCACCGTGCACCACGGACTGTTCATCGCGCCGTACCTGTGGGGCGGGCAGACCCCGCAGTTTCGCGAGGAGGGCCGCCTGACCCTCATCTTGCAGCTGCTCATGCTGACGGATTCGGAATATGCGTTTGGGGTAGAAGAGGGCGTCGGCAAGCTGCAGGGAGCGGTGGCCGAGCAGGGCATTGACCTGCTGGACTGGTCGCGCGAGGGTTAGCCGGTAAACTGGCTAACCGTGGCTTTATACCGGAAATATCGTCCAGCAACGTTCGCGGAGGTCGTGGGCCAAGAGCAGGTCACCACGCCGCTATCCGCCGCCCTTGATGCAGGGCGCATCAACCACGCCTACCTCTTTTCCGGCCCGCGCGGCTGCGGCAAGACCTCCTCGGCGCGGATTATGGCCCGCTCGCTCAACTGCGAGCACGGGCCGACCTCGACGCCGTGCGGCAAATGCGATTCCTGCGTCTCCCTCGCCCCCGGCGGCCCCGGCAACCTGGACGTGACGGAGCTCGACGCCGCCTCGCACAACGGCGTGGAGGACATGCGCGAGCTGCGCGACCGCGCCTACTACGCTCCGGCCGAATCGCGCTACCGCATCTTCATCATTGACGAGGCGCATATGATCTCGCCCTCCGGTGCGAACGCACTGCTCAAGGTCGTGGAGGAGCCGCCCGAGCACGTCATTTTCATCTTCGCGACCACGGAGCCGGAGAAGATCATCGGCACCATTCGCTCGCGTACCCACCACTATCCCTTCCGCCTGTTGACCCCGCCGGCCATGAAGGGCTTGCTGCAGCGCACCGTTGCGGCCGAAGGCGTGCAGGTCGAAGACGCCGTGTACCCCATGGTCATTGAGGCGGGCGGCGGTTCCCCGCGCGATACTTTGTCTCTGCTGGACCAGCTGCTGGCCGGCGCCGGGCCCGATGGCCTGACCTATGACCTTGCCCGGCCGCTTTTGGGTGTCACCGATGTCTCGCTGCTTGACGACGCCATCGAAACCCTCGCTAACCAAGACAAACCCGGCCTCTTCGCGATGGTCGACCACGTCATCGAGGCCGGCCACGACCCGCGCCGCTTCGCCGTCGATTTGCTCGACCGTTTGCGCGATTTGATGATCTTGCAGGCCGTGCCCGGCGCCATCGAGGCCGGCCTCGTCTCCGCGCCTACCGACCGCGCCTCCGTGCTCACCGCCCAGGCGCAGCGCTTTTCCGGCCCGCAGCTGACTTACCTGGCCTCCACGGTCAACGATCGCATCAGCGACCTTACCGGCGCGACCTCGCCGCGCCTGCTGCTGGAAATCATGTGCGCGCATCTGCTTATCGGGTCCACCGGTCCGGCTGCTTCCGCGCCAGCACCCGCAGCGGCTACCGCCCCCGCTGCCAACGCTGCCGCGGTCTCGCCCGCGCCGGCTGGCCCTGCGACCCCGGGCGGTGCTCCCGCGGCCAACTCCGCCGTTGCCGGTGCCCAAGACCCCCAGTCCGCCGCTGCTGCCATTATCGCTCGTCGCCGCGCTAAGTCCCAGGAGCAGCAGGCTTCTGCCCCTTCTTCTGCTCCAACCTCTGCACCGGCCGCTCAGCCGCAACCGCAGGTCCCGTCCCAACCGGAATCGCAACCGGATGCGCAGCCGAAGGCGCAACCCGAGCAGCCGGCGGCCGCCGAGGCGCAACGCACGCAGAAGCCTCAGAACCAAGAGCCGCAACCGCAGCAGCAAGAGGCTGGGGACCCGTGGCAGCGTGAGCGGAAAATCCCGCAGGCAGAGGTGTCCGAGCAGCAATCGGCGCAGTCGGCGCAGAGCGAGGCGTCGCACTCAGCGTCGGCTGAGGAGAAGCATCGCGAGCCACTGGAGAAGCCCGTGCCGGCCCGTGCGGAGGAAACTGCGCCGGAACCTGCCGCGCAATCACAGGCGGCGGAGGAGCCGACAGGCGACTTCGCAGAGGCCGTGAGGGAGAAATGGGTGGCGTTGAGGGGGAGCGTCGGAAAGCGGAATAAGGTGGCCGAAATCATGCTGGCCGAAGCCCGCGTGCTTGGCTTCCGCGATGGCACCCTGACGCTGGGACACACCACCGGCGCGCTGGCCGAGCGCATCAACGCGCCCGCCAATAACGCCGTCATCGTGGAGGTGCTCAAGGAGGAGTTCCAGCGCGATGTGGCCGTGACCTGTGTGGTGGGTACCGACCCGAAGACCGCCGGTTTCGATGCCCCGCGGCCGCCGCAGAGCAAAGAAGCGTGGAAGCCTAATCCGCCGGCGCGCGAGCCTGCCGACGACCAGGAGGCGGAGAGTAAACCGGAAAGCGCGCCCGGGTGGCGCTCGCGCATCGCACGGGCGACGCAGGCTGCCAAGCAGCGCGATGAATCGCAGTTCAGCAACGGCGTGCCGCTGCCGCCCGAGCCTGAGCCGGACTTTGCCGCTCCGCCCGAGGAGCCGCCGGCCTACACCCGCGACGACGAAGAGCGCGACATGATGGAGGCCGCGCAGTCCACCGGCGAGATGGATCATCGCAGCGCTACCGAGGTAGCTATGGAGCTGCTGGAGCGCGAGCTGGGCGCCCGGCGTGCCTAACCGGCAAGCACGGTACACTCGGGCGGTAGCGAAATTTACAGTTGATTTAGAAAGGAAACAACATGGCTGACCAAGACCCAATGCAGCAGGCAAATGACATGAACGACCTCATCGCGCAGGCCGCGCAGGTGCAGGCGGACCTGCAGAAGGCGCAGGAAGAAATCCTCGCCACCAACGTCGAGGGCCAGGCAGGCAACGGCCTGGTTAAGGTGACCATGACCGGCGGTGCCGAGCTCGTGGACCTGCAGATCGATAAGTCTGTCGTGGACCCAGAGGACGTCGACACCCTGCAGGACCTGGTCATGGGAGCGTTCAAGGAGGCCCACGCTGCGGCCGGCCGCCTGGCACAGGAAAAGATTGGCCCGCTGTCCCAGGGCATGGGCGGCCAGGGTGGCCCGTCTTTTGAGGATGTCTTCGGCGGCAACCAGTAGCCCGCGCGATACGATAAAAGGCCGTTGCCCCGGTTGGGGCCGCGGCCTTTTGCTGATTTGGGAGTAATTGATGTTTGAAGGACCTCTGCAAGACCTCATCGACGAGTTTTCGCGCCTGCCGGGCATTGGCCCGAAATCGGCGCAGCGCATCGCGTTTCACGTTTTGCACATGGAGCCCGAGGACATCGAGCGGCTGCAGAACGCATTGGGCGCGGTGCGCGATGGCGTGACCTTTTGCCGCATCTGCTGCAATATTTCCCGCGAGGATGTCTGCCGCATCTGCATTAATTCGCAGCGCGACGCCTCGACCATTTGCGTGGTGGAAGAGCCGAAGGATATCCAGGTCATCGAGCGCACCGGCGAGTATGAGGGTCGCTATCACGTTTTGGGTGGCGCGCTGGATCCGCTGGCGAATGTGGGCCCGCGCGATCTGAATATTTCCACGCTGCTACAGCGCCTGGGCGGCGTGCTGCCCGACCGCGAGCTGGCGGATTCCACCCCTGAAGCCCCGCTTTACGACGCCACCCCCACCATCCACGAAGTCATTCTCGCCACCGACCCCAATACTGAGGGCGAGGCCACCGCCGCATACCTGGTGCGGTTGCTGCGTGACTTCCCTGATTTGAAGATCACCAGATTGGCCTCCGGCATGCCGCTCGGAGGCGATCTGGAGTTCGTGGACGAGCTCACCTTGTCCCGCGCGCTCTCTGGCCGCCTGACCATTTAACGCGGGGAATCCGCAAGCGCGGGCTAGGGGACGGCGGCCGTGGGCCCGGTTCGCGCGCGGCCGGTGAACACCGGCGGGCCGTGCGCCTTGCTGGCCATCCCGCTCTCCGCGTTGCTGTGTACACCGCTGTGATCGCTATGCATGCTGCTAGGCGTAGCGTTGTGCCGGCTGGCGGGCGGGAGCCAAGCGATTCGACCGCGAATGCGCGCCATCCGTCCGCGGCCCGGCAGCCCGTTGATGGAGTTGTGATACGGGCAGAGCAGCGTCATGTTTTCGGGGTGGGTGAGGCCGCCGCGGGAGTATTCGATGAGGTGGTGGGCTTGGCATTCGGAGGCGGGGCGTCGGCAAGCGGGCCAGGCGCAGCGGGCGCCTTCGGCCTCGAGCATGCGACGCTGCTTAGGGGAGGCCTGCCGGGTGCGGTATAGGTTGACGGGGCCGCGCTCGGGGTGGATGAGCGTGAACAGGCCGGCGCCGGCTAGGGTGCGGCGGACGAGTTCGGCGCCGGTGATGGTCGCGCCATTGGTCATCGCGAGGCGGATGTCGTCGCCGTCGCCGGCCAGGATTTTCAGGTAATCCGGCAGCTCGATGATGACATTGGTGGTCACGGTCGCGGGCGCGGCGGCGCGGGAACCGGTGAGCCAGGCCAGCGGGTCGGACTTGGCGGCGGCCCAGATATCGGCCATCTGCGCGGCGGGGCCGGTGAAACTCAGAGTAGTTTTCTCGCCGTGCATGATGCGGCGGCCGCCGTCTTCGCGCTCGGGCGGCGGGTTGATTTCGCGCAGCAGCCGAGTCGCCGCGCGCGAGACCTGCGCGGTAGTGCCGGCGGTGGCGCACAGCTTCTCGCGAAATTGCCAGCGCTTGGTGGGGTCAGAAATGCCGCGCGAGCGGCGGGCGATGAGCGCGAGGGTCTCCAGGCTGTGTTGGTTGCGGCGCGCGGCGGCCAGGGCGCGGGATTGGTAGCGCGAGTGGCTGGTGGGCGAGAGGAAGGCCGCGGCGGTGCGGCGCAAGGTGCGCGCTTGGTCCGCGGGCAAGGGCAGGCTGGAGGCGGCGTGGGCCTCTTCGAGAAGTTCCACGCCGCGCTTAGCGATATCGCCCAGCTGCTCCAATAACGTCATGCCCCGCAGCCTATGGGCGGGGGCACGCGGCTACAAGGGGTGGCGGCCGAGCCTGTGGATAACTCGGGGGTTGTGGGGCCGCCGGGCGAAGTTATCCACAGGTGTGGGCCTATCTTTGGGAGCGCGGGGGCTCGGAGGCGTTGAAACGTTCGACGCGCAGGCGGTCGACGGCCGGGATATCAATCGGCTCGAGGTCCGCGAGGGGCACGCCCATGGCTTGGGCGAGGAGGAGATCCGCCAACTGCGGGTTTCGGGCCAGCGCCGGGCCGTGCATATAGGTGGCGATGACGCTGCCTTGGACGGCGCCTTCGTAGGTGCGCTGGGCGGAGCCGTCGCTGAGGTCGGCGGTGGCGGCCTGGTCGGCGTTGCCATTGCCGCGGGTGAGCGTGCCGAGCGGCTGCGCGGACGGGCCGAGGATGGTGGCCCCCAGGTGGTTTTCAAAGCCGGTCAGCGGCTCGGTGAGGTCCGCGGTGACACCGGCGCGGGTGGGCTCGGAGGCTACCTCGCCGATGGCGCGGTCCTGCATGCCGGCCGTGGTGGCGTCGAGCAGCCCGACGCCGTCGACGATGCGGCCGGAGGCGCGGAAGGATTCGCCCAGGACCTGCAGGCCGGCGCAAATGGCAAAAATGGGGCGGCCGGCGTTAGCGGCGCGGGTGAGGCCGCCATCGGAAATCAGGTGGTCCGCGGCGAGGATCTGCGCGGTATCTTCGCCGCCGCCGAGGGTGTAGATATCCAGCGTCTCGGGCACGGGCTCGCCCAAGCGGATGGGGTGAATCTCCGCCTCGAAGCCGCGCATGCGGGCGCGTTGGCGCAGGACGAGGGCGTTGCCGTCGTCGCCGTAGGTGCCGAGGACGTCGGGAAGCACTAGGCCGATATTAAGCATTGGTGGCCTCCTTGGAAAGCGCCTTCTTCAAATCGCGGAAGGCGGTGTAGTTGGCGAGGACTTCGATGCGGCCCTCCGGGCAGGCGGCGAGCGCGTCCATGGGATCGGGGATGAGCTCGTGGGAGATATCCGCGTAGACCAGGCGCACGGCGAGGTCGGTGCCGCGCTCGCCGGCGGCCTTGACGCTTAAGCCATTGAAGCCTTCGAATTTCACGTCCCACAGCCAGGACATGTCGATGCCATCGGCCACCTGGCCGTTGGTGGCAATGACCAGGCCATCGGCGCTGCGGTCCACCATGGACAGGGCTTCTTGCCAGCCGGCCGGGTTCTTGGCCAGCAGCAGGCGAATTTCGCGGCCCTTCCAGTGGATGGTGGAGTAGCGGCCGGCGACGTCGTCGATGCCTTCGGCGGCCGCAATGGCCTTATCGAGGTCCACACCGAAGCCCTGCACGGCCGCGGCGATGGCTTGGGCGGCGTTGCCCCGGTTCGCGCGGCCGGGCAGCGCCAGGTTCAGCGGACGCTTGGCGGTCGGGGTGATGATGCCCCGCTTATCGACGCCCCAGGTAGGCTGCGGCCGGCGGAATTCGCGGCCGTCGGCAAGCGGCTTAACGGCGTACCAGTCATCCTCGGTGCGCACGACGTGCCCGCCGGTGCGCGGGCAGGTGACGGAATCGCCGAGCCAGCCGGCGCCGGCCGAGACCCAGATGACATTCTTGGCGTCATAGGCCACGGAGGTCATGAGCACGTCGTCGCAATTGGCGATGACGAGCATGTCCGGGTGGGCCTCGACGGCGCCGCGCAGCGCGCGCTCAATCTTGTTGATTTCGCCCACGCGGTCCAGCTGGTCGCGGGTGAGGTTGAGCAGGACTAGGGCCTGCGGGTTGAGGTTATCGGCCACGTGGGGCACGTGGAGCTCGTCCACCTCGAGGACCAGGTGCGAGGCGTCTTTGCCGGCCATGAGCGCGGAGATGATGCCGGCGTCCATGTTGTCGCCGCCGTCGTTGGTGGCTACGGTGTGCTCGGCGCGGACCGCCGCGGCCAACATGCGGGTGGTAGTGGACTTGCCGTTGGTGCCGGTAACCAGCACGGCCGGGCGCCCACCGCCCAGGTTGGTCATGATGGAAGGGTCAATGGCATTGGCGATTAGACCACCGATCATTCCGCCGGCGCCACGGCCGGTGGCGCGGGAAGCGGTGGTGGCCAGCTTCGCGGCGGTAGTGGCAGTGGTGGTGCGCAACCTTTTCAGCGCACCCGGGACTCTAAAACTCATGTCCCCTAGGGTAGTCGGGCGGGCGGCTTAGTCGTTCTTTTTCCCCGCCGAGCCGCCAGAATTTCGTCGGCCTCTGCCGCGACCACCGCGGCGCCGGCGCCGCTTGTTGTTCTTACCGCCGCCCTTTTTGTTGTGCTGCGGTGAGCGTTGGGCCCGCGGCGCAGGCTTAGCGGATTCGGGTGCGGGCTCGGCGTCTTCGATGCGCGCGAGGGCGTCAAGAAACGCGGCATCCGACATCAGCGGAATGCCCTTGCGGTGGGCATGCATGGGCTTTCCCACCAGATCTGTGGTGACATTGCAGATAACCAGCGAGGACTCGCGGGTAAGCTTTTCCGAATAATTGAGCTCCTCGCGCATGAGCGCGGCGATGATGGTGTCCGGATCCTCGAGGATTTCCGGTGCGACCACGATCTCCATGCCGCGGCGCAGCTCCTTGCCCGGTTCGTATTTGCCGGGATTGTGGTGCTGGACGGGGGCCTCGGCGGCGTCGACGCGCACGTGGGAGCGTTGCAGGCCGAAGCGATCGGCGCGCACGTCTTCGGGCGCATAGCTGCGCACAGTTCCGCCTTCTTGCTGGCGGTAGAGCGCGATGAGCAGCTCGGTGTCCTCGCGTGAGGTTTCCGGCTCGGGCCGGCCGGCGCGCTCCACCGAGGCTTTCGGCGTGGCGTCCAGGCCGCTCTGCTTGGCGACGCCCCCTAAACGCACATCATTCGATCGCACCTGCTGCGCATAAGAGGTGGCCAAGGTATCGATAATGCGAACCGGTGTGGGGACGTGTCCGACCTTTTGGCGGCGCCGGCGGCCCTTGTTGCGGCCGCGGTTGCGGGCGCGATTTTGGCGGGCGGCGGCCATCATGGCGCGGCGGGCCTCGGCGACGATAAAGCCCCAGGTATAGGGGAGATCGTGGACGATGAGCGTGCGGCCATCGATAAGCTTGTCCAGCGATTTAAGGATTTTGCCAAAGGCGGGTGCCTGCTCAATATCGGTGGTGCTCAGCCCGTGGAGGTGGCGCGGGCCGGCATCGATATCGGGCTTGAGGACGGCGTGGAAGAGCTGGCCTTGTTCGCCGGCGTCGTTGAATGCGATGGCGTCGATAGTCACGATGCGCCCGGTGCTGGGGTGGATGCCGGTGGTCTGTAGGGTCAGCGCCACGTAGGGGTAGTCGGCCGCATCGGTGGATGAGTCGGCTTGCTGCGGCTGCTGTGGCTTCTGGTTAGCCGCTTTCGGCGCGGCAGGTCGCTCGTGGCGGGCAGATGGGTGCGGCTTTGGCTTTGGTATCGGCTTGGGTTTTGCGGCGTCCGGTTCGCCGGACGGTCGCACCGCGCGGCGCGGCCGGGCGCGTCGCTGTTCTGCGCCCGGTTTGGGCGCTGTGGACCTGGCCGCGTGGCGCGAAGCCACCGTCGCGGGCGACGGCGCTGGGGCCGACGCCGGCGTGTGCTGCGGGGAGGGGCCAGGTGTGTTGTTCATTAAACTCAGTGTAGTATCCCGCATTTCGTGCAGGGGGACAGGGCGCGCCGCTTAATTTTCGGCGACGATGACGATGACCTTCGGCGGGGTCGTTGGCTCCTCGGGCTCTTCAGGTCGCCCCGGTTCCTCCGACTGCTGCGGCTCCTCCGGCTCGAGCGGTACCAGGGGCACCTCCGGTTCATCCGGTGCGCCGCGGTCCGTAGTAGGCAGTGCCGGTTCAGGCTCTACGGTGATCTCTGGTTCTGGCTTCGGGGTGGGTTCGAGTTCAGAGCCAGGGATCGTCGTCGTAGGTGCAGTGGTCTCCGGCTCTGGCGTTGGTTCGAGCTCGGAACCTGGGATAGTGGTATCCGGCGCCGGCTCAGGCTCGGACTCCGAGGTCAGCAACGGAGACGTCGTCGTAGGCGCGGTCGACTCCGAGGGCTTTGGTTCCGAAGACTCAGGCGCTGAGGTGGGCGTAGACGGGTCTGCAGCCTGGGTCGGCTCAGACGTTGGCTCGCTCGTGGCAGAACTGGTGGCGGAGCTGGAAGGCTCTGCGGTCTGCTTTTCCGTCGAGGCTGCGGTGGTAGTTTCAGTCGTCGTTTCCTCGGAAGTTGTCTTTTCCGAGGTAGACGCGCTTGAGGTCGGCAGATCGGACGGCTCGGCAGGCGAGGATGCCTCAGAGGACGGCTCCGCAGATGTCGTGCTCTTCGTGGACTCCGTGGTCTGGGAAGGCTCGGCAGACTGGGAGGACGAGGAGGTTGCGGTCGGTCCCTTGGCTGCTACCTGGGGTGCGGGTTCCGAGCTGGAGGATGGCGTCGAGGCAGGCGTGGTCCGAGACGGTGCCGGTGCCGGTTCCGGGGCTGGGGCCGAGGCGACGTCATTGGCTGCGGCCATGGCGGCAGCGGCCGCGGCGGAGGCAGCGCGGGAAATTGCCTGGGAATCCTCGCCGTGGTGGCCGCCGCGGGGTTCGCTGTGGTGGCCACGTCGGTTGTCGGCGGCAGGGGCTTGGGCACGGTCAGCATGGGGAGAGTGCGTCGCGCTGGGCTTCTTCGTGGTCTGCGAAGTGGAGGGGGCGTCGGCAAGCGGGGGCTGAGCTGAGGTACCGCTGGTGGGGCCGGCATCGTGGATGCGCGGCGTGGCGGGGTGCGCGGGGCGCTTGGGGCCATTGCCGTCGAAGTGGGAAGAATCGAGGGAGGAATGGTTGTCTTCCGGAGCGGGCGCGGTGGAATGCGTGTTGGTGTCTGAAAGGGCTTCGTCCTCGCTCAGCAGGTTGGTGGCTACGGTGGCACCGCCACCAACGAGCACGGCGACGCCGGCTGCGGCCAGCAGGTTCGAGGTCACGGCACCGGATGCGCCGGCAGCACCGGCGGCAGAGGTGACGCTGAAACCGCTGGCTGCGGAGGTGCCAGCGGTAGAGACACCGGTAGCGGGGCCGCCGGGGACAGCGGATGCAGCCTGAGCGCGAGCTGCCGTAGCAGCGGACATGATGGCGGTGCCACCGGCGACGACGCCCAAAATTAGGCCCGCGTGGTGCTTATTGGCGGCGTTATGCGCATAAATGGTGAGCGCGGGGCGGTCATCGGCGTTGTAGTGGAAGTAACCGTGGGCAATGGCGAGGCGGCCGGTCTTGGTGCAGTCGAGCACGGCGGGGGCGATCTCGCGGGCGGCTTCCCGGGGAAGGGAGCCTAAGAAGGTGCTATTGATATAGACGTCGACGGTATTGCGGCGCAGGAAACCGCGGGTGCGCAAAGAAACGAGGTAGTGCTCGTCAGTGTGCGGAAAGGCGGTGACGTCCTTGGAAAACTCCGTCAGCGTGGCGGTGGTCTCGCCGGGCAGCATGGTCCAGCGCTGCGCCGGCGGGTTATTGGCGGGAATGCACAGGTGCGGCGCCGGCAGGAGCAGGTTCAGTGTGGGCCAGTCTTCCCCAGAGGCATCCGTCATACTCACATGGGCGGTGGCGCGTGGGTGCAGGCCGGCGCTGAGAATCCAGTCAAAGAGGGCATAGGCCTGGGAATCGGCAGAACTGAGGTGGCCCACAAGTGAGTCACCGATCCGAATCGCGAAGCCTTCCTCGGCGGTGCGGGGGCCGAGCTCCGCGGAAAGGTAACCGTTTTCCGCGGCTGTGGATTCGAGCAAATCGCTGAAAATCTCCGGCGACACATCCGCAATAGGCAGGTTATGGATCACGCCAAAACCGTGGTCAGGGACCACGTAGGTGGCGGAATCCAGCGAAGTCATTGGGGCCTTTCCATGCGGACAATTGTTACTTCGCATTTTAAGCATCGCTAGGGGCGATTTCCAATTTCCCAAACCCGCGAGAACGGGGTGTTATCCTGCCCAAAAGTTTCTACAGAATAAAAATAAGTACGGCGATAAGCGCGGCAATTACCAGTAGGGCAATGAGGGCGGGCCACCACTGCTGGCGGCGCGGTGCAGAGTCATTGACGTTGACGGCGCGGAAGCTGGTGGTTTCGAAGGTTTCGGTGGCGGCGGGGGAGGTAGGGGTGGCGTCGGCAAGCGAGGCCTCCTTTGAATCCGGCAGCGGCGCACCCGCATAGATACTGAGCACCCGGCCGGCGCTGCGCGGCGCATGGTAGGCATGGGCCAGGGTTGTGCCCTGCTTGGCGACGTCCACCCCATCCAGCCGCCCCACCCACTGCGGGCCCAAATAAGCATCGGCGCCGGATCCGGTGGTGCTGGGTGAAAGCGTCACCAATACGTGCATACGCGCGTGGGCGGGAATATCTAAATCCGCGGGCAGGTCGGTGATGTTGATGGGTGGGGCATAGCCCAGCATCGTCCACGGACCCGCCGGCGGGTTATTGGCCGGCAAACAGAGCCCCGGCCGGGGAAGGAGCAGCGAGAGGGAGCCATCGGGCTGCGGCGCGGCTGTGGCCGCAGGAGTGAGCCCAGCGCGAAAAAGCAGATCTATCTCGGGGTATTCGGCGCGGTCTGCGCTGGTGATATGCCCGATGGGGGAGTCGGTGCGCACCTCCAGGCCACCGTCCTGGCGGGGCGCCAAGGTGACGGTGAACTCCTGGTTTTCCTTCGTCTGCGCACCATAGACGGGCAAGGTCTGCACGGCGCCCAAGCCGCGGTGCGGAATGAGGTAGGTAGAAGAAAGCATACCCACCCTTCTACCACGCCAGGGTGCGGCACTGGTGTGCAGCACCGGCGGCCGGGCTTAGGCCAGGGCGCGATTGACGGCGGAGTTAATTGCGTTAATGGAAGCCCGCGTGGTGGATCCGGCGATGCCGGCGCCCCACACCTTGTTCTGGTTAACGTCGGCTGCGATATAACAGGCGGCCTCGGCGTCGTCGCCGGCGGAGCGGGACTGCTGGGAGTATTCCATGACCTCGAAGTCGATGCCCAGGGATTCCAGCGCGTTGGCATACGCCGCGATGGGGCCGTTGCCGGTGCCGGAGACGGTGGACTTTTCCCCGCGGAAGGTCACGGTGGCGGTCACGGCAGCGTCCTCCTCGTCCGTTGGGGCATTGTCCATATGGAAGGACGCTAGGGCCAGTGGAGTCTCGCGGTCTAGGAATTCGGTGGCGAAGATGTCCCACATATTCTTGGAATTGACCTCGCCGCCCTCGGAGTCAGTGATTTCCTGCACCACGGTGGAAAACTCCGCTTGCATGGCGCGCGGCATATTGATGCCGTGGTCGGTCTTCATGATGTAGGCAACGCCGCCCTTGCCGGACTGGGAGTTGACGCGGATGACCGCCTGGTAGTCGCGGCCCACGTCCTTTGGATCGATGGGCAGGTAGGGAACCTCCCAGATGGCCTCGCGCAGTTCTTCCCACGAGACCTCGGTATTGTTCGCGCCGGGGCGGATGGTGGCCGCCAGCGCATCGAGGCCCTTGTTGATAGCGTCCTGGTGGGAACCGGAAAAGGCGGTAAAGACTAACTCGCCGCCATAGGGGTGGCGCTCCGGCACGCGCAGCTGGTTGCAGTATTCGACGGTCTCGCGGATCTGTGGCAGATCGGAGAAGTCAATCTGTGGGTCCACGCCCTGGGTGAGCATGTTCAGGCCCAGGGTGATGAGATCGACGTTGCCGGTGCGCTCGCCGTTGCCAAATAGGCAGCCCTCGATGCGGTCCGCGCCGGCCATAAAGCCCAGCTCGGCGGCGGCGATTCCCTCGCCGCGGTCATTGTGCGGGTGCAGCGAAAGCAAGATGTCCTCGCGGCGGGCCAAATTGCGGTGCATCCACTCGATGGAATCGGCGTAGACATTGGGCGAGATCATCTCCACGGTAGAGGGCAGGTTGATGATCATCGGGTTATCCGGGGAGGGATCCATGATTTCTACTACCTCATCGCAGACCTCGCGGGCGAAGTCCAGCTCGGTGCCGGTAAAGGACTCGGGGGAGTATTCCCAGCGCCACGTGGTGTCGGGGTAGTCCGCGGCGATGGACTTGATGAGTGCGGCGGCGTCGGTAGCCAGCTTCTTAATGGCGGGCTTGTCCTTGCGGAAGACCACTCGGCGCTGCAGCTTCGAGGTGGAGTTATAGAAGTGCACGATGACGTTTTTGGCGCCCTCGCAGGCCTCAAAGGTGCGGCGGATCAGGTGTTCGCGGGCCTGGACTAGTACCTGGATGGTGACGTCATCGGGAATCTTATTGCCCTCGATGATTTCGCGGACGAAGTTGAAATCCGTTTGGGAGGCGGACGGGAAGCCGACCTCGATTTCCTTGTAGCCCATTTTGACCAGCAGGTCGAACATGCGGTGTTTGCGCTCTGGGCTCATGGGATCAATGAGCGCTTGGTTGCCATCGCGCAGATCCACCGCGCACCACTGCGGGGCGTGCGTGATTTTCTTGCTGGGCCACGTGCGGTTCGGCAGATCGATGTCTTCCACCTCGATGGCGAAGGGCTGGTAACGCTCGTGGGGCATGGCGGAGCCGCGCTGCTTATTCCACGCGGGCTGTCCCTCGCGGCGTGGGCCGTTGGGGGTAGTGATATCGCGAGGGGCGCTGATAAAAGAGTCAGTGGGGGACATGGTGCGGTTTCCTTGTCTGTGGTGTCTGTGGGGAGACGGCCAGCTGGGCTTGGGTAGCCGGACTCCGCGACGGGGCGCTGGCCAGTGCTTAGGCCGAAATCCCGCCGCGGCAGATAAGGAGTAGGTCAATCCGCTGTGTCATATCGGTCACACTACAGGCTCTCTCACTATGTGGCAAGAGATTTCATTCAATGAGACGCGACGGCGGTACGGTACTATGCCTTTCGTGTCTACTGCCCGCCATTCCGCATCCAACTCGTCGTCCATACTGCGCTCCTTGTGGGCGCCTGCCGCGCTCGTTGCGCTCATCGGAGCCGCAGTGCGCGTGGGCGTGCTCGCGGCGGTGGCCGCCGTGCAGGACGATAAGCTCTGGGGACTGCTCAATAAGTGGGACGCCAAGCACTACGTAGAAATTGCCCGCGGCGGGTACTTCGGTGCGGATATCTCTACGGATGGGCCGGTCCATGAGACAACCATGGCCTTCTTTCCAGGCTTTCCCTTCCTGGTGCGTGCGGTAAGCGGCATCTTGGGAACCGGTGAGGCTGGCACTGCCATCGCGCTCAACGTGCTCTTTAGCATCGCGCTGGCCGCCGGGGTGATGGCCCTAGCCGCGCAGATGGGCATGGGAAAGTGGGCCCAAGTGCTCAGCGCCGTAGTGGTAACTAGCGCGCCGATGTCCATCGTGTTTTCTATGCCGTATACCGAAGCGCTTTTCGGGGCACTGGCTATCTGGGCGGTAGTGGCGCTGGTGGGCGAGCGCTGGTGGGCCGCCGCGGCGTATATCTTTGTGGCCGGGCTCGTGCGCCTTACCGCGGTGGACCTCGTTGCGGTCTTTGGGCTTATGGTGCTGCTGCGGGCCCGAAAGGACTGGCGAGCCTGGGCCGCGGTGGCGTTTTCGGTCGTGCCGCTGGTGGGCTATTTGTGGTGGTCGAGCAGCCACTTGAAAGATGTCGGCGGTTATTTTGGTATCCAGAAAGAACATTGGAATTCCGGCTTTGATGGCGGCAAAGCCACGGCTATGTGGTTGTGGGAGACGCTGACTGGGGCCACCAATGGCGGCTACCTGCTCAGTGCCGGCGTAATGATCGCTGCCCCGGTATGCCTGGTGCTGGCATGGCGCCGCCTGCCGTTGGCGGCCTGGCTATTTTCCGCCGTCCTTATGGCCAATGTGCTGCTTTCTGATGGCATCATGCACTCGCGGCCCCGGCTGCTCCTGCCGGCGGTGATCGTGTTGTTGCCGTGGGTGAAAAAGGGGGCGTCGGCAAGCGTGGCGGTTATTGCCTGGGCCCTGTTTGGCGCGTGGTTTTCGGCCTATATGCTCGGCGTATTTGAGTGGGCCATCTAACCGCGCTGGCTCACCGGGCTGCGGGAGAGCACGATGGTGGACAGCACCATGACGGTCAGGGCGATGAGCATAATTGCCCAACCGACGGCCGTATCGATGAGGAATTTCTCTCCCAGGACCATGTATCCCAAGCCGAAGGCCACGATGGGCTCAAAGATGGTCATGGCCGGCAGGGAATGGGCAAGGGGGCCGGCGTTGAAGGAATATTGCTGTACCACCGTGCCGGTAAGCGCGAGGCCGATGAGGCCGTAGAACTGCCAGCTCGCCAATAGGGTGGTGAGGCCTTCATGAGTGAAAATATCCACCACGGCCTTAGAAAGCAGGGCGACGAAGCCATAAATAACGCCGCAGGCCGTGCCCAATGCCAAGGGGCGCTGATCCGGTAGCTTTGCGGCCGTCGCGCCGAGGATTGCGAGGGTGGCCAACCCTATGAGGAGCGCCGGCCACCAATCGCTCCATTCTGGGCGGGGATTGCCGGCAACCGGCCGGCCGTAGATGACCATGATGCCCACCGCAATGGTCAGCGCAATGGACCAGAAAACCTCGTGGAAGGGCATCTTACGGCCGGAGTACCATGCCGAGAGCGGCAGGGTAAACATCAAGGACAGCACCAAGATGGGCTGGACGACCAGCAAGGTGCCGAAGCCGAGCGCGATAACCTGCAGGCCGTAGGCGCCAATCGCGGCCGCGGTGCCCACCCACCACAAGGGATTAGACATGGCGGCACGCATGACCGAATCATCGGCGTCGAGGGCAATGCGGTGGCGGACGACCGTGCCCCAAGCAACCGTCAGCGCGGATGCGAGCGCGAAAAAGATGGCGAGGAGGTTGCTTAACACCCGCTCAACGGTAGTAAAGATTCCTGTTATATGCATATTCTGCGCTGCATGGCGCGCGTTTTTCTCTATGGGGGACGGCCGGCGCATGGCGCGCTTTACGCTCGGGGTGTGTGAATAAAAAGCAAGCATTGTCTAGGAATTATGATGAGGACTAGGCCCCTGCGGGGTAGCATGGGTATTTGACTAATGACCGACAGGTATTTCTGGCGGTGTGCGGACGCGCGCGCCAGGGGTGCCTTGAAAGACGAAAGGCGGCATCCTTACCGTGGCCCTGATCGTGCAAAAATATGGCGGTTCATCCCTCGAATCCGCAGACCGCATTCGCGCCGTTGCGGAGCGCATCGTGGCCACCAAGAAGCAGGGCAATGACGTCGTCGTGGTGTGCTCCGCCATGGGCGATACCACCGATGAGCTGCTCGACCTTGCCGCCCAGGTCAACCCCGTGCCACCACGGCGCGAAATGGACATGCTGCTGACCGCGGGCGAGCGCATCTCCAATGCGCTGGTGGCCATGGCCGTGGAATCCTTGGGTGCCCATGCCCAGTCCTTTACCGGCTCCCAGGCCGGCGTGCTCACCACCGAGCGCCACGGCAATGCCCGCATCGTGGACGTTACCCCAGGCCGCCTGACCGAAGCTCTCGATGAGGGCAAGATCTGCATCGTCGCCGGCTTCCAAGGAGTTAATAAGGAATCGCGCGATGTCACCACGCTGGGCCGCGGCGGTTCCGATACCACCGCGGTGGCGCTAGCAGCCGCGCTGAATGCGGACGTGTGCGAGATTTATTCCGATGTCGATGGCGTGTATACCGCAGACCCGCGCATCGTCCCAGACGCGCAGAAGCTAGAGAAGCTCTCCTTCGAGGAGATGCTGGAGATGGCCGCGGTAGGTTCCAAGATTTTGGTTCTGCGCAGCGTGGAATATGCCCGCGCGTTCAATGTACCCTTGCGAGTTCGCTCGTCTTATTCAAATGACCCCGGCACCCTAGTGACCGGATCGATGGAGGATATCCCTGTGGAAGAAGCAGTACTCACTGGTGTAGCAACCGATAAGTCCGAGGCAAAGGTCACCGTCCTTGGAATCCCGGACCGCCCCGGGGAGGCAGCGAAGGTTTTCCGTGTCATTGCCGATGCAGAGATCAATATTGACATGGTCTTGCAAAACGTCTCCTCCCTGGAGGATGGCACCACCGACATCACCTTCACCTGCCCGCGTGCTGACGGTCCACGCGCCATGGAGCTATTGACCAAGCTGAAGTCCGAGGGCGGCTGGGCCAATGTGCTTTACGACGACCAAGTGGGCAAGGTTTCCCTCGTCGGTGCCGGCATGAAGTCCCACCCGGGCGTGACCGCCGAGTTTACCGAGGCCCTGCGCGACGTTGACGTCAATATGGAGCTCATCTCCACCTCCGAAATCCGCATCTCCGTGCTCACCCGCGAGGCTGACCTGGACAAGGCCGCTCGTGCGCTGCACGATAAGTTCCAGCTTGGTGGCGAAGAAGAAGCCACGGTTTATGCTGGAACCGGACGTTAAATACCCAAAAGCAACTACAGAGGATTTTTAAGTCATGACCACTGTTGCAGTCGTAGGCGCTACCGGCCAGGTCGGCCGCGTTATGCGCTCCATCTTGGAAGAACGCAATTTCCCGGCGGATAAGGTGCGCTTTTTCGCCTCGTCTCGCTCCGCCGGCACCGAGCTGGAATTTCGCGGCGAGCAGATTACCGTAGAAGACCTTGCTGAGGTCACCGAGCAATCCGTTGCCGATGTCGATATTGCCTTGTTCTCCGCCGGCGGCTCCACCTCTAAGCAGTGGGCCCCGGTATTCGCCGCGGCCGGCGCGACCGTGGTGGATAATTCCTCGGCTTACCGCAAGGACCCAGAGGTTCCCCTCATCGTTTCCGAGGTCAACCCCGAGGCAGCCAAGAACACCCCGAAGGGCATCATCGCGAACCCGAACTGCACCACCATGGCGGCCATGCCGGTGCTGAAAGTCCTCCACGATGCCGCTGGCCTGAATAAGCTCCACGTGTCCTCCTACCAGGCGGTGTCTGGCTCCGGTCTGGCCGGTGTGCAGGCGCTGGCCGCGCAGGTCTATTCCGTTGGTGAGCACAATGTGGGATTGGTCCACGATGGTTCCGCGCTCAATGACGAAGACTTTGGCCCGTACGTGGCACCTATCGCCTATAACGCCCTGCCGATGGCTGGCAACCTGGTTGATGATGGCTCTCTGGAGACCGACGAGGAACAAAAGCTGCGCAACGAGTCCCGCAAGATCCTGGATATTCCGGAGCTGAAGGTCGCGGGCACCTGCGTGCGCATCCCGGTCTTCACCGGCCACACCCTGACCATTCACGCTGAGTTCGATAAGCCCATCACCCCAGAGCAGGCCACCGAGCTTTTGGGTGGCGCTCCGGGCGTTACGCTTGCCGACGTCCCCACTCCGCTCGCCGCCACCGGCATCGACGAGTCCTTGGTCGGCCGCATCCGCCAGGACCAGACGGTGGACGATAACAAGGGCCTCGTGCTCGTTGTCGCCGGCGATAACCTGCGCAAGGGTGCTGCTCTCAACACCATCCAGATTGCAGAGCTGCTCGTCTAGAGCAGCGCCGCTTCGCCACCCGTTGCACTACAAAGCTCGGCGCCCTCCTTTCCCCATAGCAAGGGAAGGAGGGCGCCGAGCTTTTGGCTTATTAACCGTGGACGAGGGGGTTAGTCCTCAGAAACCGGCTTGGCGGTGCCAGTTCCGGAGTCGGCACCAGGGCCCTTCTTGCCAAAGTCGAGGTCGCTAGTGGACGACGGAACCTCCGGCTTGGTGTGCTGCACGTAGGTCACGGACGGCTCCGGATCTTCGCGGTCATACTCAATATCATCATCATTTTCGAGCTCCTCGTGGATCTCTTCTGCGATATTGGTGACGAACTCGGTGGTTTCCATATTGGACGCTGCAGCCAGCTTGCGCAGCTCGCGCTCGTTCTTCTTGGTAAAGCGCTTGCGCGGGTCCAGGCGGCGGGACACCAGCTCATGGGCGCGCATGCGGCGGTCGGACTCGTCCGCGAGCTTGCTGCCGTTCTTGATGCGGTTGAAGACCATCACCGCGATCATCAGGAGTCCGAGGTAGCCCAGGATCGGGTAGACGTTGCTGACCAAGGCCTGGAAGCCCACGAAGGACAGGATGAAGCCGATGATGCAGGCGCCGGCATAAACCGGGTAGAAGCGCTTGGGGTTATTGCGGGTCAAGCGCTTGCCCAGCGCGTAGAACATGCCGATGGCGGTATTAAAGACCATGCCGTAAATGACAAAGGTCATCAGCACGCCCAAGACTGGGTGGATGCTGGTAATCAGGCTCAGTACCGGCATGTCCTGGCCGTTGACGGTTTCTGCCTCGAAGAAGAGGGCGAATACCAGCAGGGCCAACAGGATGAGATAGAGCAGGCCGCCAATGAGGCCACCGACGCCAACTGCACGGTTATCCAGGAAGTTACCGCCAATAACGATGGACATGGATACTGCCGTCATCACGTTCAGGCCGGTGTAGTTCAGTGCGGCTAGCCACCAATTAGGCAGCGAGGTATCAACATTATTGACCGCCCAGTCATTCATGGCAGAGAAATCAACGTCCGCATTCAAGATGGTGTAGCCGGTGGCAATCACCACGAAGATAATGATGAATGGGGTGATGGTACCGATGACCGCAGTTACTCGGTCGACATCCATCAGGCCGACGATCAGCACCAAAATCAGCATGGCGGTGGCGCCCACCCATACAGGGACGGACGGGAACTGCTGATTGATATTCGAACCACCGCCGGCGAACATGACGAAGCCGATGGCGAACAGGGTCACCAGGGTGGACCAGTCCAAAATCTTGGCGGTAAACGGCGATGCGACCTTGTCGTAGACAGCGGTATGCTCCTCGGCTTGGAAGTACGAGCCGAGCTGCAGGATGGATACGCCGGTGATCATCATCAAACCAGCGGCCAGGGCGATGCCCCACAGGCCCCAGTTACCAAAGGCCACGAAGTACTGCATGGCCTCTTGGCCGGAGGCAAAGCCTGCGCCCACGACGACGCCGATAAACGCCATGGAAATTCCGATTGCGCGTTTTAACATGAAAGGGAGAAACTCTCTTACTCACACGCGCCGGGCCCGGCATTGGTATCGCGCGGGCCCGGATCGACGGTCGATTTATCACGTGTGTACACGTCTAATAAACCACACATCGGACAGATATTTCGGGCAAGAATCGCCCCAACTGTGGCCTCATTTACCCCGGCCGTGGCGCGTAAAGCGCAGCTAAGTGCCAAAATTTGGGGCCCGTGGGGCACAAGGTAACCAGAGCGTAACAATTTGGGAGTGAAATTAACTCCGCAAGCCCAGGGGACTATTTGGGGGTATTACCCTGTCCCCGCGATGAGATCCTTGCGGGCGCGCGCCACGCGGGAGCGGATGGTGCCCACGCGCACGCCAGCAATCTTGGCCGCCTCCTCATAGGTATAGCCCAGCACTTGGGTAAGGATGAGGGCTTCGCGGCGGTCGGCCGGGAGGGCGTCGATAAGCGTACGGGCATCGATCCAGTCGCTCCACGCCGCGGAGTCTTCCGGCGCCGCACCCATCGCGTCTTCGTACTCGGTGGCAGACTTTCGCGGCCGGGCCATATCGTGGCGAATATTATCCACCCACACGCGCCGGGCCAAGGAGAGCAGCCACGTGCGCGCGGAGGACCGCGCCGCAAACCGCGGCAAGGCGCTGATGACGCGCAGATAGGTCTCCTGGGTGAGATCGTCAGCCCCCTCGGGCCCGCCCAAGTGCGCCAGCAAACGCCACACATCATCCTGGGTGGCCTTGATAAACTCCGTCAGTGCCGCGCGGTCGCCGCGACCGGCCCGAAGGGCAAGGTCGGTGACGCGGGCGTCGTCTGCTGCGGAGTGGTGAGTCACCTGAATGAATCTACCAGCACCTCTTACTCTCTTTGGCGAGCCCTGACAACCGTGCAAAGTTTTGCCACACTGGAGGGAACTGACCGCGAATTGCCAGGAGGCAAGAATGAGTGAATTTACCGCTGATGACATCCTGAACAAGGGCCAGCGCGCCGCTGGCAAGGGAAATACCACCCGCCCCTCGGGCCAGCCGGTGCCGTCCGAAAACACCTCGGTGACCGCCGGCCAGCAGGGCCCGGTGGCGCTGAATGATATCCACCTCATTGAAAAGCTCGCGCACTTCAACCGCGAGCGCGTGCCGGAGCGCACGCCGCACGCTAAGGGTCACGGCGCCTTCGGCGAGCTGCACATCACGGAAGATGTCTCTGCCTATACCAAGGCCAAGGTCTTCCAGAAGGGCACCGTTACCCCGATGATGGGCCGCTTTTCCACCGTGGCCGGCGAGCAAGGCTCCCCGGATACCTGGCGCGATGTGCACGGCTTTGCCCTGCGTTTCTACACCGAAGAAGGCAATCTCGACATCGTGGGCAATAACACCCCGGTCTTCTTCATCCGCGATGGCATTAAGTTCCCAGACTTCATCCACTCCCAGAAGCGCCTGGGCACCAATGGCCTGCGCGATGCCGATATGCAGTGGGACTTCTGGACCCGCAACCCGGAATCTGCACACCAGGTCACCTATCTGATGGGTGACCGCGGCACCCCGAAGTCCACCCGCCACCAGAATGGCTACGGCTCCCATACCTTCCAGTGGGTCAATGAGAAAGGCGAGGCTTTCTGGGTCAAGTACCACTTCAAGTCCCGCCAGGGCGTGGAGAACTTCACCGATGAAGAGGCCACTACCACCGCCGGCCAGAACCCGGATTGCCACCGCGAGGATCTCTACAATGCCATCGAGGAAGGCAACTACCCGATCTGGGACGTGAAGGTGCAGATCATGCCGCTGGATGAGGCGGAGAATTACCGCTTCAACCCCTTCGACCTGACCAAGGTCTGGTCTAAGAAGGACTACCCGCTGCATGATGTGGGCTACTTCGTCCTCAACCGCAATCCACGTAACTTCTTTGCCCAGATTGAGCAGGTGGCGCTCGACCCGTCCAATATTGTGCCGGGCGTTGGCCTATCCCCAGACAAGATGCTGCAGGCTCGCGTCTTCGCTTACGCTGACCAGCAGCGCTACCGCATCGGACCGAACTATAAGCACCTGCCGGTCAACCAGCCGCAGAATGTGGACCAGGTCAATACTTATGAGCATGAGGGCCCGATGCAGTACCTCTTCAACGCTCCGGAGGATCCGGTTTATTCGCCCAACCGCTATGAGAAGGGCACGGGCGTGCTTGACGACGCCGCTGTAAACGACCGCTCCCAGCTCGAGACCACCACCGCGGCGGAGCTCTACATCAATCCGGAGTCTCACGGCAGCGACCTGGTGCGTGCACCGTACGTTCGCCACGCCGAGGACGATGACTTCGTGCAGGCGCGCGACCTGTACGAGAACGTCTATGACGATGCCGCCAAGGAGCGCCTGGTCACCAATATCACCAACGCGATGGCTGGTGTATCCGAGGAGACCGAGGAGCGCGTCTACGAATACTGGACCAACGTGCACCCAGCCCTTGGCCAGCGCGTTCGCGAGGTCTACGCCGAGAAGAAGTAATCTTTCCCCGGCAGCACCTGTGTGCTAACGACGCCGCCCCCGTACCGAGTTGCTTTACTGCACGGTATGGGGGCGGTTTCTTGCTGTGCGGCTAGTCGCAGCGGCGCATCTTTTCCGTAACAAAGGCGGGAGCGCCCTCAGCGGCCCACTTATCCACGTCGTAGCACGGGGCGGCCAGGCCGGAGGTTGTCGTGCCAATGGATTCAATGGCTACCCACTGGCCGCCCTCGTAGCGTGCCCAGGCAGTCCAATCCGTGCTGTCTTTGCCAAAGTGGGCCCACTGGCCATCGCAATTATTGACTCGGATGTTGGTCATGGTGGGAGCTGCGGGCTGTAGCGCTTCTGGGGAGCAGTCGCCGCGGCCGGTGTCGGCGGGTACGGCGGCCGGGGCTGCACTCTCCTCGTTGGCGGATTCTGCGGTCTCCTCAGCGGGAGCTGCCGCCGCAGAAGTAGGCTCGGCCTCCACAGTCTCGGTGGCGGTGTCTTCGGCTTCCGAAGTTGCGGGCTCGCTCGTGGTTTCTTCGGACGAGGTCTCCGTGGCCGAGGAGCTTGCGGCGGTGGCGTCGGAGAACTCCGGTTCTGCGGACGTATCGGCATCGTTGGAGCAGGCAACAAGGCTGAAACACAGCGGCGCGATGGCCGCGGCGGCGAGGTAGCGGGAAGGGGCTAGGGAATAATTGTGGGACATGCCATATATCGTAGAGGAACTGCCATTGCGGGGGTGCTCGGCGCGCCTGCAACAGGGGAGTGACCTGCAAGGATAGGTTCAATACTATGACCTCACGCCTTGCCTCCCCAGACGCTGCGTCCCCCTCCCGGTGGCGCAGCGTCCTCTTGATCCTCCTGCTTGCCCTGCCGCTCATTATCGGGGCTGCGGTGGCGGGCCTTGCGCAGTGGGAACCCGCCCACACCTGGTCTAGCGCCGCGCAGCCGTTTGGAGCGCCGCGGGAAAATTCCGCCTCGCCAGAGGTGAAGGAAGCCGCCGAGGCGGCCAGCCGCGCGCAGGCACAGGCGAGCATGCTTAAATCGGGTGCCACGCAGCTTGATGACGGCACGGGAGAGCTGAATAAGGGGGCGGATGAGCTCGGAGGGGGCGTCGACAAGCTGGCGACGGGCTCCCAAGAATTGGTAGCCGGCCTCAATCAGCTGCAGTCCGGAACTAATACGCTCGGTGGCGGTGCAACGGAGCTGGCCAATGGTGTCGGCGGTGCCGTGGACCAGGTGGTGGGCCTCGGTGCCGTCCAAGGGCAGATTCTGCAGGCCATCGATGGCACGATGCGCGACCTGGAAGGAAATAAGTCCAAGGAAGCGAAGGAAATTCGCTCGCAGCTGGGCGATCTCCGTGCGCAGGTGAATAATTTCCGCCTGGATAATTCGGTGACCGATCAGCTCAAGAAGCTCAAGGATGGATCGCGCGATCTGTCGAATCAGTTGGCGGTCAACGGCTATGCCTATCACGATGGCGTGAATCAGGCTGTATCCGGTGCGCAGGAGCTTAACGAGGGCATCGCGGAGCTGAACAAGCGCGTTGGTGAGGCGCAGGAGGGCGTGGACAAGCTTGATGACGGCGCCGGCAAGCTCTCCACCATGGCGGCCCAAAACCAGACCAATGTGGGTGAAATTCAGCGTGCCCTGCCGCCAGCGCATACCGCGACCGACGGCCCGGCACATCTGCTCAGCCCTATCGTGGCGATGCTGGTCTCCGCCCTGGTCTTGCTCGCAGGCGCCGCGGCCGGTGTGGCATGGCAGATGGGATTCCGCCCATGGTTGACAGTCCTCGGCGGCACGCTGGCCGCGGTCGCCATCGGGGAAATCCTCCTCTTTGTGCTTGCCACCGGATTTACCCCTGTGGCGGCGGTGTGGGCCGGCGCGGCGCTCCTTCTGGGCGCGCTGTCCATGGCGGCCATCACCCGCGGCCTACTCGGGCTATGCGGCATTACTGCCGGCAGCATCCTCGCGGCGCTGTTTGGCATCGGCCAGACCGCGCTGGTGGGATGGCTGTGGAAATCCGCGGCAATTGCCGGTGTTTCTAAGATTTGGCAGATTGTTTCTAATCTTTTGCCGCTGAATTGGACTACCGCGGCCGTCACAACGGCGGGCAACGAAGGCGAGCCGGCCATCCTGTGGACCGGCGTTGCGGTATTGCTCGCCATCACTCTCATTGGGCTGAGTGCAAAGTGGTGGGCTCCATCCACAGGAAAAACCAAACCTACGGTTCATTAAGTCTGAAAAAACACACCTAAGAATAGAAAATATTGGTGGAAGCTGGGAACTTTGATTCGCGCTACCGTTTGCATTGCGCGAGTGCTACAGTTGGTCTTGCTCACAAAGCCTACTTAGGGGGTAGGCGAACGGTTTCTCCAATCCGTTGTGAGTGATAGGGAATAGGGACGACGCGGCGCTGTAGGGGCACCGCGTCGTTTCCCATATGTGGGGGTCTAGCTGCAATTTTTGCGGAAAAATCCGTGTAATTCCCAGAATGCTTTTGCTGCAGTGGGACTTTTTCAGGCATTGCGAACTGCTTCGTGGTGGCGATTATCTATAGGTAATTCAATTTAAATCGGTGTGGACTTTGGGGGTAGTAGTAGCGTTGTCGATAGCCGGGGGTTTAATCTGAGTCACACTCGCTTGTATTCGTAGCGTAGGACATCGTGAGTTGTCGACTTTTGAAGGAGCACTATGCAGACCCCGCTCGGGCTCACGGCCATGGGCCTCATCATCATTTTCGTGACGGTGGGAATTTTGATCCGCGGCCGAGTAAATCCCATTATCCCCATGACGCTGGTACCCGTGGTTGGCGCCTTAATATGTGGATTTGGTCTAGGTGAAATATCTGACTTTTTCAGCGAGGGCTTAAATTCCGTCATCAACGTCGTGGTGATGTTTATCTTCGCCATTATCTTCTTCGGCATTTTGCAAGACGTCGGCCTGTTTACCCCAGTCATTCGCGCGCTCATCAAGGCCACCCGGGGAAGGATCATGGCCGTAACGCTGGGCACTGCGGCGATTGGTGTGGTGGCGCACCTTGATGGATCGGGTTCTACTACCTTCCTCATCACCATCCCGGCCCTGTTACCGCTCTACCGTGCGCTGAACATGTCGCGCTACGTGCTCATTACCATTGTGGCGATGGCCGCCTCGGTCATGAACATGGTTCCTTGGGGCGGCCCGCTGGGCCGCGCCGGTGCTGTGGTCGATCAGGAGCCCAATGCCATCTGGGTGCAACTCCTGCCTATTCAAGGCGTGGCGATTGTGCTGGTATTCCTCTTGGCTGCGCTTCTGGGGTGGTGGGAACAGCGCCGCGTTGCGGGGCTGCGTGAAAGCGGCGAATGTGCAGGCGGTACTGCAGTGGACGTTAACGCATTGGCCGATGAATTCGCTGCTGCACAGGTGCGTGAACAACATAAATTGGGCTACCACATCCGCACAGGGCGCTGGGTAACCGTGGTCAATATCATCGTTGCACTTGCAGTCCTAGTGGCCTTGCTCTCGGGCGTAGTCCCGCCCGCCCCAGCCTTTCTCATTGCCACGACCATCACTCTGGCTATTAACTTCAGCGGTCCCATGGAGCAGGGCGAGGCCCTGCGACGGCACGCGCCCAATGCCTTGGCCATGGCAGGCGTTATCCTTGCAGCCGCGATGTTCTTGGGTGTCCTCAATGAAACCAAAATGCTTGAGGAAATCGCACTGACGCTAGTAAACGTTCTACCAGAGGGCGTCGCACCGCACCTCCATGTGATCGTGGGCTTCTTCGGTGTGCCGCTTGATTTGTTGACCTCGACGGATGCTTATTACTTCTCAGTGCTTCCTATTGTTCAAGGAACTGTTGAAAGCTTTGGGGTCAGCGGCATGGGTGCGGCCTGCGCGCTCATTATCGGCAACGTGGTGGGCACCTTTGTCTCGCCCTTCTCTCCTGCATTGTGGCTGGCGCTGGGACTTGCGGAAGGTCAGATGGGTAAATACCTCAAGCTGGCTTTCCCAATTGCGTGGATTTTCTCCGCCATCTTGGTTGCCGTGGCGCTATTTACGGGAATGCTGGCGTAATAACGAAAAAGGCCCGCAGCAAAGCTGCGGGCTATTGGTCGGGATAACAGGATTTGAACCTGCGACCTCTTCGTCCCGAACGAAGCGCGCTACCAACCTGCGCCATATCCCGGCGTTCCGCCTTGAAAAGCGGTACCTGGATACTTTAACGCAAGCTGAGCGCAATCAACAAAACGGCAGGTGGCTGGGTTTAGTCCACCTCGGTGATTTTCAGCAGAGTGGCGGAAGGGCGGCAGAAGAGGCGTACCGGGGCGAATTTGGAGGTGCCCAGGCCATTGGAGACATGCATCTTCATCGGGCCGAAGTCGTGGAGGCCCTGCACGCGGTCGCGATCGATGCCGCAATTGGTAACCAACGCCCGGGAGCCGGGCAAACAGATCTGGCCGCCGTGGGTGTGGCCGGACAGGGAAAGTTGGTAGCCATCGCCCGCAAACTTCTCCAGCACGCGGGGTTCGGGGGCATGGAGGAGCGCTAGGGACAAGTCGGCGTCCTCGTTGGGCGGGCCGGCGATTTCGGAATAGTCATCCAGATCGTGGTGCGGATCGTCCACGCCGGCGGCGGCAAGGCGGACGTTGCCTACCTTGAATTCATGGCGGGCCTGATTGGCATCGCGCCAACCGTGCTCCAAGAAGGCGGCGCGCATGCCGCGCCACGGCAAGTCCACATAGGAGGGCTCGCGCTTTTTGCCCAGCAGGTACTTGAAGGGGTTAACCGGCTGCGGCGCCCAGTAGTCATTGGTGCCAAAAACAAAGAGGCCGGGACGGGCCAGCAAAGGGCCGAGCGCGCGCAACGTATCGGGAACGGCCTGCTGATCGGAGAGATTATCGCCAGTGTTGACCACGAGGTCCGGCTCCAGGGCGTCGAGGGCAGACACCCAGGCAATCTTGGTCTCCTGGCCGGGGATCATATGCAGATCGGACAGATGTAGCAGCCGAAATTCCGGCTTACCGCGCAGCGTGCCCTTGGGCAGGAGGGGGAGCGTATATTCCTTGAGCTCGAATTTGGTCAGTTCGCTATAGCCCCATGCCGCGGCGCCCAGGCCGGCAGCGGTGAGGCCGCCAAGAATACGTAAAAGTTTCACGGCTACCACACTACCTGGCGTACATTGATAGGCATGAGCGAGCTAAAGCAAACCATCCGTGCAGATTTGAAAACCGCAATGAAGGCGAAGGAGAAGCAACGCACCAGCGCCATCCGCGCCTTGCTGGCCGCCATCCAGGCCGAGGAGACCAATGGATCCCGGCATGAGCTGGAGGACGCCGATATCCTCAAGGTGATTGCGCGCGAAATCAAAAAGCGTCGCGAGTCCGCCGAGGTTTATGAGGACAACGGCCGTCCGGAGCTGGCGGAAGCCGAGCTTGCCGACGTCCCCTTCTTCGAGGCCTACCAACCCCGCCAGCTGGACGAGTCCGAGCTACAAGCTTTGGTGAAGGAATCTATCGCGGAGGTTGAGGCCGAAAACGGCGAAGCACCCACCATGAAGCAGATGGGTGCAGTAATGAAGGTGGCCAATGCCAAGGCCGCCGGCCAGGCGGATGGCAAGCGCCTGTCCGCTGAGGTCAAGTCCCAGCTGAGCTAAAACGGGCGAGACCGCAACGGGCGAGGCTTAGCGGCCAAGCAGGCTGCGGATGTCGTTGGCAAAGCTATCGATGTCCTCTTGGCGGATGCCAAAGTCTTCCGGCGAGAACCCGCCGCCGGTACCGCCACCGCCGTTGCCCCTTCCGCCGCCTGTGCCGCCAGTCGAGCGGCCCGGGCTCGTAGCACCGTCGGCATTACCGCCGCCGGTGCTATTTTGTGCGCCGGTGGAGTTGGCGTCGGCCACGCCGGAGGAAGAGGATTGGGAGGCCCCGGCGCCGTCGGAAAGCTGCAGCGTAATCTCCGCGCCCTTCTTCTTGCCGTCCTTGCCGGTAATCGCGCGAACCACGCGGCCATAAGGAACATTGCCGCCGATAACCCGGGAGGTCTTGACTACGTAGCCCTTGGACTCCAAGGTCTGGCGGGCCTCGGCCTCGGATTTGCCGCGCAGGCTATCAAGGGTCTTATCGGCCGTGGTGCCGTTGTCGTACTTCTTGTTGTAGTTCGGCAGTCCGGCCTTGGTCGCTATCGGCAGCTGCGTAGCCATGCTGAAGAAGGTCTGCGCCGGTTCCAAGCCGCCGTAGAGGTTGCCCCAACCCGCGCACTGGCGCACCGGCCCGGTACATAGCGGGACGGTGGAGGTGCCATCGTTATAGATATACGGCGCGGCGGAAATACCCTCGTTGAATCCCAAAAATGCGGAGGATTGGTTGGACTCGGTGGTACCGGTCTTGGCCGCGATTGGGCTGGAATAACCGGCCGCTTGGGCGGCATCCTTGGCGGTGCCCTGCTTGGCGTCCTCGGACAGGGCATTGCTCATCGCGCGGGCTACGTCCTTATCAACGGCCTGCTCACACGGGGTTTCCTTGAGATAGACCTCGTTGCCTTCCTTATCCGTGACCTGGGAGATGGGGTTAGGCTCACACCACCTGCCATCCGCGGCCAGCGTGGCGCCGACATTGGAAAGCTCCAGCGGGTTGACCTGGTCGGGGCCCAAGGTGAAGGAGCCGGAGTTGGCGTCCTTGGTGTGCTGAGCAATCGAGGTGTCTTTATCAAAGCTGCCCTTGTCATCGTAGGAGCGCAGGCCCAAACGCACGGCCATATCGACGATGGGTGCCACGCCTACCTGCTCCGTGAGCTTGATAAACGGAGTATTGGGGGAGTGTGCCAGCGCTTCCTGCAGCGTCATCGTGGCCTTATAGGCACCAGCGTTTTCCACGCAGTAGCGGTCCGCCGGGCAGCCGGCGGCGCCGCCGTGGCCCAGGCCTTCCGCCTCGTAGCGGGTGGGCACATCCACGGTGTTTTTGATGCCATAGCCCGCTTCGAGCGCGGCCGCGGCGGTAAAGACCTTGAAGACGGAACCTGCACCGTTGCCCACTAAGGAGTAGGGCTGCGGCAGGATGGTCTCATTTTTATCTAGGTCCAGGCCGTAATCGCGCGAGGAGACCATGGCCAGCACCTTGCGGTCCGACCTGCCGGGCTTGATGACGTTCATGACTTCAGCCACGCCCTGGGCATCCGGATTGGTATGGCTTTGGACGGACTCGAGGGCCTTATCCTGCACCGTTGGATCCAGCGTGGTTTTGATGGTGTAGCCGCCGCGCGCTAGCTGCTCCTCGCTAATGCCCTTCTTATCCAGGTATTTCAGTACATAATCACAGAAGAAACCGCGGTCGCCGGCGCCGATGCAGCCATTGGCTAGCGTTTTAGGCTTCTTGCCGACGCCCAGCTTCTCCTCCTTATACTTATCCGCTTCCTGTTGCTTGATATGGCCGTTATCCGCCATGGATTGCAGGACTAGGTTGCGTCGGTCGGTTACTTCCTCGGCGTTGGTATAGGGATTGAGGCGCTCAGAGGATTGGACCATGCCAGCCAGCATCGCTGCCTGCGGCACCGTGAGCTCGGAAGCATGCGTGCCAAAGTAGGTGCGGGCCGCCGCCTCGACGCCATAGGCATGGTTACCAAAAGACACCAGGTTGAGGTAGTTGGTGAGGATGTCATCCTTATCCAATTCCGCATCCATCTTGGTGGCCATGCGCATCTCGCGCAGCTTGCGGGCCACGGATTGCTCGGTGGCCGCGGCGCGCTCTTCATCGGTGGTGGCAGAAACTAATAGCAGGTAGTTCTTGACGTACTGCTGATCGATGGTGGAAGCGCCCTGGGAGACGCCGCCTGACGTCAGGTTTGTCCATAGCGCGCGGAAGTTTCCCTGGAAGTCCACGCCTTCGTGATCATAAAAGCGCTCGTCCTCAATGGAGACGATGGCGTTTTTCATGGCCTTAGAGATCTTTTTGCTCTCTACCGGGTGGCGGCGTTGGCTGAAGACATAAGCCATGTCCTTGCCCTTGGCGTCTTTGATCGTGGTGACGCCTGGGATATTGCCGGCAGTCAGATCTTGCAGGTCAGATTGCATGGTTTCGTTAGTGCGGGCAATCGCTACACCGGAAATGCCCGCGAAGGGGGCAAGAGCCAGGGCGATGAGCGCACCTACCAAGACCGTAGACAGGGCTATCTTGGCCAAAGATTTGATGACAGTCACGCCCCATACACTACGTGGTTGCCCTTGGTAGGTGGAAGATCACTCGCACCCCCTAAAGTGTGACGTGTTAGACAATCTTCTACCTGGATGAATAGACTCAGATGCGTTACATAGTATTCCGTCTGGGAAGGAGCACACTCACCCATGACCGTTCGTGTGAAGACTGCTGGAATGTCTAATACAGCCCGAAATCCCGAGCGTGGTGAGTGGGTCACCCAGGCCAAATGCCGCAAGGGCGACCCGGATGCCCTATTTGTTCGCGGTGCGGAACAGCGCAAGGCGGCCGTCATTTGCCGCCACTGCCCGGTGTTGACCGAATGCCGCGCCGACGCCCTGGATAATCGCGTCGAGTTCGGTGTGTGGGGCGGGCTGACCGAGCGCCAGCGCCGAGCCCTGCTGCGCAAGAACCCCCACATCACGGACTGGGCCCACTACTTGGCCCAAGGTGGCGAGCTCGTCGGCATTTAAGAATTTAGACGGCATAGTGCGTATTTAATAGTTAGAATGGACCCCATGACTAAATGGGAATACGCAACCGCACCTGTCCTTACCCACGCCACCAAGCAGATCCTCGATTCTTGGGGTGAAGATGGCTGGGAACTGGTCACCGTCACCCCGGGTCCTAACCCGGAAAACGTCGTGGCCTACTTCAAGCGCGAGGTGGCAGAGTAAATGGGCTTTCATGCTCGCTTGCGGGAGCTGGGGTATGAGCTGCCGGGCGTCGCCAAGCCACTAGCTTCCTATGTGCCGGCCGTGCGCGTGGGTGATCAGGTCTGGACCTCTGGCCAGCTTCCCCTCGTGGAAGGCGCCCTGCCGCTCACCGGCAAGGTTGGCGCCGAAGTCACCACGGAACAAGCCCAGGAACAGGCACGCATCGCGGCGCTGAATGCTCTTGCCGCTATCGATGCCGAAGTTGGCCTGGACAATGTCTCCCGCGTGGTAAAAATCGTGGGGTTTGTAGCCTCCGATCCGGCCTATGCAGACCAACCGGTAGTTATCAATGGTGCCTCCGATTTCATCGGTGAGGTCTTTGGGGATGCTGGAAAGCATGCTCGCTCCGCAGTGGGCGTAGCTGCGTTGCCTAAAAACGCCCCGGTAGAGATCGAACTAATCGTAGAAATTGCTGCTTGATCGGATAGGCTAGTAACTATGGAGCACCCCGCATATAGTCAATTGCGTCCCGTCGGCCAGTCCGTTGGCGTAGTCCTTTGTGATAACCCCAGCTACACCGCCCTTGAGGGGACGAATACGTGGATTATTCGCGCCGCTGAAGACTCTCGGGCGATCGTCGTGGATCCGGGTCCCGAGGATGAAGGCCATCTCAACGTTGTGCACCGCAACGCAGGTGAGGTGGCTTTGATTTTGATTACCCATCGCCATGATGACCACGCTTCGGGCGCACAACGCTTGCGGCAGATGACCGGCGCCCCCATCCGCGCCTTCGATCCGAGCTACTGCAATGGTGCCGAGGCCCTCCAGGACGGCGAGCACATCTCCCTCGATGGCATCACCCCAAGTCTCGAGGTCGTTCACACCCCAGGCCATACCGCGGATTCCACCTGCTTCTTTGTGTGGAGCGGCGAGGTAGGAAATTCCCGCCTCGAAGGCATTATCTCCGGTGACACCATCGCCGGCCGCCACACCGTTCTCCTTTCGGAGACGGACGGTAACTTGGCCGATTACCTGCAGACCCTCGACACCTTGGAAGAGCGCGGGAAGGATATTGCGCTGTTCCCGGGACACGGACCAGACTTGGATGACACCTCTCAGGTGGCCCGCAAGTACATTGACCGCCGCCACTACCGCCTTGACCAGATTAAGGAGATCCGCTCCCGCCTAGGCGATGATGTAGATCTGAATACCCTGGTCAACGAGATGTATGACGATGTGGACCCGGTGCTGCGCCACGCTGCGGAGCAGTCCACGCGCACCGCGCTGAAGTACTTGGACGGCGAGGCTAAATAAGCCTATCTCCATTCGCCCCTCTTCCTCATTGGTGGGAAGAGGGGCTTAATTGTGCTGTGGGCTGAGGTAGGAGGTGCGCAGGGTCGACGTGCGGCCGCGGTATGGTCCGCAGGCAGTACGGTGTGGAGCGTACCGCGGCCACAAGTGTGGTGCGGAACTGGTTAAGGGGGCAAAACCAGCGAAACCCCGCCGAGGCGGGGTCGTGAGCCGGCGCGGTCTTAGCGAGCGCGGCGGGCGAGGTGCTCGGTATCGACGATGAGCACGGACTTGCCCTCGAGGCGGATCCAACCGCGGTGCGCGAAGGTGGCCAGCGCCTTGTTGACGGTCTCACGGGAAGCGCCCACCAGCTGGGCAATCTCTTCCTGGGTGAGGTCGTGGTTCACGCGCAGGGCGCTGCCTTCCTGGACGCCGAAGCGGTTAGCCAGCTGCAGCAAGGTCTTTGCCACGCGGCCCGGAACGTCGGTGAAGATGAGGTCAGCCAGGTTAGCGTTGGTGCGGCGCAGGCGGCGAGCCAGCACGCGCAGCAGCTGCTGGGCGATTTCGGGGTGGTCGCCTACCCACTTCTTGAGCAGCTCGGAGTTCATGGTGGCTGCCTGAACCTCGGTCACGCACACTGCGGAAGAGGTGCGCGGGCCCGGATCGAAGATGGACAGCTCGCCAAACATATCGGATGGGCCCATGACGGTCAGGAGGTTTTCGCGGCCATCCGGGGCGTGGCGGGCGAGCTTAATCTTGCCCGAGGTGATGATGTACAAGCGATCACCAGGCTCGCCTTCGTCGAAGATGGTGGTTCCGCGCGGGTAGCGCACGGTCTCCATCTGCTCGATTAGGTGCTGCACTGCAACGGGATCAACGCCTTGGAAGATTCCGGCGCGGGAGAGGATGTCCTGTACGCCTTCCACGTTTTACTCCTTGGATGTCGACTAAGAAAGTCCATAGATGAGCCTGTGCCACATCTGGGTGCGGTCTTTCGTGCACTCGACAATGCGGAACAAGCGGGGTCACTGTGTAACGGATTTCATCTTACAGTGTAATTGGTCACTTTTGGTACTTCAGTGAAATTTTGTCACACTATAGAAACTCTACTCGTGCTAGGGCACGGTTCAGGCCAGCAGTTTTCCGGCCTAGTCAGCAAAAACGACTGCCTCAAGCTTTTCCATCAGGAGGGCGAAAAGGGCGATGGCAAGTGGCACCAGAATCACGAGTGAAATCATGGTTTCCTAGTCTACTAAGCTAAACCCCATGAATTCAGCACTGTCAGCGGCCAGCGCGCCGGAGCTGCGCGCACCGGAGATAAATCGGCGTTTGGCGCAGGAGTACCCGGATGCACGGTGTGCCTTGGATTATGACTCCCCGCTACAGCTGCTCGTTGCCACCGTTCTTTCCGCGCAATGTACGGATGAACGCGTGAATTCGGTGACCCCTGAACTCTTTGCTCGCTACCCCGAGGCGGCGGATTATGCTTCCGCGCAGCGCTCGGACTTGGAGAGCATCCTGCGGCCGCTTGGCTTTCAGCGTGCCAAGGCGGGGCACCTTTTGGGCATTGGGGAGAAGCTGGTGGCAGATTTTCAAGGCGAGGTCCCGCGCACGGTCAAGGAACTGACCAGCTTGCCCGGGGTCGGGCGCAAGACCGCGCTGGTGGTGCTCGGAAATGCCTTCGGGATCCTCGGGCTGACCGTGGATACGCATTTCGGCCGCCTCATGCAGCGGCTCGGGCTGACGGGGGAGACGACGCCGGTCAAGATTGAGCGGGACATCGCAAAGCTCGTGCCGGAAGAAGAGTGGACGATGTTTTCACACCGCGTCATCTTCCACGGGCGCCAGGTCTGCCATGCGCGCACGCCGGAGTGCGATGCATGCGTTCTGCGGGATATGTGTCCAGCCGCTCGTGGGCGCTAGGCTAACGGTATGAAGAACTACGTCCTTGGCACGGTAATTGCCGCGATCCTGATTGCCGTCATTGCGGTAGCTGGGGTCTCGCAGTTGCGGGGTGGGGACGGATCTGAGGAGGCGTCGCCAAGCGAGGCTTCCCCACAAGAAGTCCCGCAGCGTCCAGACTGCCCGGCCGGCACTGTGGCTGGGGTAGAGCTGGAGTGTTTAGGCGGTGCGGACGCCGGAAAGCCCGCCGATGAGGGCGTAGCCGTGGTCAATGTGTGGGCGTGGTGGTGCGAGCCGTGCCGCGCGGAGCTTCCCTATCTGCAGGATGTGGCGGAAGCGCACCCAGACTGGCAGGTTGTGGGCGTGCATGCGGATAAGAATGCGGGAAATGGTGCAGCTTTCTTGAATGACTTGGGCGTGGAGCTGCCGAGCTTCCAGGATTCGGATAATAAGTTTGCCGGTGAACTGGGCCTGCCGGGCGTGGTGCCGGTGACGGTGGTGCTCAAGGACGGTGAGGTGCGCAAGCAATTTGCGCAGCCGTTTAGCTCCGCAGCGGAGATTGAAAAGGCCGTGGAGGAGGCGATTGCGGCATGAGTCAACTCCTTCCCGAGCGCACACCAGATTGGCTCAAGCCGGCGCTGGGGGTAGACCCCAGCCAGGTGCAAGAGCTCATTGGCAACCGCCAGGCTTCGTCCCTCAACGGCACCAATGTGCAGGTGCCGGTCAAGCGGGAAGCGGCCGTGCTCATGCTGCTGAGCGGTGAGAGCGCGGAGGAGGCCAGCATTTTGCTCACGCATCGCTCGCCGTCCATGCGCTCGCACTCGGGCCAGATAGCCTTTCCCGGCGGCCGCCGGGATCCCGCCGATACCTCCCTGGTGGATACCGCGCTGCGGGAAGCCTGGGAGGAAACGGATCTGCAGCGCAACTCCGTGACCCCGCTGGAGCAGTGGGAGCAGCTGCATATCCGCGCCACCGGCAATCCGGTGAGCCCCATTTTGGCGCATTGGGCCCAGCCGGGGGAGGTCTATCCCGCCAGCCCCGATGAAACCGATGACGTGTTTCTCGTGCCTATCCGGGAGTTGATCGATCCGCGCAACCGCTTCATGGTGGGCTTTAGAAAGTGGCAAGGACCAGCATTTCACGCCAATGGTTACGTCATTTGGGGCTTTACCGCCGGCGTGCTTTCGGCACTATTGCAGCACGCTGGGTGGAGCATTCCATGGGATAACAATTCAGTCATGGACCTGCGTGACTCCCTCACAAACTCCCGCAATAATGAGAAGATGTCCTAACCGCTTGTGCCGCGGTACGTATTCGTTTTAACTCCCAGATAGAAAGAACCCATAGCCATGACTCCTGCGCTCATCGTTGACGGCTTGATTGTGGTCGCCGTCCTCATAGCGCTCCTGAGTGGGTGGCGCAATGGCGCCCTCGCGGCGGTATTGGCCTCCATTGGTGTGGGTGCTGGGGTAGTGCTAGGCATTGCCGTGGCCCCGGCCGCCCTGCGCTTGGTGGAGCAGCCCTCGCTGCGCTTGCTGCTATTGGTGGGAATCCTGGTGCTTTTTGTGGGCGTCGGGCAGCTTATCGGATCCTCGTTAGGTGGCAGCGTGCGCGATCGCATGAAGGCGCGCAAGACGCAGCGCCTCGATTCCGCCGTGGGTGCGGTTTTTCAAGCCTTTGCCGCCTTGGTGGTTATTTGGCTCATTTCTATCCCCGTGGCCACCAATTTAGGCGGTGCGGCCGGTCAGGGCCTCCGCGATTCCCGCATCTTGGGCAACCTCAACTCGGCCGCGCCGGCGCAGGTAGCGTCGCTGCCCAATGGGGTGGCGGCGATGCTCAACGAGTCCGGCCTGCCGCCGCTAGTCTCGCCGTGGCAAAACTCGATTAGCACCGAGGAAGTAGAAGAGCCGGACCCAGACGTGCAGGATCCGGAGATGGTGCGGCGCATGCGGCCGTCTGTCATTCACGTGCTTGGCGACGCCGAAGAGTGCTCCCGCCGCCTCATGGGTTCCGGCTTCGTGGCGGCCGATGACTACGTGATCACCAATGCTCACGTAGTGGCCGGCACGCAGACCGTGCGCTTGGATACCAAGGTGGGACTCAAGGACGCGACCGTGGTCTACTACAACCCGGATGTGGATGTGGCCGTGCTGCACTCGCGCGACCTGGGCATCGATCCGCTGCCATGGGCCCAGGCCCCGGCCCAGACGGGCGATGATGCCATGGTCATGGGCTTCCCGCACTCTGGGCCTTTCGACGCCGAGATGGCGCGCGTGCGCGATCGCATCACCATTTCCGGCCCGGATATCTACTCGCATGGTCGCGTGGAACGAGATTCCTACACCGTGCGCGGCAAGATCCAACAAGGAAATTCCGGCGGGCCGCTGGTCAACACGGCCGGCGAGGTCCTCGGCGTGGTCTTCGGCGCCTCGGTGGATGATTCCGAGACGGGCTATGCCCTAACCGCCGATGAGGTCAACGCCCAGATCGGAGACATCACGCAGCTTACCCACCCGGTTGATACCGGGGAGTGCGTGGCGCACTAGTTATGTTCTTGTAGCCAGGCCGCCAGCATGGAAACGAAATCCGCCGGTGCTTCCAGGTGCGGAAGGTTCTTCGCGCCGGGGACGGTCGTGGCGGTGAATCCGCGGCGGGCGCGCGAGGCGGCGCGGCGGACCACGGGGTTCCATAGACGCTGCTGGGCGTGGATAAAGAGCACGGGGCGCTCTACTGCCAGTTCTACCCAGGTCAAGGGGACCACGGCGGTGCGCATGCGGTGGTTCCACAAGATTCCACGGCGGACGCTGCCGATGCGGGAGGCGCGCAGGCGGAGATCGAGGATGCGGTCTAGGGTGGCGTCGGCAAGCGAAGGCCCCGTATCCAGCTCCAGCTCCTTGCGGTAGGCGCGCGGGCTAAGCAGCAGGTTTTGGGCGCGGGTAACGCGCGGCAGGCGGCACAGCAACGAGCGCAGGTTAATCCACCCAAAGTCCCACGGCCGGGCGGCAATCGCGCGGCGCAGATCCACCGGGTGGGCGGAGGATATGGAGGCTAGGCCGCGCACCCGCTCAGGGCGTTCTGCCGCCAAGCACCATGCCACGGCGCCACCCGTATCGGCGCCCACCACAAAGGCGTCGTCATGGCCCAAGGCCTGAATGAGCCCGCTAATATCGCCCACTAAAGTGCGGATATCCTGCCCCGCATCAATGGGCGGCTTATCGGACATACCAAAGCCCCGCATATCCACGGCCGCGACGTGGAAGCCGCGTTGTGCAATCGGCGCTATGACGTCCTGGTAATCGAACCATCCGCCGAAGGCGCCGTGGATGAGCACCACGAGTGGCTGCGTGCTATCGCCCGCCGTGGCGACGTGCAGGCGAATGCCGCGGGTGTGGACGAACTCATGCGCATAAGGTCCATCCAGCTCCACCGTTGAGGGGGGCAGGGGTGCGAAGGCCATGGTGCCGCCTTTCTATAGTTGGGGCAGAAACGGTAGAGAAGAGGGGGCGGAAGTACACAAAATCCGCCCCAGGCTAGCTAGGGCGGATAGAGGGGTGCACGTACGCGTGGCGCCTGCCGGTTTAGGTGTAGAGGCCGTTGGTGTTCTTACGGTCCAGGGACTTCTGCGCCTTGCCCGGAACCAAGTTCTTGAGTTCCTTGGTGGAGTCAATGGTCTTCTGCGGGGCCTTGACCTGCTTGACGTTCTTCAGGCCAACGAAGGCTAGGATGCCGGCGAGGACGATCATGATCAAGAAAACGATCAGGAACGCTGCCCAGCGGTCCAGCCAGACGGCGAGAAGCTCGGCCAGGAAGAAGAAAAAGAAGAAGGAGCTATACAGCGCGATGGTGCCTGCGCCGCCGAAGAGGCCTGCACCGATGCCGCCCTTCTTAGCGGACTCTGCCAGCTCGGTCTTGGCTAGCTCCACCTCGGAGCGCACGAGCTGGGACATCTGCTCGGTGGCGTTGGAGACCAGCTGGCCTACCGAGGTCTCGGACGAGGATGTATCCACGTCACTCAAAGGGATCGAGTTCACCTTCGGTGCAAATTGATCAGTACCGTCGGTAAAAAGTCCATCGTTGCTCACGATTAATTCTCCTCGCGTTTATCTAAACCTTGTAATGTCCCCAACAATAATGGAATCACTATTATCCCATGGTGCCACGCATACTTAGGGACTTCCACGGCTATCCTAATGGATATGTCAGAAAATGACGCGTTATCCCCGCTGTTTCGCCTGCCGGGGGTAAAAGAAAGTGCAGAAAAGGCCGCCGCTGCCATTGCTCGTGCACACCGCCGACCTGCAGGATTGCGCAAGTTTGAGGTTATCTCTGCGGAGTCCCTCATGCGCGGCGCCCGTGCCAGCGTGGCGCTGGACGGCCACGCCATCCCCCCACATCCGGGACCGGAAGATATGGAAGAAGGGCCGCTGGCCAGCGCTATCAGCGCCTATTCCGTGGCCGCCCCGGAACTCTTAGATGCTACGGTGCGCTCCTTTGCCCGGGCACCGCTGCAGGTGCTGGCGCGCATCGACGTCGCGGCCGGCGGTACCGGCATTCCGGCCGGTGAGAGTGCGCGCTTGCAAGGGTTGGGACGGCTCATCGCGCAGGGTGGCGGTCCCGCCTTCGATCTCTTGCTGCCGAGTGTGGTCCATGCCGAGATTGCCGCCGGCGAGTTCTTTGGCCCTCGCAGTGGCCTCGTCGCCCGCGTGGCCTCCCGCCTCGCCGCGGTGCATACGGGCTTTGACCCGCGCGGTTTTGCCGTGCCCGAGGTCTACTACACCCGCCACCGCGCCGAGTATGCCGCCGCGGTGGACAATTATCGCACCGCGCTTGCCGACGCCCTCTTAACCCACCTCGCCGCCTGGACCGCCGGTGGCAAAGAAGCCGACGCGATTGCTCGCGCGGCCTAAGAGGCGCGCCGTGGGCCCCGCTTGGGCGGGCCAGGGCGGCCCGGATGCTGCGTTAGCCACAGGCCAGCACCGATAACTGCCGCGGTACCCGCCAGAACGGAGGCGCCGATTCCAATTTCCTTGGCGGTCGGTGCAGGAAGGAGCGGCACCGGGTCCTTAAAGGAGCGGATATTCCAATCGTGGGCGAGGGCGTGGCGCTTTAGCTGCTTGTCTGGGTTGACGGCGACGGGGTGGCCTACCTTTTCTAGCATCGGGATATCCGTAGCGGAATCCGAGTAGGCGTAGCTGGCATTAAGGTCGAGGTTTTCTGCCGCTGCGGTCTGCTCCAGTGCCTCTGCTTTAGTGGGGCCCTTGCAATAAAAGAGCACCTCCCCGGTAAAACGGCCGTTTTCCTCTGCCAATTCGGTGGCAATGACGTGTTCGACGCCGAGTTCTTCTGCGATGATGTCCACCAGCACGGCCGCGGAGGCAGAGACGATAACCACGTGGTGGCCAGCGGCGCGGTGGGTGCGGATAAGTTCGCGGGCCTCAGCATAAATGGAGGGCGTGACCACGTGATGCATGGTGTCGCGGGCGATGGCGCGCACCTCGTCCACGGACCACCCAGTGACCATTGCGGTGAGTTGGTCGCGGGTGGAATCCATGCCTTCGCTGGTCAAACCGGAGAACATATAGCTGGCCTTAGCAAGTGATAGCTGCAGTGCTTCGGCCGGCGAGATGAGCCCGTTGTGAAGGAACTCGCGGCCAAACGCATAGGCCGAGGAGGTGGCGATGATGGTCTTATCGAGATCGAAAAACGCCGCGGTGCGTGCGGGGTCGCCGCCGGCTCGGGTGGTGGCTGCGCGGCGGGGATGACGGGGCTCGCGGGAAGTAGTCATGATGTGCTGCCGAGTGTAGCCGTCCTTAGTACTTGCTGGTGCAGAAGTGGTTGACGTTAACGGTGATTTGTATGTCACAAATGTGGGATTGGGAACCCGCGTGGGGGTGGCGTTGAGTGAACATGTATTCGGTGCAGGTCAGCGCCGTGACCGTGGAAATCTGCTGTTAGCTGTTGTGATTGGGTGGCGAACATGTCATAATAATGCGTGCAAGGCCCCGATATACCGTGCGGCCTGCCCCGGCTCACCCCCCGAGGCCGGGTTACTGACGGCCCGCGCGCACACCCCCCCCGATGCGCGGGCCGTCACCTATATCTACCGCCGTGCGGCGCCGGTTATCCACAGATTTTTGGTTGAAACGACAACCAAACTAGGTCCACATGGTGACTTCTGGCGGGTTATCCACAGCACTGCTGCCGGAGCCTCGCTGCGGTTGCGCGGATGCTTCAGGCTATGAGGCATGAACGCATTACACCCTGATTCCGCCGTCATCGTCGTCGCCATTGGTGACGAAGCGCTGCGCGCCGAGGCCGTTCACGCCGCGGCTGCGACCAGCCACGATGTGCTGACCGTGACCGATCCCCGCGATATTCCGCGCAGTTTGCCTGGCGCCTATGCGGTGCTGGTTGATTCCCTCATGGCCCGCGTGGTGGCAGCAGCGCGGCGCACCCACACCGCGCCTGCGCCCGTGCTTTTCCTAGCCGCGGACCCCGGACCGATTGATTACGAGGCGGCGCTCGCCTGCCACGCGGAGAGCGCCTTTATCATCCCCGCCCAGGTGAAGGAGTTGCTGGCGAGCATTGCCGCTGCGGGCGCGCCGCAGGAAGCGCGGCCGGGCAGTGCGACCATCGCCGTGGTGGGCGCGAGCGGTGGGGTGGGCGCTTCGACCTTCGCGGCCGCGTTAGCCCGCACCCAATGCGCAGCCGACGGTCGCGCCCTGCTTATCGACGCCCACCCATACTCCGGCGGCCTCGACCTCCTGCTCGGTGTAGAAGCGGAACCGGGGGCGCGCTGGCCGGAGCTTACCGTGGGCGATGGCAGCATCGATGCCGCCGATCTCTACCGCGCGCTGCCATCCACGCCTGATGGAGTAGCGGTGCTCTCGGCCGCGCGCAGCACCGTCGCGGATCCCTTCCGCTTGGACAAGGACCTGCTTGCGCGAGTGGTAGGGGCGGCCCATGCAGGCGAAGGGTTATGCGTGGTGGATTGCACCCCGGAGACTATCCCGGATACCTGTACCCACGTGGTCATCGTGGTGGCCGCGGAGGTGCGCTCGGCCGCGTCGGCCGCGCAACTTCTGGTGCGCTTCGATGCTGCGCGGCGCAGGTGCGTGGTGGTGCTGCGGCAACGCCAGTGGGCGTCGTTAAGCGCGGCGGAAGTAGAACGCATCGTCCACAGCACGGTGCTGGCAGAATTGCCGACGCTCCGGGGCCTCACCCGCGCGGTAGAAATCGGCGGCCTGCCGCAGCGCCTCCCCGCACCCTTGCGCAAGGCCGCCCGCGCGGTCCTCGAGGAGGTTGGCGCATGAGCGAGCATAAAGCAGCACAAGAAACGCTGGAAAAGATGCAGCGCATCATTGCCGCCGAGCCCGACGTGGTGCATGATGCGGCAGCCCTGGCCCGGCGCATTCGCGCAGAAGCCGGCGTGATTAGTGATGTTGCAGTGCTTGACTTGCTGCGCCGCCTGCGCCAAGACGCCACCGGGATGGGGCCTCTCGATGCGGTGCTGGGGCGCGAGGGCGTCACAGACGTCGTAGTCAACGGGCCACACGCGGTATTCATGGACCGCGGCGAAGGCCTTGAGCTCACCGATATCACCTTCCGCGATGATGCCGAGGTCCGCCAGCTGGCCAGCCGGCTTGCGGCAGCTTCAGGCACGCGCCTCGATGATGCACAGCCCTTTGCCGATGGCCGCGTCACCCGCCCCGATGGTGTCGTGCTACGCGTCCACGCCTTGCTGAGCCCGCCCGCGGTTGCCGGGACTTGCCTGAGCCTGCGCGTATTGCGCCAAGCGCAGACAACCCTGCCCCAGCTTGTAGACAATGGCACGCTGCCAGAAGACATCGCGGCGCTGCTGCGCGCCGTGGTGGACAAGCGGATTTCCTTCCTCGTCATCGGCGGCACCGGTTCCGGCAAAACCACCCTACTCTCCGCGCTTTTGGGAACCGTCTCCGAGCGCGAACGCATCCTCGTTATCGAGGACACCGCCGAGCTCTCCCCACACCACCCGCACTGCGTCAGCGTGATCGCGCGCCGGGCCAACGCGGAGGGAAGCGGCGAGGTCACGATGTCACAACTGCTGCGCCAAGCGCTGCGCATGCGGCCGGACCGCATCGTGGTGGGCGAGATCCGCGGCCGTGAGGTGGTGGATCTCCTTGCGGCGCTCAACACCGGCCACGACGGCGGCGCCGGCACGCTGCACGCCAATTCCCTCTTTGAAGTACCAGCCCGCATGGAGGCTCTCGCCGCCCTCGGTGGCTTGGACCGTGCGGCGCTGCACTCGCAATTGGCTGCGGCTGTGCACATGGTGCTGACCATGGAGCGCACCCCACAGGGCCGCCGCCTCGCCCATATCGGCGTGCTCGAGGGAAACCCAGTGACCCCGCGCATCATCTGGAGTGCCGAAGCTGGTCCGGCAGACGGCTTCGCGGAATTCTCCGCGCAGCTGCTGGGGGAGCATGCCGGGGAGGCCAGCCATGCTTAGCTACCTCATCCTTGCCGCTGCGCTGCTTATACCCGCGCCCTCGAGTGCCGGCCGCTTGGCCTCAGCCACGCGCCGGGCACAGACCAGCTCCGTGGTTATCCTAGGCGCGGTCTTTTGCGGCAGCCTGGTCTTCTACTCGGTGGGACGCATCAGCATTGCCATTGCCGCCGCCATTATCGCGTGGTGCGTGTCCTGGTACGTCAAAGACTTGGTGGCCGCGCGGGCGGAGCGGCGCGGCCGCGAGGGGCTGGCCGCCTACCTAGGCGTGGTTACCGCGGACCTGCGCGCAGGGGCGACCTTGGCTGGGGCGCTTGCCCGCGGCGTGGAGTCCCTTCCAGCCACCACCCCGCGCGAGGTATCCGCAGCACTAGAATCCACGGCCGTCCTCGCCGCGCGCGGTGCGCCGCCGCACATGGCGCTGATAGATGCGCGGGGCGGCAAGGCTCTGCCGGAACTTAACCGCCTAGGCCACCTATTAGAGCTGTCCACCTACCACGGCATTGCGGTGGCCAGCTTGCTCGACCAAGCGCAAAGCCGCCTCGACGCTTCCCGACGCCACCAGCAATCCACCTCCGCCAGCCTGCAAGGACCCCAAGCCACCGCCACGGTGCTCGCGTGCCTGCCCATAGCTGGCATCGCCATGGGAGGGGCCATGGGCGCCAACTCGCTCGGCTTCCTTTTAGGCGGCGGATTAGGTGGCATTCTCCTCGTGGTGGGCGTGGCTCTGGCCTGCGGCGGATTCGCCTGGTCGCGCGTCATCATCCGGAAGGCGGCCGCATGACCCCGCTCATCTTTATCGCCCTCGCCGCCCTCGTTGGCCTGCCGCCGCACACCGCCCGCTTGGCACCTGCCAGCGCAACCGAGACCACCGCCAAGACCCCGCGCGATGGCCCGACCGCGCGCGGGGGACTGATAAGCAAGCTCAAGCCCGCAGCACCGCTGGATCCGCTGGCAGTAGCTGGCGACGTCGAACTTTTCGCAGCGTGCTTGGCCGCAGGGCTGTCCGTGCACGGCGCTACCACCGCGGTGGCCCGCACCGCGGATGCCCAGACCAAGGATCTGTGGGAGACCGTCGCCGCGCTGCTCGGCGTGGGCGTTCCCGCGCACTCCGCGTGGGGCCACATGAAGGGCCATGCGGGGCTGGCGGACTTAGCGCAGCTTGTCATCATGTCGGGCCAATCCGGCGCCACCATCGCGGCCGGATGCCACCGAATCTGTACTTCTTTGCGCGCGGAAGCATCCGCCCACGCCACGGCGCAGGCGGAGCGCGCAGGAGTATTTATTGCCCTCCCGCTGGCGGTGTGCTTCCTGCCAGCATTCATCGTTCTAGGCCTTGCGCCCGTAGTCATCAGTTTGGGCGCACAACTTCTCTAAACCTCACGTGAAAGGACACTAATCATGCACGCACTTTATAAATATTCCCAGATCATCCGCAATGACGAGGGGATGAGCACCATCGAATATGCCATGGGATCTTTGGCGGCCGCCGCGCTTGCCGGGGTGCTCTACATGGTCATCAACGGCGGCGGGGTGGTTGATGCCATCGAGGGCATCATCACCGACGCCCTCTCGAATACCCCGAGCTAGCGCCGCTCTCTCACCACGGCCGGCGGGCCCAGCCTACCGGCAGAAAGGAGGAATGATGCACAGGGTATTTGATGACGATGGCTCCGTGACCATCGAGGCCGCCTTGGCTTTAAGCTCCCTGGTCTTGGTCGCGGCGGGAATCGTGGGTGCCATTGCCACGCTGGCATCTTATATCGCCGCGGTGGACATGGCGGGCGCGGCCGCGCGTTCGCACGCCATCGGCGTCGAATACCATCCCCCGCGCGAGGATGCCCAGGTCAGCGTGGAAGAAAGCGGTGGGTTGGTGAGGGCGTCGGTAAGCGTCGATGCCCCCGTCGGAACCATGCGCTCTGAGGCGGTATTTCCGGCCGAGGTGGGCGGAAATGAGTAGGCCGCAGCGCTGCGGCGAGGAAGGCTATGCCACCATTGCCGCGGCCGGCATCATCGTCGCCATCGTGAGCTTGCTGCTTATCGTGGCGGCAGTGGGCTCGCGCGTGGCCGCGCGACACGAGGCGCAAGTGGCGGCCGACCTCGCGGCGGTTGCCGGTGCCTGGGCCCTCGCTACGGGTGAAGATGCTTGTGCCGCCGCGCGCGATACCGCCGAGCTTAACGACGCCACCCTAGAAACCTGCACCGAATCCGGCCGCGACGTCATCGTCACTGCCACGGTTCGTGGACGGTCCACTCAAGCGAAGGCCGGGCCGGTATGACCTGGCAGGAAGCAGTGGTGCGGCTTATTCCTACCGTAGTGGCGGCCGTGGCGGGCTTCATTGCTTGGCGGGAATACCGCCGAAAGGTACGCGAAGAAATCAAATCGGATCATAGGCGGGAACAAGATAGATGGTGGGGAATTGTGCAGTGGTGTATCGATAAGACTGACTCGGCGGAAAGCGCCGAAAGAATTACTGGATGGTATTTTCTCCCCACAATTCTGGGATTATTATCGGACGTTGAAGGAGATTCCCCTTTTATCAACACGCTATGGGATTTTGCCCAAGAGTTTAAAGAGGGTGAGCTCGACAAATCTGCCCCGAAAGAAGAAAGAGGCGATGCTCCATGAGGCATCCGCAAGGCTCGCCTTTTTATGAGCCGAATCCGGAAGTGCGGCGCACTCGCGCACGTGCAGCGGCGGAAATTCAGCGCATAATATTGGAGCGGTTTCCTCATCGGCGTGAGGAGCTGTTGCAGCGCAGCGCGGACTATGAACACGCGCGGGCGCAGCGAGTAAATGAAGAAAAAGGCAGAACCGCTTAAGTTGCGGCTAGCTCTGCGTCATGGTGACCAGCGCGCCGAGTAGCTTGATGGCACCGTCCTTGCTGAGCGGATTGTTTCCGTTTCCACACTTCGGCGATTGCACGCACGACGGGCAACCGGTTTCGCACGGACAAGAGCGCACCGCCTCGAAGGTAGCCTCGATCCATTCGGGGAAGCGGCGAAAGCCCTCCTCTGCAAAACCGGCGCCGCCGGGGTGGCCGTCGTAGACAAAGACGGTAGGCAGCTGCGTATCGGGGTGCAACGCGGTAGACACGCCGCCAATGTCCCAGCGGTCGCAGGTGGCGATAAGCGGCAATAGGCCAATGGCGGCGTGCTCGGCCGCGTGCAAGGTGCCGGGCGTATCGGAGGCGGTAACCCCCATCGCGGAAAGCGCCATCGGATCGATGGTGTAGGCCACCGCCCGGGTGACCAGGCGCTGTTCGGGGAGATCGAGGGGGATATCGTCGCCAATGGTGCCGTCGGCAAGCCGCACCTGGTAGCCGGTGACGCGGTCGGTGACCTCTACCTCTACGTCCGCCACCCACAGTCCTGGGGAGTAATTGACCAGGTTATCGGCCTCGCGCAGGATGCGGATATCCGTGGTAGAGCGCGGAGTCGTGGAATAGTCCGGGGCCTCGGGCCGGGCCAGTGCCAGGTAATCGCTGAGGATGAGCTCCTCGATGACGAAACTTTCGCCCTGGTGCAGGTACACCGCGCCGGGGTGGACCTGGCTGGTGGCGCGGGCGGCGTCGATGGTGCCGAGCAGGCGGCCGTCGGAGGAATCCACAATCATGACTTCCTCGCCCGCTCCACCGCGCAGCGAAACCGCGGTATGTGCCGTCTCTGGGGAGAGCTCTTCCGGCGTATGGGCAGGGATGGGCACGGCGAACCAGCCGCGCTCGCGGCGGCGCAGCAGGCCAGATTCGGCCAGCTGGTGAACCACATCCTGCGCGCCCCAGGCGGCAATCGTGGCATCATCCAGCGGCTTTTCTACCGCGGCGCAATAGACGTGGCCGAAGAGGATATACGGATTGGCCGGGTTGAAGACGCTGGCCTCCACAGGCCGCCCCAGCAGTGCCTCCGGATGGTGGACCAGGTAGGTATCCATCGGCTCGTCGCGGGCGATGAGCACCACGAGCGAGCCCTGCCCGCGGCGGCCGGCGCGCCCGGCCTGCTGCCAAAAGCTCGCGACGGTCCCCGGGAAACCGGCCGTGACCACGGCATCGAGCCCACCGACATCGATACCCAGCTCGAGGGCGGAGGTGGTGGCGACGCCGAGCAAGGAGGCGTCGTCAAGCGCGCGCTCCAACTTGCGGCGGTCCTCGGCCAGGTAACCCGCGCGATAGGCGGCGATGCGCTGGGCAAAATCGGGCCGGCCGAGGCTACCGGAGAGCACCTCGGCCGCGCGCATGGCCACCACCTCGGCGGAGCGGCGCGACCGCACAAAGGTCATGGTGCGCGCGCCCTCGGCGATGAAGGAGGCCATCATCTCGGCCGCCTCGGTGGTGGCGGCGCGGCGCACCGGTGCCCCGTGCTCGCCCTCGGCCCCCTCGATAAAACCCGGCTCCCATAGCGCCACGGTGCGCGCGCCGGTGGGGGCGGTGTCCTCCGTAATCGCGCGGGCGGGCCGGCCGGTAAGGCGTTGCGCATGCCGGCCCGGGTCCTTCATAGTGGCCGAGGCATAAATTACCGTCGGCCGCGAGCCATAGTGCGCGCACAGGCGCAGCAGGCGCCGCAACACCAGCGCCACGTTCGCGCCAAAAACGCCCCGGTAGGAATGGCATTCATCAATGACGATGAACTCCAGGTGCCGCAGCAGCCGCGCCCACCGCGCGTGCGCCGCCAGCAGCGACATATGCACCATATCCGGATTGGAGAAAATGAACCGCGAATGATCGCGCACGCCCGCGCGGGATTCCTGCGGCGTATCGCCGTCGTAGGGCGAGGGCACTACGTCCCTGAGCGCCGGAATGCCCCGGCACAGCTCGAGCACCGCCTGCAGCTGGTCCGAGCCCAGCGCCTTGGTGGGGGTGAGATAGAGCGCGCAGGTGGTTGGGTCCTGCGCTAGCCGGCTCAGGATGGGCAGTTGGTAGCCCAGGGACTTTCCCGAAGATGTGCCGGTAGAAATCACGGCATCCTCGCCTGCCCAGGCGGCTTGCGCGAGCTCAGCCTGGTGCCTATATAGCTTGCCGACGCCCCCATCTACCAGCTTCTCCTTTAATTCCGGCAGCACCCACTCGGGCCACTCGGCATACTGCGCGCGCTGCGGCGGCAGGGTGGTCTGAAATGTGAGAGTGGACTCATCGAGGCGGCGCTGGATGAACTCGAGGAGCTCTTCTCCCAGGGGATTATCCGTTTCCGGGTGAGCCAATTTCTACCCCCTCGTGAGTTAGGCCTATCGCTTTGGCGTGGAACGTGTCACACTGATATGAGGCCAATGATGTCTTGGTGCGGTGTTTACACTTTAAGGTACTGCTAAAGGACGCATTTACCGAACCCCTCGGCGCGGAATCGCCGCACCGCTAATCAAGAAAAGGACTGCACACCATGGCACAAGGAACCGTTAAGTGGTTTAACTCTGAAAAGGGCTACGGCTTCATCGAGCGTGCGGACGGCGAAGGCGATATCTTCGTCCACTACTCCGAGATCCAGGGCAGCGGCTTTCGCACCCTAGAAGAAAACCAGCAGGTCACGTTCGAGGTAGGCTCCGGTCCGAAGGGCGAGCAGGCCCAGTCCGTGTCCGTCATCTAGGCGGCCGGCTCCCTCGCTCAGGCCTTCCTGTTACGGCGTTTCGGCGTAGCCGCGGCGGGTATCCCACCACTCGGTGAACTTATTCTGCAGTTTCTGCAGGCCCACGCCGATGATGACGGCGGCGATGATGCTGACCACCACAGCCAGCACCGGCGAATTGGAAAAGGCCATGCCGCCCAAGTAGCCAATGGCAAGTGCCTGGGCCGCCCAGAGCGCAACGCCAATGGTGTCGAAGAAAACAAAGACGATCCACGGGAAGCGCATGGACCCCAGCAGGATGGTCATAAACAGGCGCGCTGAAGGAATGAAGCGGGCAATAATAATGGCCGCACCGCCGCCGCGGCGCATATTGCGCTTTACCCAGTTGAGCCCCTCGTAGGCCTTCGATCCCTTAGGTACGCGCTGGAGTAGGGGCATGAAGCGCGTGCCCAGCAGGAAGCAGAGATTATCGCCCATCATGGCGGCAACGAGCGCTACAAAAAACATGGTGGGCAGGTGCGGAAAGCCCTGAGAGCCGGACCAAGCGCCAGCCATATTGAGCGGGATTTCAGAAGGCAGCACGGGGAAGAAGCAGTCACCAAAGATCAGTACGCCCACCAGCGGGTAGATCCACTCTGTGGACATGACGGTTTCGATCCACATAGTGATGGTGTCAACCATGAATCCTCCGCGGGCGTCGTCTTGGGTGTGCTATCGTGCCCCACAATGCTTTCACAGCTACTGGGCGTTCTAAGTAGGCCAGTATAGACCCGTTCAGTGGGGGTACATAGTGCCCCTGAAAACGGCCTTTTGGCAGTACCGCGTATATGGTGCGAGAAAGGAAATGCAGATCAACTGTGTACGCTAGGGGCGATTGCTGAAAGCGTGCATACCTTATTGTTCGCATCATCGAAAGGGATGAAGTCGAAGTGGCAGAAGCAGCCGGGCCGGGAAAGACCTTGGTGATCGTCGAGTCGGCGACGAAGGCGAAGAAGATTCAGCCTTACCTCGGAGATAACTACATCGTGGAGGCCTCCGTGGGCCATATCCGCGATCTTCCCCGCGGCGCTGCGGACGTGCCGGCTAAGTATAAGAAGGAATCCTGGGCGCGCCTCGGCGTGAACCCGGAGGATGACTTCGCCCCGCTGTATGTGGTGAGCCCCGATAAGAAGAAAAAGGTCGCGGACCTCAAGTCCAAGCTGAAGCAGTGCGATCAGCTCTACCTCGCAACAGACCCCGACCGCGAGGGCGAGGCCATCGCCTGGCACCTGCTGGAGGTCCTCAAGCCTAAGGTGCCGGTGCGCCGCATGGTCTTTAACGAGATCACCAAGTCCGCGATCCTGGAGGCCGCGGATAATACCCGCGATCTGGATTACAACCTTATCGACGCCCAGGAAACCCGCCGCATCCTCGACCGTCTCTACGGCTATGAGGTCTCCCCGGTGCTGTGGAAAAAGGTCATGCCGCGGCTTTCTGCCGGCCGTGTACAGTCGGTGGCCACCCGCGTCATCGTCGAGCGCGAGCGCGAGCGCATGGCGTTCATCCCGGCCGACTACTGGGACCTGGCAGCCACGCTAGATACCGGCGCTGCGGACGCGGACAACCCCGCTACTTTCGACGCCCGCCTCACGGCCGTCAATAGCAAGCGCGTGGCCTTGGGCCGCGACTTTGATGACCGCGGAAACGTCAAGAGCAAAGACGTCATCGTCATCACCGAGCCGCAGGCCAAGGCGCTGGAAACCGCGCTGCGCGGTGCGGATATGCAGGTCGCTGGGGTCGAACACAAGCCCTATACGCGCAAGCCCTATGCGCCGTTTATGACCTCGACGCTGCAGCAGGAGGCCGGCCGCCGCCTGCACTTTACCTCTGAGCGCACCATGCGCATTGCGCAGCGCCTGTACGAAAACGGCCACATTACTTATATGCGTACGGATTCGACCTCGCTGTCCAAGCAGGGCCTGTCCGCCGCGCGCAACTCCGCCACCAGCATCTATGGCGCAGAGTACGTTTCTGATTCCCCGCGCGTGTATGACCGCAAGGTGAAAAACTCCCAGGAGGCTCACGAGGCTATCCGCCCGGCCGGCGAATCCTTCGCCACCCCGGGCCAGCTCTCCGGCCAATTGGATGCGGAGGAGTTTAAGCTCTATGACCTGATTTGGAAGCGTACCGTCGCCTCCCAGATGGCCGATGCCAAGGGAACCTCCATGAAGGTCACCGTGGCGGGCAATGCCACTACGGATAACGGCAGCTACGACGTGGAATTTTCCGCCACCGGCCGCACCATTACCTTCCCCGGCTTCTTGAAGGCCTATGGCGCGGACGACGCCAAGGGGGATAAGAAGGGCGAGACCCGCCTGCCGCATTTGGAGGAGGGCCGTGCCCTGACCGCCAAGGAGGTTTCCGCCGAGGGCCATTCCACCAACCCGCCGGCGCGCTATACCGAAGCCAGCCTGGTCAAGAAGATGGAGGACTTGGGCATCGGTCGCCCGTCCACCTACGCGTCCATCATCAAGACCATCCAGGACCGCGGCTATGTGGTCTCGCGCGGCAATGCACTGGTGCCCTCCTGGGTTGCCTTCGCCGTCGTGGGCCTGTTGGAGGAGAACTTCACCGAGCTGGTGGATTATGACTTCACCTCTTCCATGGAAGACGAGCTAGACCAGATTGCCACCGGTATCGAGGACGGCACCGCTTGGCTCAATGGTTTTTACTTTGGCAACGCCGAGGCCAACGAGCAGAAGGCGGCTTCCATTGCCCGTCACGGCGGCTTGAAGTCGCTTATCGACGTCAATCTGGAGGCCATCGACGCCCGCAAGGTCAACTCGCTGCGCCTCTACACTGACACCGAGGGCCGCGACGTTTTCGTCCGCGTGGGCCGCTACGGCCCGTATATTGAGCGCGCCGTTGGTACCAACGATGACGGAAGCATCGAGTATCAGCGCGCTAACCTGTCCGAAACCGTCACCCCGGACGGCCTGAACGAGGAGCTGGCGGAAAAGCTCTTCGCCACCCCGCAGGGCGGCCGCGAGCTGGGTGAGAACCCAGAAAACGGCCGCATGATCGTGGCCAAGGAAGGCCGCTTCGGCCCCTATGTCACCGAGGTCGTCCGCGAGGATGAGCGGGAGAAGGCCGAGGGTGAGGCCGAGGAGATCGTCGCCAAGGAGCGCGCCGAGGAGGACAAGCAACGCGCCGAGGAAGGCAAGCGCGCCAAGAACTGGGAAACCAAGACGGCCGCGAAGCAGAAGGAAAAGCGCGTCAAGGAGTACATCGAAAACAAACTCAAGCCGGGTACGGCCTCGCTGTTTAGCTCGATGGAGCCTTCTACGGTCACCCTCGAAGAGGCACTTAAGCTGCTTTCCCTGCCGCGCGAGGTGGGCGAGGACGACGGCGTGATGATCACCGCGCAGAACGGTCGCTATGGCCCGTATCTGAAGAAGGGGACCGATTCGCGCTCGCTTGCTAAGGAAGAGCAGATCTTCACCATCACCTTGGACGAGGCCCGCCGCATCTATGCCGAGCCGAAGCGTCGCGGCCGCGCTGCGGCCCAACCGCCGATCAAGCAACTGGGCGATAACGACGTCTCCGGCAAGCCCATGACCGTCAAGGATGGTCGCTTCGGCCCCTATGTCACCGATGGCACCACCAATGCCTCCCTGCGCCGCGGCGATGACCCGGAGCAGCTTACCGACGCCCGCGCGAACGAGCTCCTTTCCGAGCGCCGCGCCAAGGAAGCTTCCGGCGAGACCAAGAAGAAGTCCACCAAGAAGTCCTCTAAAAAGACGACGAAGAAGAAGGCGACCAAGAAGGCCACCAAAAAGTCCACGAAGAAGGCTGGCAAGAAGGCAACTAAGAAGCCTTCGCCCGGCACGAAGAACGTGGTGAAGGCCGGCTCGCGCAAGAAGTAACCGCGTAAGGTGGCGGGCATGAACGATTTTCTTGCCCGCACCCAAGAAGGCGCCGCGGCCCTGTGGCGCGCCGTCACTGATATCAGCGCGCGGCCGCAGGTTTTGGCCTCGGTTCGCGAAGAGCCCGCCATTGGCGCCGGAGTTGCAGCCGGAGCCATCGGCCAGGTGGAAAAGGCCCGCCGGCTGACCCGTCCTTCGGCGCTCGGCGTGGCGGCCGTAACAGCGAACCACGCCGCCTATGCGTGGAGCCTCTATCGCCGCGGCGCGCGCAACGATGCTCTGGGCTGGGGCCTGCGCGCGGCCGCGTGGGGCGCGGGTATTGCCGCCACTCGCACACAGCCGACGGCCGCCGCGGTCGCGGTGGGCGGCGCGGCGGTGCTCACGACCTCGGCTTTAGCGGGAGACCCAGCGCTGCGCACCGAGGCCGGCAAGGGCATCAGCCACGGCGCCAACCTGCTCGTCGCGGCCGAGGGGCTGACGGCCCTGCGCGCGGCGCTCGCGCAGCAAAATCGCGTTAAGCGGAAGCAAGGGGCGCGTCTAGTGGGCGCGGCGGAGGCGGGTGCCCTAGTTGTCGGCCACCTGCTGCTCCTTGATGGCTTGTGCCGCACGCGGTAGCTGCGGCTGCATAGTCGGGCCATAGGACAGGCGGCGGTGCACGGCTTCAAAAGGCCCGCGGCGGTCGAAGGCTTCCAGCACGCAGGCGAAGATGAGCGTCGCCAACCACACCGCGAAGGCCAGCGCGGCCTGGCCGAAGGCGCCCAGATCGTGGCCGAAGTTCAACGTAAACGGGTGCACGAGGCAGAAAAAGAGAATGGACTGCCCCACGTAGCCGCTCATGGAGCGCTTGCCCAGCGCCGCAAAAGGCCACAGCACCGCGGGCAGCGGCGCGCCGGCCGAGAGCCGCTCCTGCACCGGCTGCAGCAGCAGCGCGAGCCCGGCCAGGATGCCAGGCCCGGTAAAGACTCCGATGAAAGCGTTGGCATTATTGGCCGCATTGGCCCAGCGCTGCTCGATGACCCCCAGCGTGCTCAAAGACCACAAGCTACCGATTACGACGGTAATGGCCACCGCGATGGCGACCCAGCGCAGGAGGGTGGGGCGGTGAGAGGGGACGTCGGCAAGCACGCCCTGGCGCGCCCACACAAAGCCCACCAGCATGACGGGCAGGTACATCAGCACAATGATCGGCGTGGCAATGGCCTGGCTGCCGAGGGTAATAAGCTGACTGAGCAGCAGATCGGGGTAGGACTCGATGGTGCCAATGCCCTCCGTGGCCACCACACCGAGGGGATCCATAGCACCGGAAATAAAGGCCACAACTCCGCCCAGCGCGCACAGCGCAAACAGAATATAGGCAATGAGCATGAGGGTAGAATCCCGTTTGCGCAGCAGAAAGGCGATGATAATTCCGGCCACGCCATAGAAGAACATAATGTCGCCCCAAAACAGCAGCACCAGGTGCACTGCGCCCATCGCCGCCAAGAAGGCATAGCGCTTGGCGATGACCCTGCGCGCCGCCCGCACCGGAAACCCGCGCCGCCACAGACTCATCGCAATGAGCCCCACGCCAAAGCCGAGCAGGGTAGAAAACATGGGCAGGCCGCGGTTGTGGACAAAGAAGGCGCCGAAGACGACGGCCGCCTTATCCCACGCGCTGCCATCGATGATGCCGCCGAAATAGCTGCCCGGCCGGTCGGTGGTGATGATCCATGCCGTGGTCATATTGGCCATGGCGATGCCTAGAAGGGCCATGCCGCGCGCCACATCGGGCACGATCATGCGGGGCCGTGGAGCTGAGCTCACTGAAAAACCTCGTTATACCTCGGAACGTTCTGCCAGGGTAGCGCGGATAGGGCGAGCCAGCTGGGTCATGCGGTGACGCCCGCGCAGCTCAATGGATTTCATCATAGTCCAGCGGGCCTGCTCGGCCTCATTGGCAGTCTTGAGCGTGGCGGCGTTAGTGAGCACCTGGCCCGGGGTGTCCTTGGCCAGCTCGGTCAGGCGCGCGGCCTCGTTTACCGCGTCACCGATGACGGTGTATTCGAAGCGATCCGCGCCGCCGATGTGCCCGGCGACGACGTGTCCCGCCGCCACGCCGATGCCCGCTTGCAGCTCGAGCCCGCGCAACTCGCCGCGCAGCTCGCGGGCGGCCTGCAGGGCCATGGAGGCGGAATCATAAACATTGAGCGGCGCGCCAAAAACGGCGAGGGCGGCATCGCCTTGGAACTTATTAATGATGCCTTTATTGCGGTGCACCGCCTCAACGACGTGCTCGAAGAACTTATTGAGTTCCTCCACCACCTCCTCGGGGGAGTGGTTGACGGCGAAGGTGGTGGAACCGATGACGTCAATAAAAAGCACCGCCACCTTGCGGTCCTCTCCGCCTAATTCTGGGCGTTCCTCCAGCGCACGTTGGGCCACCTCGCTGCCGACGTAGCGGCCGAAAATATCGCGCACGCGGTTGCGCTCCCGAAGGCCACGCATCATTTCATTAAAACCGGCCTGCAGCACTCCCAATTCGGAGCCATCGTAGATATCGACCTCGGCATTGTTCTCGCCGCGGCGCACCCGGTTAATGGCGTCCTGCAGCTCCACAATCGGGTCCACCACGCTCATCACCGCGAAGCTAGTACCGATAAACCCGGTGGCCAGGGCGGTAAGTGCCAGGGCCGTGATGGCGGGAACCAGGTCTCCTGCGGTGCCGGAGAAGAGCCCGGTGCGCTGGGCGATGAGCACCAGCAAGATGCCGACCAGCGGCACGCCGGAGGTCATCAGCCAGGCCGAAATGAGGCGGTACTTGATGGGCGGCTCCAGGGTGGCATCCTCGAAGCGGCGCGCCACCGCCTGGGCGGCCACCGGGCGCACGAGGCGTTCTGCCTGCAGGTAGGTCAAGATGACCACTACGAGGCCGGCCAGGGTGGCGGACACGCCTACGACGAGCCCGAGGCGGCCGGATTCCCGGGCGGAAATCACCACGGCCAGGATGATGCCGATGAGCCACACCGCGGCCGCCACCACGGATTGGTAGACGGGGATGCGCATGACCAAGTTGCGCACCATATTCGGATCGTGCTCGTCCGGGTTGCGCTGCCAGTCCAGCACCGGGCGGAAAAGCAGCAGGGTGACGGCGATGCCGATGACCACGGCAAAGATGAGGTACACCGCGGCGACGCCCATCAGGCTGGGTAGCTCGGCGGCAAAGTCCTTAATCTCCGGCATTGGTAGGAAATAAAGGACAAAGGTCATGATGGCGATGGCGCCGATGAGGTTCGCGCCAAGGACTAAGGCGGCGTAGACCGGCCATTGGGTACCCATGAGCCATCGTGCGCCGCGCAGTAGTCTGTTCATGCTTTCATACTTTAGTAAGACCAGTAGGCTAGGGCGAGTGAATACCGGAAGCGTTGCGCAAAGATTGGCAGATACCCCAGGTGTGGCCCGCACTATCCTGGGCGCCGCCCGGGCAGCTCGGGGGATGCCGGGGGCAGACCCGCGGGCGATGAGCCATTCCTGGCTATTTACCGGGCCGCCGGGCTCCGGCCGTTCCCTGGCCGCCATCGATTTTGCGGCCGCGCTTATGTGCACGGACCCAGAGGAGCCGGGCTGCGGCCGGTGCGAGGCCTGCCGCGCGGTGCTGGAGACCAAACAGCACACCGATCTGGTCCTAGTGGATCCGCAAGAGGTCATCATTCCCGTGGATACGGTGCGCGAGGTCATCGGCCGCGCCGCGAGCCTGCCCACGGTGGCGCCATGGCGCGTGGTGATCTTCAATAACGCCGACCGCCTCAACAATAACGGCGCGAATGCCCTGCTCAAGACGGTGGAGGAGCCGCCGGCGCGCACCGTAATTATCATGTGCGCTCCTTCCGACGCCCCCGAGGACTTCTCCCAAACCCTCCGCTCGCGCTGCCGCCACCTCTACATTCCCTCCCCGTCGGTGGAGAGCATTACCGCCCAGTTGGTCAGCGAGGGCGCCTCGGATCACGACGCCCACTTGGCCGCCCTTACCTCCCTCCGCCACGTCGGCAGGGCGCGACGCCTAGTCAACGATCCGGCCGTGCAAAAGCGCCGCGCGGTGGCCATCAACCTGGCAGAAGAGGTCTTCCACGGCTCTCAGGGCTTCCAAGCGGTGACCTCGCTGCTGAAGCTGGTGGACTCGGAGGCGAAGGAATCACATAAGGAACAGGAAGAGGCCGAGCTGGCGAAGCTGGAACAGACCCTCGGCGTGGGTGCGAAGGGCAAGGGCGCGGCCAAGGCACAGCGCGACGCCCGCTCCGCCATTAAAGACTTACAGGATCAGCACAAGAAGCGAGCCAAGCGCCGCGTGATCGACAACCTGGACCTCGTGCTTGTTGATCTCTCCGGCGTCTACCGCGATGCGCTCATGCAGAAGGTGGGCGCGCAGGTGGATCTTACCCACCCGGATTTTGCTGGACTTTCTGGCGAGATCGCGCAGCGCGTGAGCGAGGAAGGTTTGCTGGACTGCCAGGCGGCCATCACGCTGTGCCGCGAGCAGCTGACCCAAAACGTCGGCACGCAGATTGCCTTCGACGGGTTGGTGGGCCGCCTGCGCCGTGCGTGCCTGTAGGTGGGACCCGATTTCTATTCCGCGGCGCCCCTAGGTTAAACTCTCTCTTGCTGCACTGGCGCATGCCAAGCAGCGCGCCGCCTTAGCTCAGTCGGTAGAGCATTTCACTCGTAATGAAAAGGTCGCGAGTTCGATTCTCGCAGGCGGCTCCACAGTGGCCGCAGGTGTATAGCCTGCGGCCTTTCGCGGTTTTGGGGACAGCGCGTTGTGGGTGCGGCCTAAACGACACGATGTGTTGGTGAGGTTGTACGGCTAGCCGGTCTGGCGTGCTGATATTAGGACTATTTCACTT
>NZ_JASPHJ010000013.1:0-56855 GCF_030229085.1 Corynebacterium sp. MSK158
ATACGCTAAACTCCACCAACACAAAATGTCGTTTAGCCCGACACGCCGCAAAACAACACATTCTGTCGTTTAGGCCCCCAAGACCGTGCCAATCGACGCCCATCTGCGCGTCTCCATGTGCCCAGAACGGACTAGGGCAAAAAGAACTACTCTCCCCGTCACCCTTGCGCCGTTGTTAAGGCGGAAGGAGAGGGGAGAGCGGTGGATGCTAGAGCGTCTTAGCTCTGCGGGGCGTCGCTTGCGGCGGCGTCGTCAGAACCGGCGTTGGCTGCGGTCTCGGAGCCAAGCTTGGCCATTTCTTCGGCGGCAGAAACCATGGCATCCTGGCCGCGGATGACGCCATCTACGGCGGTCTTCAGGGCAGCCTGCAGCTGCTCGTCGGTCATGCCGGCGGCGGCAGGGATATCGCGCTCAGTGCGCACCACGAGCATGTCATCGTGCTCCGAGATAACTGCGCGGGCACCGAAGGCGACGGAGTTGATCTGGTTAGCCGCGAGGAAGAGGCCGGCGTCGGCCTTGGAGTAGGCGGCGTCGGTAGGCACATCGCAGCGGACAATAACCACGGAATCGAGAACGGCGAACATGGTGGGCAGGCCGTTGAGGTTGGCGGTAGCTGCCTCAATATCGCTGTCCATCTTGGTCAATTCGATGTCGAAGGTGCGCATGGCCTCGACCACGCGGTCCAGGGTGATCTCCGGCAGGTTATTTTCGGTAGAGGCATTAGTCATGGTTGTGCTCCTCCCAAGTCACGAGCTGTGGGTAGTGTTCTTCCACGAAGGCGAAGGACTGCAGCATAGAATCCAGCGTGGACATCACGAAGGCGCCGATCTGATTACGGGACAAACCGTGGGCAATGTTGATCTCGCGCACGCCGGAGACAGCGAGGTTATTCTCGGCAGACTCGAAGAAGCGCAGGGTCGGCGCGAAGTGCTGCTGGTTCCATTGGTTGAGTACCATCAGCAGGCTTGGACCCTCAGAAGAAGGCACGTTGCCGCGCCATACGGAATCTGCCACGAGCACATCATCGCGCACCTGCATGGCGATGGCGACGTTGGAGAAGCCCGTGCGCAGAATCTGCACGGTTTCTTCCTCGCTCACTGGCTGCTCTTCGAGGCGGTATTCTAGGTTCTCAGATGCAAAGATCTCGCCGATGCGCTCGAGAGTTACGGGCTCTACCGGCGTATCGGGATACAGGGTTGGTTCTTCAGACACTTAAGTAGTCTCAATCCATGTACTAATCGGGGATAAAGGTCAACCTTTGCTAGTTTACCTAAGTTCTTATCTAGCTACTGGGACTGCCATAGGCGCTCGCCGCCAAGTTCGTGGGCGAGAGCAGTATCGATCGTGGGGTACCGGAACGTATGCCCGATGTTTTGTAGAACGGTGGGGCTTACGCGTTGTTGCGCCAAGGCCAACTCTTGGGCGCCTTCCTTGCCCAGCAAGATTGCGGGACCGAAGGGCGGAACGGGAAGCAAGGCCGGACGGTGTAGCTCTGCACCGAGGGCTTTGACGAAGTCCTTGTTGAGCACCGGGTTAGGCGAGGCCGCATTGACCGGGCCTTCCAGCGAATCGTCCACGATGGCGCGGAAATAGGCATCCGTCAGATCATCGAGGGCAACCCAGCTGAACCAGAACTCACCGTCGCCGAAGGGGCCGCCCAGGCCGGTGGAGAAGAGGGCGCGCAGCAGTGGCAGGAGGCCGGAACCGCCCGACATGGCGATGCCGGTGCGGATATTGACCACGCGGGTGCCTGCGGCGCGGGCGGGCTCGCAGGCGCGCTCCCATTCGACCACCACGTCTGCCAGGAAGCCCTCGCCAGGTGCGGAGTCTTCGGTGAGGATCTCATCGCCGCGGTCGGACCCGTAGTAGCCCACGGCAGAGGCGCAGACCATGGTGTGGACGGAATCCGTAGTGCCCGCCAGCCGCGCTAGGCGCTCGGTGGGGCCAACGCGGGAATTGCGGATGGCGGCCTTGTGCTCGTCGTTGAAGCGGCCGAAGATGGGCTCGCCTGCCAGGTGGACGAGGACGTCAACGCCGCGTAGGAGGTCGGGATCGGGCTGCTCCGGGCGCCAGGTGCGCTGGCCCTTGGAAGCCGTGCCGCGCACGAGCTGGATCACCGTGTGCCCAGCGGTGCGCAGTTGTGCGGTAAGCGCTGTGCCTACGCTGCCGCGGGAGCCGGTTACGGCGATGGTTAGTGGTTGGGTGTTTAAGGCGGCGTCGGCAAGCCGCTGGAGAAAGGAAAAATCCTCAATGAGCTGGTGCTGCCGATAAGCAAAGACCGATTCCAGCGCCGCCGAAGGGATGCGGGTAGTAACTTCATCGCGAACGAGCGTGCCGTCTGGGTGATCCGCAAAGGTGTGGTGGTGCTGCCATGTGGCAAATTTGCGAATGGGCGAGTTTACGCACACATCGGTGAACTCATAGCCCTCGCGGTACTGGGAAAGTTTATGCTGAGCAGTCCAGCGCAGGCCGCCCGGAAGGCCCAGGATGGAGGTGCCATCGCCTAGGCTCTGGGCCTGCTGGATGGGTTTCATGAAGGCAAAGGGCGCGTTCAGACGGGTTAAAGCGCCTTGGCGGGTATGCCATTGCCAGACCTGCTCGCGCGGGGCGGGGACTATGTGTTCGGCGGAAAAACTCACTGACTGATACGCCTCCTTCTTTTCGCCCTCACCCAAATGGTGGGGAAGGTGCTAGAGTATTCTGTGTCTAAGAGCATAGACATTTTTGAGACCATCAACCGGCATCCTTTAAAGACCGCACCGTGAGGCGGGGAAGGAGGTCACGATGAGTGGAACTGACGCTACCGCGAACAAGCTAGAGCTTTTAAGCTCCGATGATGTTTCGCGTACCGTTGCACGCATCGCGCACCAGATTATTGAAAAAACGGCGCTCGATTCCGCGGACGCACCGCGGGTCATTCTGCTTGGCATTCCCTCTGGTGGCGTGCCCCTTGCACAGCGCCTAGCGCACAAGATTGAAGAATTTTCCGGGGTCGTAGTCCCATGGGGCTCCCTCGATATCACTCTCTACCGCGATGACCTTTTGAATAAGCCGCATCGCGCACTCCAACCGACGACGATTCCCACCGGTGGAATCGATAATGCCATCGTCATTTTGGTCGACGATGTGCTGTATTCAGGCCGCACAATCCGCGCCGCCTTGGACGCGTTGAGTGACGTGGGCCGTCCGGACATTATTCAGCTGGCCGTCCTCGTAGATCGCGGCCACCGCGAGGTTCCTATCCGCGCCGATTATGTGGGTAAGAATCTGCCCACCGCGCGAGAAGAAGATGTCACCGTATACAACAGCGAGATTGACGGCCGGGATGCGGTCGTATTGACCCGAGCCGCCGCAACAACTGACGGAGCTGGCTCCGAAACGGGGGAGGCATAACCATGAAGCACCTCATCGATATGGCAGAGCTGGACCGAAGCGAAATTATCGGTCTGATGGATGAAGCGGATCGCTTCCGCGAGGCCCTCGAAGGCCGCGAGGTAAAGAAGCTGCCGACCCTGCGGGGGCGGACCATCTATACCCTCTTTTATGAAAATTCCACCCGCACCCGCTCTTCCTTTGAAACGGCCGGCAAGTGGATGTCCGCGGACGTCATTAACCTGTCTGCCTCCACCTCCTCGGTAAAGAAGGGCGAGTCCCTGAAGGATACGGGCCTTACCTTGGCCGCCATCGGCGCCGATGCGATCATCATGCGCCACCCTTCCTCCGGTGCGCCGCAGCAGCTGGCCCAGTGGGTAGCCCCTAATGGCAAGGGACCTTCAGTGATCAACGCGGGCGACGGCGCGCACCAGCACCCAACGCAGGCGCTGCTCGACGCCGTCACGATGCGCCAGCGCCTGGGCCTGCACAGCGACGAAGGCTTTGCCGGGCTGAAGGTGAAGATTGTGGGCGATTGCCTGCACTCGCGCGTCGTTCGCTCCAACGTAGATCTGCTTACCACTCTTGGTGCTGAGGTAACCCTCGTGGGCCCAGCCACCCTCATGCCCTTTGGGGTAGAGAATTGGCCGGTGCGCGTGTCCTATGATTTTGATGCGGAAATCGCAGACGCCGACGTCGTCATGATGCTGCGCGTGCAGCAGGAGCGCATGAACGGCGGCTTCTTCCCCTCCCACCGCGAATACGCCAACCTCTTTGGCCTGTCCAAGGATCGCGCGGCGGCCATGCATAAGGACGCCATCGTCATGCACCCAGGCCCGATGCTGCGCGGCATGGAGATTAACTACGGCGTCGCAGATTTGGACAAAACTGCGGTCCTGCAGCAGGTACGCAACGGTGTACACGCCCGCATGGCGGTGCTGTTTACCCTGCTTACCAATGGCGAAAACGCCGGCATTTAAAACCGCGACCCACACTCAACTTTAGGGAGAGACAATGACTACTTACCCGGAAACCGGTCGCCTTTCCGCGCCGGCGGAATCCCCACTGGTGATTAAGAATGTGCGACTGTACGGCGAAGGCGAGCCCACCAATGTCGTGGTCAAGGACGGCGTCATCGCTGCCATCGGTAATACGGCAGAAGCCGAGGATGCACAGGTCATCGACGGCCAGGGCAACGTGCTCTTGCCAGGTCTGGTGGATATGCACGTGCACCTGCGCGAGCCCGGCCGCGAGGATACCGAGACTATCGAGACCGGCTCCAAGGCTGCCGCCAAGGGCGGTTTCACCGCCGTGTTCACCATGGCTAATACCAACCCGGTGACCGACCAGCCGATCATCGCTGAGTCCGTATGGGCCAAGTCCCAAGCACTGGCGCTGTGCGACGTCCACCCGGTGGGCTCCATTACCAAGGGCCTGGAAGGCAAGACCCTCACTGAGTTCGGCATGATGGCGCGCTCGGACGCCAAGGTCCGCATGTTCTCCGATGACGGCAAGTGCGTCCAGGATCCGCAGCTGATGCGTCGTGCCTTGGAATACGCCAAGGGCATGGACGTGCTGCTGGCACAGCACGCCGAGGATGACCGCATGACTGGTGGTGCTTCCGCCCATGAAGGCGAGACCGCGGCCAAGCTCGGCCTGCGCGGGTGGCCGCGCGTGGCGGAGGAATCCATCGTGGCCCGCGACGCCCTGCTGGCGCGCGACTACGGCAACCGCGTGCACATCTGCCATGCCTCGACCCAGGGCACCGTGGAGCTGCTGAAGTGGGCAAAGGAGCAGGATATTCCTCTCACCGCCGAGGTAACCCCGCACCACCTATTGATGACCGATGACAAGCTGCGCACCTATGATGGCCTCTTCCGCGTCAACCCGCCGCTGCGCGAACAGCGCGATACCGAGGCCCTGCGCGAGGCGCTGCTCAACGGCACCATCGACTGCGTTGCCACCGACCACGCCCCGCACGGCTCCGAAGACAAGTGCGTGGAGTTTGAAAATGCCCGCCCTGGCATGTTGGGACTGGAATCTTCCTTGGCCGTCATCGCCAAGATCTTTGTCGAGACCGGCTTGGCCGATTGGCGCTTTGTCGCCCGTGTCATGTCCGAGCGCCCAGCAGAAATCACCCGCCTGCCGGGCCATGGCCGTCCCATCGTAGAAGGCGAGCCTGCCAACTTGACCATTGTGGACCCAAACCACCATTGGGTTTCTGATTCCGCCAAGCTGGCCTCCAAGTCCGAAAACAACCCGTACGCTGGCGAAGAATTTGGTGCCCGCGTTACCCACACCATTTTGCGAGGTGCCGTCACTTTTGACTTGGCAGCCTCCGAAGAAGACTAACCTTGCACACTGAGACCACCTATATGGCAGAGAAAGGCCACGACGTGACTGATAGAACCCCAGCAATCCTCGTTCTCGCGGACGGGCGCACCTTCCGCGGTTATGGCTTTGGTGCCACCGGCACCACCTTGGGCGAGGCCGTATTCACCACGGCGATGACCGGCTACCAGGAGACCATGACGGACCCGTCTTACCACCGCCAGATTGTGGTTTCCGCAGCGCCGCACATTGGCAATACCGGTTGGAACGACGAGGACAATGAGTCCCACGGCAACCACATCTGGGTTGCGGGCCTCGTCATCCGCGACCTCGCGCAGCGCGTATCCAACTGGCGCGCCGAGCGCAGCCTCAGCGAGGAGATGGAAAAGCAGGGTGTCATTGGCATCCGCGGCATCGATACCCGCACCTTGGTGCGCCACCTGCGCAACTACGGCTCCATTGCCGCCGGCCTGTTCTCCGGCGAAGATGCAAAGCGCCCAGTAGAGGAGTTGCTCAAGGAAGTTAAGTCCCAGGACTCTATGGAAGGCGCCGATCTCGCCGCGGAGGTATCTACCGACGAGCCGTACACGGTTGAGGCCGTAGGGGAGAAGAAGTACACCGTCGTTGCCTTCGACATGGGGGTGAAGACCGCAACCCCGCGCCACTTTTCCCAGCGCGGCATCGAAACCATCGTCGTGCCCGCAAATACCTCCTTTGGCAAGGTGAAGTCCTATAACCCGGATGGCGTCTTCGTCTCCAACGGCCCGGGTGACCCGGCTACCGCCGATGAAATGGTGGGCATCATCAGGCAGGTGCTGGAAGCCAAGATTCCGTTCTTCGGCATCTGCTTTGGCAACCAGCTCCTGGGCCGCGCGCTTGGCCTGGACACCTACAAGATGAAGTTCGGCCACCGTGGCATCAACGTGCCGGTGCGCAATAACGTGACCGGCAAGATTGATATCACCTCCCAGAACCACGGCTTCGCGCTGAAGGCGCCGGAAGGCTATGACCTAGACAGCAAGGACGCCGAGTTCGCCACCGACTTCGGCCCCGCGCAGGTCACCCACATCTGCCTGAATGACGACACCGTTGAGGGCGTGGCATTGCGCAACGGCATGGCCTACTCCGTGCAGTACCACCCGGAATCTGCGGCTGGCCCGCACGATGCCAACCCGCTATTCGATCAGTTTGAAGAACTGATGGCTAACCACACCCCAAATAAGTAGACAACCAGGAAAAGGAAGAATAACTATGCCAAAGCGCAACGACATCAACCACGTCCTGGTCATCGGCTCCGGCCCGATCGTCATCGGCCAGGCTTGCGAGTTCGACTACTCCGGTACCCAGGCCTGCCGCGTGCTCAAGGAGGAGGGCCTGCGCGTAACGCTGGTCAACTCCAACCCGGCCACCATCATGACCGACCCTGAGTTTGCGGACCACACCTACGTGGAGCCCATTGAGCCGGAATACATCGAAAAGATTCTGGTCAAGGAACGCGAAGAGGGACACCCCATCGACGCCGTTCTGGCTACCCTGGGCGGCCAGACCGCGCTAAATGCCGCAGTTCAGCTCGACCGCCAAGGAATTTTGGACAAGTACGGCATTGAGCTTATCGGTGCCGATATTGACGCCATCGAGCGCGGCGAGGACCGCCAGAAGTTCAAGGACATCGTCGCCTCCATCGGCGGTGAGTCCGCCCGCTCCGCTGTGTGCCACAACATGGATGAGGTCCACGAGACCGTCGACAAGCTCGGCCTGCCCGTCGTTGTCCGCCCTTCCTTCACCATGGGCGGCCTGGGCTCCGGTCTGGCCTTCAATAATGAGGACCTGGATCGCATCGCCGGCGGCGGCTTGGCCGCATCCCCTGAGGCCAACGTGCTCATTGAGGAATCCATCCTGGGCTGGAAGGAATACGAGCTCGAGCTCATGCGCGATGGCGATGACAACGTCGTGGTCGTTGCCTCCATCGAAAACGTCGACGCCCTGGGCGTGCACACCGGCGATTCCGTCACCGTCGCCCCGGCGCTGACGCTTACTGACCGTGAGTTCCAGAAGATGCGTGACTTGGGCATTGCCATCATCCGCGAGGTCGGCGTCGATACTGGCGGCTGTAATATCCAGTTCGCGGTCAACCCGGACGACGGCCGCATCATCGTCATCGAGATGAACCCGCGCGTGTCCCGTTCCTCCGCGCTTGCCTCCAAGGCCACCGGTTTCCCGATTGCCAAGCTGGCTGCCAAGCTCGCCATTGGCTACACCTTGGACGAGGTGCAAAACGACATCACCGGCGAGACCAAGGCAGCCTTCGAGCCGACCCTGGACTACGTCATTGTCAAGGCCCCACGCTTTGCTTTTGAGAAGTTCCCGGGTGCCGATGACACCTTGACTACCACCATGAAGTCTGTGGGCGAGGCCATGGGCATCGGCCGTAACTACATCGCGGGCCTGAACAAGGTCATGCGTTCTTTGGAAAACAAGCCCAATGGCTTCTGGACCAAGCCGGATGAGTACTTCGCGGGCGAGCGTGCTACTGACCTGCAGGCCGTGCTCAAGGATCTGGAGCGCCCAACCGAGGGCCGCATGTACGACATCGAGCTGGCCCTTCGACTCGGCGCTTCTGTCGACGAGGTCCACGAGGCTTCCGGCGTTGACCCCTGGTTCATCGCTGAGCTGGCCACGTTGGTGGCCTTCCGCCAGGAGCTTATCGACGCCCCAGTGCTCACCGAGGAACTGCTGCGCGAGGCCAAGGTCTTTGGGCTTTCCGACGCCCAGATTGCCGCCCTTCGCCCCGAATTCAACGGCGAGGATGGCGTACGCAGCCTGCGCTGGCGCATGGGCATCCGCCCCGTGTACAAGACGGTAGATACCTGCGCCGGTGAGTTCGAAGCACAGACCCCGTACCACTACAGCTCCTATGAGCTTGACCCGGATGCCGAGTCCGAGGTTCGCCCCGCACCGGAAGGCTCCAAGGGCAAGGTCATCATTTTGGGTTCTGGCCCTAACCGCATCGGTCAAGGCATCGAGTTTGACTACTCCTGCGTTCACGCAGCCCTGGAACTTTCGGATCAGGGCTACGAGACCGTCATGGTCAACTGCAACCCGGAGACCGTCTCCACCGACTATGACACTGCAGACCGCCTCTACTTCGAGCCGCTGACCTTCGAGGACGTCATGGAGGTCTACCACGCGGAGGCCGCTTCTGGTGACGTTGCTGGCGTGATTGTCCAGCTGGGCGGCCAGACTCCGCTAGGCCTTGCCGCCCGCTTGGAGGAGGCAGGCGTTCCGGTTGTGGGCACCAGCCCCGCAGCTATCGACTCCGCCGAGGATCGCGGCGAATTCGGCAAGGTCCTCGATGAGGCAGAATTGGCAGCACCGGAATACGGCACCGCCACCTCCTTCGCGGAGGCCCGCGAGGTTGCTTCCTCCATCGGCTACCCGGTACTGGTTCGCCCGTCCTACGTGCTGGGCGGCCGCGGTATGGAAATCGTCTACGACGAAAAGGCGTTGGAAGACTACATCGAGCGCGCCACCGAGCTGTCTCCGGACCACCCGGTTCTGGTGGACCGCTTCTTGGATTCCGCTATCGAGATTGATGTTGATGCGCTGTGCGACGGCACCGAGGTCTACTTGGGCGGCGTCATGGAGCACATCGAGGAGGCCGGTATCCACTCCGGTGACTCCTCCTGTGCGCTGCCTCCGATGACACTTGGACCCGAGGACATTGAAAAGGTCCGCACGTCCACCCGCTTGCTCGCCGAGGGCATTGGCGTCAAGGGCCTGATGAATGTCCAATTCGCCTTGAAGGACGACATCCTCTATGTGATCGAGGCGAACCCACGTGCTTCCCGTACCGTGCCGTTCGTATCCAAGGCCACCGGCGTACCACTGGCTAAGGCAGCTTCTCGCGTCATGATGGGCTCGAGCATCGCGGATCTACGCGCCGAAGGCATGATTCCTTCCGAATACGACGGTGGCTCTTTGCCGCTGGAACACCCGATTGCCGTCAAGGAAGCAGTCTTGCCGTTCAACCGCTTCCGCCGCCCAGATGGCAGCCTGCTCGATACGCTGCTCTCGCCAGAGATGAAGTCCACCGGTGAGGTCATGGGCTTGGCTACCAACTTTGGTGCGGCCTATGCCAAGGGCGAAATCGCGGCCTTTGCCGTACCGCCCACGGAGGGCACCGTCTTCGTTTCTGTTGCCAACCGCGACAAGCGCACCCTGATCTTCCCCATTCAGCGCCTGGCCAACATGGGCTACAACATCGTCGCTACCGCCGGCACCGCGCAGATGCTGCGCCGCAACGGTATCGAGTGTGAGGTTGCCGCCAAGGTCTCTGAGGCCAAGGATGGCGAAGAGTCCATCGTGGATAAGATTTTCAATGGCGAGATTGACTGGATTCTCAATACTCCTGCCGGCTCCGCCGGTGCCCGCCACGATGGCTACGATATCCGCGCCGCCGCCGTGCACATGGAGATCCCGCTGGTGACCACCGTGCAGGGTGTAACCGCAGCTGTTCAGGGCATCGAAGCTATGCGCATTGGCAACCTGCAGGTACGCGCACTCCAGGAGCTTGAGCATGGCCCACAGCACTAAAGGATTTGGCGAGCGGCTAGAAGAAGCCGGGCAGGAGCGTGGGCGCCTGTGCGTTGGCATCGACCCACACCCATATCTCTTGGACAAGTGGGGGCTAGAGCCCACCGCTGAGGGTCTGCGGACCTTTAGCATGCGCTGCGTTGAAGCCTTTAGCGATACCGCCGCCTTGGTAAAGCCACAGGTTGCCTTCTTTGAGCGCTTTGGCTCTCAGGGCTTTGCGGTCCTCGAAGAAGTCCTAGCTTCCCTGCGGGAAGCGGGGTGCCTGACTGTTGCCGATGCCAAGCGCGGCGATATTGGCTCCACCATGGCCGGCTACGCAGATGCGTGGCTCGGCGATAGCTCGCCGCTGCGCGCAGACTCTGTGACCGTGTCGCCCTATCTAGGCGTTGGCGCACTGGGTCCGGTTTTCACCAAGGCCGAAGAAACCGGCCGCGGTGTATTCGTCCTCGCCGCTACCTCCAACCCGGAGGCGCGTGCCATCCAGTCGGTCCCGGTGGGCGAGGAGAGCACTATCGCTCAGGGCGTCGTCGATGAATGCGCCGCGTTCAATGTCGAGGCGAACAAGGTCGACAAGCCTGGCGATGTCGGCGTAGTCGTCGGCGCTACGTTGGACAATCCGCCGCGCCTCGATGCGCTCAATGGCCCAGTTCTTCTGCCAGGCGTCGGTGCCCAGGGCGCCGGCCCAGAGCAGGTGCACGGCATTGTTTCTGCTCGACCATCGCTGGGATTCGCCAATGTGTCCCGAGCAGTGCTGGAGCAAGGTCCTGACGTCACTGACCTGCGCAAAGCAGTTGCTCAGGTGGCAGCGGAGTTCCGGGACTAAAAGGGGCGGCGTGGCTGATTAACAGCCGCGCCGTTTACCTGGTACTTTGTTTAAGGTATGTGCGGTGACGTGCTAAAATAGGCGTGCTTTTGGACCCGCTAATCGTCACCGTTCAATGAGCAGTGCTAGGATTACCAGAAGTCGGTTTGCTCGAAGGTTATTAATAACTTTCCGCGGTGTATTAACTGCGTTAGGCAACCGTAATCTGGTACCAAGTACTAGACGTAACAGAATCAATCTAATGAATCGGAGGAAACCCGTGGCCCTTCCAAAGTTGACTGATGAGCAGCGCAAGGAAGCTCTCGCAAAGGCCGCTGAGGCCCGCAAGGCTCGCGCCGAGCTCAAGGCTGCGCTCAAGCGCGGCGAGACCGACCTGAAGGACGTGCTCGAAAAGGCCGAGACTGATGAGATCATCGGCAAGACCAAGGTTTCTGCACTCCTCGAGGCTCTGCCGAAGGTTGGCAAGGTCAAGGCTAAGGAAATCATGGAGGACTTGGAGATTGCTCAGACCCGTCGTCTGCGCGGCCTAGGTGAGCGTCAGCGTCGTGCTCTCCTCGAGCGTTTCGGCTACGGCGAATAGTCACAACCATGGCTGACGCAACTGCACGCGGGCGCCTCGTCGTATTGGCGGGGCCTTCCGCAGTGGGAAAATCCACCGTAGTTTCGCGTCTGCGCAGTGACGTCGAGGGGCTGTATTTCAGCGTGTCTATGACCACGCGCCAGCCCCGCCCCGGGGAGCAGGACGGTGTCGACTACTTCTTCGTCACCCCAGAAACCTTTCAGCAGCGAATCGATGCCGGGGAGATGCTCGAATGGGCTGATATCCACGGCGGGTTGCAGCGCTCTGGAACGCCCGCCCAGCCGGTAGAGGAAGCTTTGGCCGCTGGCCGGCCGGTACTCGTTGAGGTTGACCTCGCGGGTGCTCGGAGTGTTAAGAAAGCGCTGCCGGAGGCAGACCTGGTCTTTTTGGCACCCCCGTCATGGGAGGTACTTGTGGAGCGGCTTACCGGCCGCGGTACCGAGCCGCAAGACGTCATTGACCGTAGGTTGCAAACTGCGCATGAGGAACTAGCCGCACAGGACGAGTTCGATCACGTCGTTGTGAACGAGGATCTGGACGAGGCAGTATCTGCCATTAGTGATATCCTGCGGGCATAGACCTCCTTTTTGACCATCTTCAATCAATGTAAAGGTGCATGTGACTAACGTGACCACCCCTTCTAACACTGAAGCCGCAAAGGCGGAACCAGTATTTGATGATCCGATCGGCATTACTGATCCCCCGATCGATGAGCTTTTGGACAAGGTTTCCTCTAAGTACGCTTTGGTCATCTTTGCCGCTAAGCGCGCACGCCAGATCAATAGCTACTACCAAGAGCAGGATGAAGGTGTCTTCGAGTTCGTAGGCCCGCTGGTTACCCCAGAGCCAGGCGAAAAGCCTTTGTCCATCGCATTGCGCGAGATTGATGCTGGCCTGCTTGACCACGAGGAAGGCAAGTAGCTAGCACTAAGCGTGTAATAGCTTTAAGGCTCCACGCGCCGCCACGGATGTGCATCCCCGAAGTAGGGTGCACCTCTTGGTCGCGGCGGGTGGAGCCTTTCTCTATGTCGGCAGGTACCATCGTGCGGTGTGACTGATAAAGATACCTCTCGCAATATTGTTCTGGGCGTCGCTGGCGGCATCGCTGCCTACAAGGCGTGCCATCTCGTGCGCAACCTCAAAGAAGCGGGCGATGATGTCCGCGTTGTCCCCACGGAAAGTGCACTGAACTTCGTGGGCGCGGCCACGTTTGAGGCACTGTCCGGCCATCCCGTCGCCACGAGTGTGTTTCAGGCCGTGGATGAGGTGCAGCACGTCAACGTAGGACAGCATGCGGATGCAGTGGTCATTGCGCCCGCCACCGCGGATCTTATCGCGCGGTTAGCTGCAGGCCGAGCAGACGATTTGCTCACGGCCACCGTATTGGTCGCGACGTGCCCGGTTATTGTGGCCCCGGCCATGCACACTGAGATGTGGCATAACCCCGCTACGCAGGACAACGTGGCTACTTTGCGGCGCCGCGGTATTACCGTCATCGAGCCCGCCCACGGACGCCTTACCGGCAAGGATTCTGGCCCAGGTCGTTTGCCGGAGCCGGAACAAATCGCGGAGATTACCCGTACTGAACTGGCAGGCTATCGAGTGCAGCACACCTGGCAGGGCAAGAAAGTCGTCATATCAGCCGGCGGTACCCAGGAAGAGCTGGATCCGGTCCGATACCTGGGCAATCGCTCTTCCGGCAGGCAGGGATTCGCGCTCGCGGAATGGGCCGCCCAGATGGGGGCCAAGGTCACCCTCGTTGCGGGTAATATCGCCCAGCTTCCTGTGCCAAGTGGCGCGAAGCTCCGGCACATTGTCTCCACCCGTGAGTTGGAGGACGCCATGCGCGAGGAGTCCCGCGATGCGGACGTGGTGATCATGGCCGCTGCAGTCTCTGACTTCCGTCCGGCGGTGGTCGCCGAATCGAAGATGAAGAAGGGGCAGGCAGACGATGCACTCTCGACGCTCCATCTGGTGGAAAACCCGGATGTGCTCAAAGGGCTCGTCGCTGCGCGCGAGCGCTCGGAAATCCCTGCCGAGTGCGTAATTGTGGGGTTCGCCGCCGAAACCGGTGATGCTCAGAAGTCCGCCTTGGACTACGCCCAGGAAAAGTTTGCGCGTAAAGGCTGCGATGTACTCATGGCCAATGAGGTCGGGCGCGGAAAGACTTTTGGTCAAAAGTCCAGCGAGGGTTGGATCTTGCGCCCGGATTCCGCGCCGCAACGCGTGGAGCATGGCTCGAAGCAGGTTGTCGCCGCTCAGATTCTCTCGGCCGTGAATGAAATGTTTCAAGGGTAGACAACTAGAATTGCGTTTATAGACCGCTTGGTCTAGGCTTGCGAGGTATTAGGCTTGGGCGTAGAAAACCCACAGCATCGAATCAACAGTGAGAACATAAGGAAGTTTTTGTGACTGATAACGCTGCAGTGGCAACTCGTCTTTTTACCAGCGAGTCCGTTACGGAAGGCCATCCCGATAAGATTTGTGACGCCATTTCTGACGCCATCCTTGATGCCCTGCTAGAAAAGGATCCAGCATCCCGCGTGGCCGTTGAGACGTTGGTAACCACCGGCCAAGTCCACGTGGTGGGCGAGGTTCGCACCGAGGCATACGTAGAAATCCCGGCGCTGGTGCGTGACACCCTTAAATCCATCGGCTTTACTTCTTCCGAAGTCGGCTTTGATGGCAACACTTGCGGTGTGAATATCGCCATCGGCGAGCAGTCCCAGGAAATTGGCGCGGGCGTAGATAACTCCACTGAAGCCCGCGCCCATGACGAGGACTATGATGCCGAAAACGATACCGCTGGCGCAGGCGACCAGGGCCTGATGTTCGGCTATGCTTCCAATGAGACCGCTGAGTACATGCCACTGCCTATCGCTTTGGCGCACCGCCTGTCCCGCCGCCTGACGCAGGTACGCAAGGAAGGCATCGTCGATCACCTCCGCCCGGATGGCAAGACCCAGGTGACTTTTGCCTATACGGACGACAATGAGCCGTCCCACCTGGATACCGTGGTGATTTCCACGCAACACGATGCCGAGGTCGATAGCGCTTGGTTGGAAGGTCCCTTGCGCAGTGAGGTCCTTGAATGGGTTATCAAGGACGCCGGCTTGGACAAGTACTACACCGAAGAGACGACCTTGTTGGTCAACCCTTCCGGTTCCTTCATTCTTGGCGGACCGATGGGTGATGCCGGTCTTACCGGCCGCAAGATCATCGTCGATACCTACGGCGGCATGGCTCGCCACGGCGGCGGCGCCTTCTCCGGCAAGGACCCAAGCAAGGTGGACCGTTCCGCTGCTTATGCCATGCGCTGGGTGGCTAAGAATATCGTCGCGGCGGGCTTGGCAGATCGCGCTGAAGTCCAGGTGGCTTACGCCATCGGCCGCGCCAAGCCGGTCGGCTTGTATGTGGAGACCTTTGGTACCGCCAAGGAAGGGCTGAGCGATGCGAATATCCAGGCTGCGGTGAATCAGGTATTTGACCTGCGCCCGGCCGCTATCATTCGCGAGCTCGACCTGTTGCGTCCCATCTATGCGCAAACTGCGGCCTACGGACACTTTGGCCGCACCGACGTTGAGCTGCCGTGGGAGCAGTTGAACCGAGTGGAAGCATTGCGTGCTGCCGCTGGTCTGTAGAATCGAGGCCTATGCCTAAGAAAACACCCGCCACCCGGAAGCCGGTTGCGCGGGTGTTGCCTCTCTTAGGGGTTGCGCACCTGGACCGAGGATTTGATTACCTCGTGGAAGAGACAGACTCGGAAGAAGTCCAACCGGGGATTAAGGTGCGCATCCGCTTCAACGGGCGCTTGGTGGACGCGATTGTCATAGAACGCCGGCATGATTCTGAATTTGGCGGCAACCTGCGCTTTATCGAGCGCATCATCTCACCCTTCCAGGTTTATCCGCCGCAGCTGGCCCGGCTTGTCGACGCCCTGGCAGACCGCTACGGCGGGGTGCGCTCAGACATTATCCGCTCCGCCATCCCGCCGCGGCACGCCAAAGCGGAAGAATCCGACCTGGAAACCCCGTGGGAGGAGCTCGGCACCACGAGCGAGCCCGACCTATCAGGATGGTCGGCCTATCAACATGGCGAGGCTTTCGTCGATTCGATTCTGGCCGGCAAGCTCGCCCGTGCCGCCTGGCAAATCGCCCCGGGCGATGATTGGGCACATGCGCTGGCTGCACTCGCTGCCAAAGTGGCGCTTGGGGGAGGAGGGGTCCTCCTCGTCGCCCCGGACCAGAAGGGCGTTGATGCTTTAGACGCCGCGCTTCGCCAGGTCCTTGGGGCAAAGCAGATTACGGTGCTGACTAATAGCATGGGCCCGCAGGCGCGCTATCGCCGCTATCTCTCCGCTCTAGTGGGCCAAGCGCGCGTGGTCATTGGTACCAGGTCCGCCGCTTTTGCCCCGGTCAAAGACCTGCAACTGGCGGTGATCCTCGATGATGGCAATGATAATTTGGTCGACAACCTCAAGCCCTATGTCCACGCGAGGGAAGTACTTACCACCCGCTCCGCCTTCGAAGGCTGCAGCATGGTTTTGGCCAACCATTCGCGGACGGCGGAGACACAGCTCCTCGTGGAATCAGGATGGGCGCACGACGTGGTGGCCAAAGAGCAAACCATAACGGCGCGTTGCCCGGCTATTGAAGCGGTGGGGTCGTTCGGTCTGTCTATCGCCCGCGACCTCCAGGGCGGCACCACAAAAGTACAGGCGCAGGCCTTCCAAGCCGCCCACCAGGCGCTGGATAGAGGAGAGCCCGTGTTGGTGCAGGTCCCGCGCAAGGGGTATGCGCCCATTTTGGCCTGTGGCCAGTGCCGAGCGCCGGCTCGCTGCCGGCATTGCAATGGGCCATTGGGGCTGCCGCCCAAGGGGGCGTCGGCAAGCGTAGGCTCGGACGAAGCGGGAATGCCTACCTGCCGCTGGTGCGGTCGCATTGAGGCGCGGCATCGGTGCACCGAATGCGGGTCTCCGCGCCTGCGGGCCATCGTGTTGGGCTCGGAGCGCACTGCGGAAGAAATGGGCCGGGCCTTTCCCAATACGCGGGTGGTGGTCTCAGGCGGAAACAAGGTCCTCGATGCGGTGGACAATGCGCCGGCGCTGGTCATTGCCACCCCTGGTGCGGAACCGAGAGTAAACGATGGAGCCTATGGCGCGGCGTTGCTCTTGGATGCCGGGGCATTGCTCAACCGGCAAGACCTGCGCGCCACGGAGGATACCCTAGCGAAGTGGGCGCAGGCGGCTACCTTGGTGCAGCCGCATTTCAAGGGCGGTCGAGTAATCCTGGCGGCCGATGACTCGCTTACCGTAGTCCAGCATTTCCTGCGTTGGGATATGGTGGGCGCGGCCGCGGCAGAGCTTACTGCCCGGCGCGAAGTGCGCTTCCCACCCGCGGTGCATTTTGCTGCCATCGACGGTGCGGATGCATCCTTGGATGGCTTTGCCGAGCTTGTGGATCTTCCAGACCACGCGGAGGTATTAGGACCAGTTCCCCTTCCGCCGGGGCAGAGCCTGCCTGGTGACTACGATAGCCAGCGCTTTGGCCCACCGCAGCGGTTGGTCGTGCGCACCCCGCTGGGGCCGCGGTCCCAATTGGGGCGGGCTTTGCGCAGCGCCAACGCCGCGCGCAGCGCCCGGAAGGATGACCTGCCTTTGCGCATTGTGGTTGACCCTATCCACGTGGGTTAGCCATATCGGGGCCATAGGCGCTCATGCGCTAATCTCGACGGAGGAAGCCGCCACCGCCGGCCGGCTTGGTCTCGGTGCCATGAGAAAGGTGTGATTGCCATGTCCCTTCGAGAGCTGCGTATCTACGGCGACCCAGTATTGGGCAGCCGCGCGGAGGAAATTAATAAATTTGATGCCGGTCTGCGCGCTCTGGCGAGCGATATGCTCGAGACCATGGATAAAGCCGGGGGAGTAGGGCTAGCGGCTAATCAGGTGGGGATTTTGAAGCGAATCTTCGTCTATGACTGCTCGCACACCCAATCTGGGCTGCGCGGGGCGATTGTTAACCCGATCTGGACCCGGTGGGAGAGCAGCAGCAAACAGGCCCGGAAGGCTGTCTATCCATTCCGGGAATTAGCGCTGAAACTACGAGGTTCAACCAGGTTTTTGTGTCTGGCCAGGATATTGAGGGGCGCCCTGTGTCCATGGTGGCCTCAGGACTAATGGCTCGGTGCATCCAGCATGAGACGGACCACCTCGATGGGGTGCTCTTCCTACAACGCTTGGAGGCGCCAGTGCGCAAGGAGGCCATGCGCGCCATCCGTGAATCCGAGTGGTTTAACGCCTCGTAGCCCGCTCGCTGTGGCGGCAGCGTTGCGGCGTTGTAGCCTAGTATTTTGAACGACATTAAGAGGAGAGTTTCCCCGCATGCGGATTATTTTTGCCGGTACCCCTGAGCCAGCCGTTGTGGCCTTGGAAAAGCTGCTTGCCTCGTCGCACGAGGTGGTGGCGGTAATCACTCGCCCAGACGCGAAGAAGGGCCGCGGCCGCACTCTTCACCCGAGCCCAGTAAAGGCGCTCGCCCAAGAACACGGCATTGAAGTATTGACCCCGACCACCCTGCGCCCTGACTCGGAGGACGGTCAGGCGCTGCGCTCCCGCCTAAAGGAATTGCAACCAGAGGCGATTCCGGTGGTGGCCTACGGCAATCTGGTGACCAAGGACCTGCTGGAACTACCACAGCATGGCTGGGTAAACCTGCATTTTTCCTTGCTTCCAGTATGGCGTGGTGCGGCACCGGTGCAGGCCGCCATTGCCGCAGGTGATGACGTGACCGGCGCATCAACCTTCCGTATTGAAGAGGGCCTTGATACCGGCCCGGTGTTCGGCACCGTAACGGAGGAGATTAAAGGCACCGATACTGCTGATGACCTGTTGACGCGCCTTGCCTATTCCGGTGGCGATCTGCTCGTGGCCACCATGGATGGCTTAGCGGCGGGACAGCTGGAGGCACAACCGCAGCAGGGTGAGGCTACCTATGCGCCGAAAATCTCTACCGCGCAGGCCCGCGTGGAGTGGACCCAACCGGCATTTGCCATCGATCGGCACATTCGCGCACACACGCCTGGACCGGGTGCATGGACCATGTGGGACGAGGCCCGCGTGAAGATTGGACCGGTCAGCCTCATAGAAGAGGCGGCGGTTCCACAGGAACTAGAACCAGGGCAGCTGCACATTGCCAAAAACGCCGTACACATCGGTACCGGTACGCAGCCAGTCCAGCTGGGCAAAATCCAGCCTCCGGGAAAGAAGATGATGAATGCGGCCGATTGGGCCCGTGGACTAGGCAAGGATGCCGAGGTGAAGTTTCAATGAGTGGTGGTTTCCGTTCCCGCAGCAAGTCCGGGGATAAGTCCCCGGCGGGTAAGCCGCAGGACTCCCACAAATCCGCTGGTGCGAAGGGCCGCGGTGGCCGCCCGCAACGGCAGCAGCATGGTAGCCGCGGTGGGCAGCACAGGGGCCGGCAGGCTGCTGCTAAGGGCCAGCGTCCCGGCAAGCGCCAGGAAGGCGGTCTGATTCAGGCCGCGCTGGCTGCGGACGTGGATGCGCCGCGTGCGGTCGCCTTCGACGTGGTGCGCAGGGTAAGCGAGGATGATGCTTTCGCCAACCTCATCTTGCCCAAGGCACTGCGCAAGCAAAAGCTCAAGGGGCGCGATGCCGCCTTCGCCACCGAAATCACCTACGGGACGCTGCGCACCCTTGGCGTAGTTGATGCCGTCATCGCAGAGTGCTCTTCGCGCGGCCTCGAGGCCATTTCCCCAGCCGTGGTTGATGCCTTGCGCCTGGGCACCTATCAAGTTCTTTATACCCGCGTGGAGCCACACGCGGCGGTTGATACCACCGTTCGTTTGGTAGAAGCCGCCGGTGAAGTCAAGGCCAAGGGCTTTACTAATGGCATCATGCGCACCATTACGCGGACGCCGGCCAAGGCCTGGCTGGACAAGCTCGCTCCACAGGGGGAGATCGCCGGCATCGCCTTTAAGCATGCCCACCCCACCTGGATTGCGGAATCGTTTAGCCGCGTGTTGGGCCTAGGGGAGTTGGAGGCTGCCCTGGCGGCGGATTCGGATCGACCTTCGGTGCATCTAGTGGCGCGCCCCGGGGAAATCTCGGCCGTGGAATTGGCCCTGATGACCGGCAATGCGGAGGGGCGTTATTCCCCGTATGCGGTGTACATGGAATCCGGTGACCCCGGCCAATTGGAACCTGTGCGCCAGGGATTGGCGGCCGTCCAGGACGAGGGCTCGCAGCTGATTGCCCGCGCGGTATGCGAGGCGCCCCTCGAAGGCGAGGACACCGGCCGGTGGCTGGATCTCTGCGCCGGTCCCGGCGGTAAGGCGGCCTTGATGGGCGCGCTTGCCCGCATCGACTCCGCGCACGTGGATGCAGTGGAGATATCCCCGCACCGAGCGGCGCTGATTGAAAAGACGGTCAGCGATTTGCCCGTGGACGTTCATGTGGCAGATGGCCGCAATCCCGGCGTGGGAGAGGGCTTTGACCGCGTGCTTGTCGATGCCCCCTGCTCCGGCCTCGGCGCCCTCCGTCGCCGACCCGAGGCGCGGTGGCGCAAGTCGGAGGCCGATATTGCCGAGCTCAACCAGCTGCAATTCGAGCTCTTGTCTTCTGCATTAAACCTGGTGCGTCCAGGTGGCGTGGTCATCTATTCCACCTGTTCGCCAGATCTGCGCGAAACCCGGGGCATCGTTGACCGCGCTGTACGCGAACTTGGCGCGGAAGAACTCGACGCACATGCTCTCATTCCTGATATGGGCGATGTGGGCCATGAGAAATCCGTGCAGATGTGGCCGCATCGGCACGGTACCGACGCCATGTTCTTTGCGGCCCTTCGCCGCGCAGCCGACTAATCGCGATAGACTGGTGGGCATGTCCGCACCGATTATTTCCCCTTCCATCCTGGCCGCTGATTTTTCTCGCTTGGGCGAGGAACTAGCGGCGATTGATACCGCAGACTGGGTCCATGTGGACATTATGGATGGGCACTTTGTGCCCAACCTGTCTTTCGGCCCAGATATCACGGCCACGGTCCATTGCAGCACCGATAAGCCACTAGATGTCCACCTCATGATTGAGGAACCCGAAAAGTGGGTGGAGACCTATGCCAAGGCGGGCGCGCATACGATTATCTTCCACGTGGAGGCCGTCGCCGATGACCAGGCGGCAGTGAACTTGGCCAAGCGCATTCGCGATTTGGGTGTGCGCGCGGCCTTTTCCATCAAGCCAGGCACCGCCATCGAGCCGTGGTTGGACAAGCTGCACCATTTCGATGAGGTGCTCGTGATGTCTGTGGAGCCCGGCTTCGGCGGGCAAAAGTTCATGCCGGAGATGTTGGAGAAGGTCCGTAAGCTGCGCCGTGCGATTGATGAACAGGGCCTTGAGACCGTCATCGAGATCGACGGCGGCATTTCACCAGAGACCATCGAGGCAGCCGCGGAGGCAGGCTGCGACGCTTTCGTGGCAGGCTCAGCTGTATTCAAATCGGACGATCCCGCCGGCATCGTGACGCAGCTGCGCGATCTGGCGGCTGGTGCCTAATGGGTGCGGAGCTACAAGACAGCAACATCTCCGCGGCGCTGTTGCGCGCGATGGCGGCGGGTGCTGAAGTCCGTGGAACCACGAGCCCCAACCCACCGGTAGGCGCGGTCATCGTGTCGCCAGCTGGGGAGGTTGTGGGCGTCGGTGCCACCCAGCCCGTGGGAGGCGCGCATGCCGAGGTCATGGCGTTGCAGGAGGCCGGAGGTAAAGCACGCGGGGCCACGGCCGTGGTCACCTTGGAACCCTGCGCGCATACCGGCCGCACGGGTCCCTGCGCGCAGGCGCTTATCGATGCCGGCGTGGCTCGCGTGTACTACCTCCACGCCGATCCGACCCCGCAGGCTGCGGGTGGAGCAGAAGTGTTGGCGGAGGCCGGAGTGGACGTCGCCAAGCTAGAAAAGCCCCCGCACGCCGAGGATGCTTTGGTGCCATGGCTATTCGCTGTGCGCACCCAACGGCCTCACATCACTTTGAAGTTCGCGCAAACGCTGGACGGTTTTACAGCCGCGGCCGATGGAACCAGCCAATGGATTACGGGCGAGGAGGCGCGCGACTGGGTGCATGCCGATAGGGCGCACCGCGATGCCATCGTGGTGGGCACCGGCACGGCGCTGGCTGATAATCCCTCGCTCACCGCGCGCTTTAACGACGGCAGCTTGCGCGCGCACCAACCACGCCGGGTGGTCATCGGCAAGCGTGATTTGGCATCGGCGGGCGATGCGGCAAGCCACCTGCGCGAGTTGGGGTACGAGCAGTACGAGAGCATCGAAGAAGCTCTCTACGAGCTCTACGCCACCGGTGCCCGCGACGTCCTCGTGGAAGGAGGCGCAGGCCTGGCTAGCAGCTTCCTCAAGGCCGACTTGGTGGATGCTATCTCCGCCTATATTGCGCCACTCTTGCTAGGCGAGGGCCGCGGTGTACTCGCGCACCCCGTGACTCAGACGCTGGCAGAGGCCACCCGTTTCCGCCGGGTGGGAATGAAGGCGCTGGGTGATGACGTTCTTATTGAGTACGTGCGCTAGACGCTGGACATAGCAGTGAGCGAGAAAGGTTGGAAGTGTTTACTGGGCTAGTACAAGAGTTGGGCACCGTGGAGGCAATGGAGCCGCACGCAGACGCGCTTCGCCTGAGCATTCGTGCCCCGCGTACCGTTGCGGAGGCCGCACTGGGTGATTCCATTGCCATTAACGGCGTATGTCTTACCGTGGCGGATCTGTCTGCGGATACTTTTTGTGCGGATGTGATGCAGGAGTCCCTGGACCGCACCGCACTGGGGCGCCTTGCCGAGGGCGATCCGGTCAATGTCGAACCGGCACTGCTTCCCACTACCCGGCTGGGCGGGCACATCATGCAGGGCCACGTAGACGGAACCGCTACGCTGCAGAGCCGAACTAGCTCCGAGAACTGGGATGTGCTGCGGTTTAGCTTGCCGTCCGGGCTTGCTCGGTACGTCGTGGAAAAGGGCTCCATTGCCGTGAGCGGCACGTCGCTGACCGTGAGCGCCGTGGGCCCCGACTGGTTCGAGGTATCCCTTATCCCCACCACTTTGCGCGATACCATTCATGGCGCCTTGCCAGTGGGCGGAGAGGTAAACCTCGAGGTGGATGTGCTGGCCAAGTATGTAGAGAAGATGCTTCACCCCGAAGCTAAACTCTCTGAGGCTAAGGACTAGACTGCTACCTTATGAGCGCGAGTGATAATTCCATCAGTCTAGATTCCATCGACCAGGCCATCGCGGATATCGCCGCTGGTAAGCCGGTTGTTGTCATCGATGATGAGGATCGCGAAAACGAAGGCGATCTGATTTTCGCCGCGGAGCTAGCCACCCCGGAACTCGTGGCCTTCATGGTGCGCTATTCCTCTGGATATATCTGTGCACCCTTATTGCCAGACGATTGCAACCGGCTGAACCTACCGCCGATGCTGGCGGTCAACCAGGATGTACGCGGCACCGCCTACACGGTGACCGTGGATGCAGCAACGGGCAGTACCGGTATTTCTGCGACTTCGCGCGCAGAAACCATCCGGCGTCTGGCAGACCCAAACACCACGCCGGGCGAATTTACCCGCCCGGGCCACGTGGTGCCGTTGTGCGCTCGGCCGGGCGGCGTTCTGGAGCGGGACGGACATACTGAGGCCTCCATTGATCTGGCCCGCTTAGCGGGCCTGCGCCCGGCCGGTGTGCTGTGCGAGATCGTCTCCGAAGATGACCCCACGGATATGGCGCGCTCGCCAGAGTTGCGTCGCTTTGCAGATACGCATGGGCTCTCCATGATCTCTATCGCGCAGCTCATCGAGTGGCGCCGCCATAATGAAACGCAGGTCACCCGCCAGGTTGCCACTGAGCTCCCCACCGAATACGGCCACTTCACCGCCATCGGTTACCGCCATGAGGTAGACGGGCAGGAACACGTTGCGTTGGTCGCAGGGGATCCCGCCCAACTGCGCGGCGCACGCGACGTCATGGTGCGTGTCCATTCCGAATGCCTAACCGGTGATGCCTTTGGTTCACGGCGCTGCGATTGCGGGCCCCAACTGCATGAGTCCATGCGCCTTATCAGCCAAGAAGGCCGCGGCGTGGTCATCTACCTGCGCGGTCAAGAGGGCCGTGGCATCGGACTTCTGCATAAGTTGGAGGCTTACCGCCTGCAGGATTCGGGCATGGATACCGTCGATGCCAACCTGGAGCAGGGACTGCCCGAGGACGCCCGCGAGTATTCCGTGGCCGGGCAGATCCTTCGCGATCTCGGCATAGAATCCGCAAACCTCTTAACCAATAATCCGCATAAGGGCGAGGGGCTGAGTGGCTTTGGCGTGGACGCCAGCCACCACACGCCGCTGGCAACCCCTGCCCACGCGGATAATATTGACTACCTGCGTACTAAACGCGACCGCATGGGCCACGACCTTCCGCAGGTTGCCCAGTGGGACGCCGAACATAAGTAGAACTTTGACGTCCAATCGAAAGGATAGCGATGAGTAAAGAAGGACTACCTGATATTGCCCAGGTAGATGGCAGTGGACTGCGCGTTGCCGTGGTTACTGCTACGTGGAACGCAGAAATTTGCGACCAGCTCCATGCCCAGGCAGTGCAGACCGCTACCGATAATGGTGCCGAGGTTGCCGAATACCGAGTGGTAGGTGCCCTGGAACTTGGCGTTGTCGTCCAAGCAGCAGCCCGCGCCTACGATGCCGTGGTGGCACTAGGCTGCGTTATCCGTGGCGGCACCCCGCACTTTGACTACGTATGCGACTCCGTCACCCAGGCGTTGACCCGCATCTCCCTCGATGAATCCACCCCGGTAGCTAACGGCGTCCTGACCGTCAACGACCAGCAGCAAGCCATCGACCGCGCCGGATTTGCAGACTCGGTAGAAAACAAGGGCGCCGAAGCCATGATTGCGGCTTTAGATGCCGCGCTGCAGTTGCGTACACTAAACGCAGCACAGAAGTAACCTCTAGCAATGCGTCAGCGCCCGATGCTTGACCACTAAGGTGGCCGGCGGGGCGCGCCCCAAAGGAGTATGCACATGAACGAGGCGCAGGCCCCAAAGAATCCGCAGCACAGCCACCAGCTTAGCGACGCCGAAGTATTGGCCTATACCAGTGCCGATCCCTTCGCCCAGACCACCTCTAAACCGTGGGAATTTACGGCGACCTCGCCCTTCTTGCGCAAGGTGGCTATCGCCTGGGTGATCCTCGTTCTGGCCATCCATATCTTCATGGGAATCACCTTGGACGTGTCTTTTACCGGTGCGCACGTGACTACCATCGACAAATTCGCCTTCCCTGGCGTTGGTGTTCTCATTTCCGTTTTGTCCTGGATCGCTCTTAACCGTCCACGCTTGCGCGCAAATGAGGATGGGGTAGAGGTCCGCAATATCGTGGGTACCCGCTTTTATCCGTGGCAGGTGGTCTACGGACTTTCCTTCCCCGTAGGCCAGCGTATGGCACGCCTTGAGCTGCCCGAGTTCGAGTTCGTTCCCGTCTGGGCGTTGCAGTCCGGCGATAAGGACACCGTCATTGACAACGTCCGCCGCTTCCGCGACGTGGAAGCCAAGTACATGCCCCAGGATTAACAATTGGCTGACCCCACCACCTACCGCCCAGCTCCGGGAACCATTCCCACCGACCCGGGCGTCTATAAGTTCCGCGATGAAAACCGCCGCGTTATCTACGTGGGCAAAGCCAAGAACTTGCGCGCTCGGCTGTCTAACTATTTTCAGGACATCACGCAACTGCACCCGCGTACTCGCCAAATGGTGCTCACCGCCAACTCGGTGGAGTGGACGGTAGTTGCCAGCGAGGTGGAAGCCTTGCAGTTGGAGTACACGTGGATCAAGCGCTTTGATCCACACTTCAACGTCATGTACCGCGATGATAAAACCTATCCTATGCTCGCGGTTTCGGTCGGGGAGACGGTCCCTCGCGCCTTTTTCTACCGTGGCCCGCGGCGCAAGGGCGTGCGCTATTTCGGCCCCTATTCCCATGCTTGGGCCGTGCGCGAAAGCTTGGACTTGCTTACCCGCGTCTTTCCCATGCGCACCTGCTCGAAGGGTGTGTATAACCGGCATGAGCGGCTCGGGCGTCCGTGCCTTTTGGGTTACATCGGAAAGTGCGATGCACCCTGCATTGGCCGAGTAAGCAAGGAAGACCACCGCGAGACGGTCAACGATCTCGTGTCCTTCATGAATGGCAACACCGGTTCAGTGCGCCGCAAACTCACCCAAGACATGGAGCAGGCCGCCGAGCACCTAGAGTTCGAACGCGCGGCGCGCCTGCGCGATGACTTGGGCGCGATTGACAAGATCATGGAACAGCAGGCCGTGGTCTTTACAGACGGCACGGATGCTGATCTCATTGCTTTTAACTCCGATGAACTTGAGGCAGCGGTGCAGATCTTCCATGTTCGCGATGGGCGCATTCGCGGTCAGCGCGGTTGGGTAGTTGAACGCGCCGGCGATCAGGCAAGCTCAGAGCCCTTGGAAGAGGGCCAGCCTGATCCCGCGTTGCCTGCGTTGGTGCAGAACTTCCTCATCCAGTTCTATTCCGATGCGGTAGAGCGTGAAAAGCAAGAGGCGCGCGAAGACGCTGCGCTCGCCGCGGATGTGAAGCGGCGCGGGGTGGACCAAGAATCGCACATGAAATCCCGTCGCGTGCAGGTTATTCCACGCCAGATTTTGGTTCAGGCCCTGCCGGATGAACCGGAGCAGGTCGTCGCATTGTTGGAGGAGCTGCGCGGTGCCCAAGTGGACCTGCGCGTTCCGCAGCGCGGTGATAAAAAGCAGCTTATGGCCACGGTGGAGAAAAACGCCAAGGAGCAATTGCGCCAACATAAGCTCAAGCGGGTAGGAGACCTCACCGCTCGGTCCGCGGCTTTGCAGGATATTCAAGAAGCCCTGGGCATGGAGCAAGCCCCATTGCGCATCGAATGTACCGATATCTCGCACATTCAAGGCACAGATGTGGTTGCTTCTCTAGTGGTCTTTGAAGATGGTTTGCCCAAGAAGGCGGACTATAGGCGCTACCGCATCAAGGAGGCGGCTGGCGATGGCCGCTCGGATGACGTCGGTTCTATCGCAGAGATCACTCGCCGTCGGTTTAAGCGCCATAAGCAAGATAAGCTAGCCCATCCGGATGAGGAAGCAGAAGAGTCCTCCTTTGCAGAGGAGAAGGTGGCGGAAGAATCTGCCGAAGCGGGTCGCCGCTTTGCGTATCCACCGCAGCTTTTCATCGTGGATGGCGGCGCGCCCCAGGTGGCCGCAGCTCAAGAGGTATTTGATGAGCTAGGTATCGTGGATGTAACCCTGGTGGGCCTGGCCAAGCGCCTCGAGGAAATCTGGGTTCCCGGCGATGATGAGCCGGTGATTCTGCCGCGAAACTCGCAAGCGCTATTCCTCTTGCAGCAGATTCGCGATGAAGCCCACCGCTTCGCCATTACTTACCACCGGCAGCAGCGCTCAAAGCGGATGCGTTCCTCAGTTCTTGATTCCGTGCCGGGATTAGGACCGCAACGGCGCACCGATCTGGTCAAGCATTTCGGTTCGGTGAAAAAGCTCAAGGCCGCCACTGTGGATGAGATCTGCGAGGTAAACGGCTTCGGTCCAAAACTGGCCCAGACCGTCTACGAGAGTTTGCATGATTCTTCGGGCAACTAAGTGGAATTCTCCTAGAAGCGGCGAATCCTAAAGCGCTAGAATATTGGGCATGACGCATTTCGAAACTCCACCCATTTTGATAACCGGCATGTCCGGCGGCGGGTTGAGTTCCGCTGCCAAAGTGTTTGAGGACAAGGGCTACTACGTGGCCCACAATATTCCGCCTCGTGCCATTGTTGACCTGCTCAAGCTATGCAACCAAGAGGAAACTCCGGTGGGCAAGGTAGCAGCCGTAACGGATGTGCGCTCGCGCATGTTCCCAGGGTCTCTGTTGGAGATTATGGATGAGCTTACGGAACTAGATATGAAGCCCACCGTGCTCTTTTTGGATGCTCGTGATGATGTGCTCATTCGCCGATTTGATTCGGTGCGTCGCACCCACCCACTGCAGGAAGGCGACACGCTCAAAGTAGGTATCCAACGCGAGCGTCGGGCGGTGGCAGACGTGCGTTCCCATGCGGACATCATTATCGATACGACGAACCTATCCATTCATGATCTCCGCCGCGCCATTGAGGCGGCCTTTGGTGAGATGCAAAATGAAAAGCAACATGTCACCGTGGAATCCTTTGGATTTAAGAACGGCTCGCCCCGCGATGCTGACTTAGTGGTAGACGTGCGTTTCCTGCCCAACCCCTATTGGGTTCCAGAACTGCGGGGATACCGCGGCACGGATGAACCGGTTGCCCACTATGTGCTCTCGCAGCCAGCGGCGCAGGAGTTCGTGGATACTTTCTTGCAGATGTTTTCTACCATGCTGGATGGCTACCGCCATGAGGGCAAGAACTTCATCACGCTTGGCGTCGGTTGTACGGGCGGCCACCACCGTTCCGTCGCCATCGCAGAGGCTATAGCGGCGCGACTGCGGGACAATGGCACCTTGGACGTCAGCACCTTGCATAGGGATATCGCACGAGGCTAGAGCACAGGAGTTTTAACGCTTTTATGACCAATCCTTCACACATGGTCTGCCTCGGCGGCGGCCATGGACTTTATCAAACCCTTCTGTCCGCACGCTTTAGCGAGGCGGCCGATATTTCTGCTATCGTTACCGTCGCGGATGATGGCGGTTCCTCTGGCCGTTTGCGCCGCGAGCTGGAAATCATTCCCCCGGGTGACTTGCGCATGGCGCTGGCTGCCTTGGCCAATAGTGACCCAGTGGGGGACTTGTGGGCGCGAACCTTGCAACACCGTTTCGGTGGCAATGGCGCTATGGCAGGGCATGCGGTAGGCAATCTGATGATTGCGGGATTGACGGATGTGCTCGGCGACTATCAAGCTGCCCTGGATACCATCGCAGAACTTACTAATTCCCAGGGGCGAGTTTTCCCAGTGGTCAATCAAGCCTTAGAGATTGAGGCGGATGTTGCCGGGCTTGACGACGACCCCCGTGTCATGCGCCAGGTCCGCGGCCAGGTTGCGGTCGCTTCCACACCGGGCCAGGTGCGGCGCGTGCGCATCGTGCCCGAACGACCCAGCGCGAATCCGGATGCCCTCGATGCCATCCAGCGCGCGGATCTCATTACCATCGGCCCAGGCTCGTGGTTTAGCTCTGTATTGCCGCATACGCTCGTTCCGCAGGTAGTGGATGCGATTTCTGCTTCCGATGCGCTGCGCGTCGTTGTTTTGAACCTTTCGCCCGAGCCGGGCGAAACTCATGGCTTTTCCGCAGAGCGTCACTTGCACGTGCTCGCGCAGCACGCCCCTGATCTGCGGATTGACCGTATTTTGGTGGACGAGGCGGCTTTGCCCACCGATAGTGAGCGCGTCTATATTCAGCGCGCCGCGCAGTCCCTAGGCGCTCGCGCTACCTTCGCGGATGTGAGCCAAGTTGATGCCAATGGTCGCAGCATCAATAAGCACGATCCGGAAAAGCTGTCTGCGGCGCTCTTGGACCTATATTCGGACTATCGCAGCACTCGCGATTAGAACCTGCGCTAATTCACCGCGGTATCGTGCGAGCGGCCGCACTCGACCGACTGCGCGGCGATCGAGCCCGCGCGGTATGATGTCAGAAATCCTTTCACCGCACTGGGCTGGAAGCAATGGCTCTAGCCGGTATGCGTACTTTGTGACTGTGAGAATAGAAATGGGGCGAACTAGGTGACCACACCATTGACCGACCAGGTCAAAGAAGAATTGACGGCTGTCGTCGTGCCACGCCAGTCCGCTCGCGCTGCCGAACTGGCGGCGATGTTGCGATTCGCCGGCGAACTAGATGTTTCCGGTGACAGCATGTCCTATGAGCTGGAGCTAGAAAGCCACGCCATTGCGCGGCGCTTCATGAACGCTCTCGATGACCTCTATGGGATCACTGCCGATAGCCATGTTGCCGGCCCGGCAGGAACCACCAAGAAGACTCGTGTAACGGTCCGCATCTCCACCGGTGCGAAAGAGCTGACTCGTCGGCTGGGCCTTATCACCCGCTCCGGTCATGCAGTAGTGGGTTTGCCGCCGCAGGTCATCTCCGGCACCGTGGCCGATAGCGAAGCAGCATGGCGCGGAGCCTTCCTTGCCCATGGCAGTCTCACGGAGCCAGGCCGCTCTTCCGCGCTGGAAGTTACCTGCCCGTGCCAAGAGGCTGCGTTGGCACTGGTGGGCTGCGCCCGCCGCCTTGGTATCTCTGCAAAGACCAAGGAAACTCGCGGTGAAGATCGCGTCGTTGTACGCGATGGTGATGCTATCGGGGCGCTTCTTACGCGTATGGGTGCTCAGGAGACTCGATTGAGCTGGGAAAAGAAGCGAGTTAAGCGGGAGGCGCACGATACGTCTCGGCGCTTGGACAATTTTGATGACGCCAACCTTCGGCGCTCTGCTCGCGCTGCGGTTACCGCAGCAGCGCGCGTTGACCGCGCCATGGAGATCTTAGGTGACGATGTTCCTGAGCACTTGGCAGACGCGGGCCGCTTGCGAGTTCAGCACCGCGAGGCATCTCTAGAAGAGCTGGGACGCTTGGCCGAGCCTCCTATGACCAAGGACGCAGTAGCTGGGCGTATTCGCCGCTTGCTGTCGATGGCCGATAAGCGAGCCGAGGAGCTGGATATCCCCGATACCAACCAAGCGATTACAGATGACCTCTTCAACGAATCCTGACCCTCGGATTCGCTTACATTAAAAAACTCCCCGCAGTGCGGATACCAAAGCGGTAGACGCAGTTGCGGGGAGATTTTTAGTGCCTTCCCGGCTAGCAGGTGCGCAACCGGCTAGCCAGAAGCGTTAAAGAACTAGGGCACGAGGAATCCTAGGACGTTGGTCATCAAGAACACGATGACGCATACAATGGCTAGGAAAGCCACGGAGTAGCCCACTACGTTCTTCAGGATGACTGATTCCTTGCCCTCCATATTGACGGCGGTAGCCGCAATTGCAAGGGACTGCGGGGAGATCATCTTGCCCACAACGCCGCCTGCGGTATTGGCCGCGAGCATGAGGTCAGGGTTTACGCTGATTCGCTCTGCCGCTGCTACCTGTAGGTTGGCAAAGAGGGCATTAGCAGACGTATCGGAGCCAGTAACCGCGGTACCAATCCAGCCCAGGACTGGGGCGAAGAGCGCAAAGATGCTGCCGGCAGAAGAGACGAACTCACCAATAGCAATAGTCTGGCCGGAGTAGTTCATCGTGTAGGCCAAGGCCAGCACCAAGATGATGGTAAGAGCCGAGAACTTCATGCGGCTGACTACGTCCCCAAAGGCGCTCACCGGTTGCCCAAAGCTTAGGCTGTAGCGGCCATTTTCATTGAAGTAGTGGTAGACAACCGCAACAATAATGCCCGAGAGCAGCAGGAGCGTACCTGGATTGCCAAAGACATTGAAGCTGAAGCTGGTATCCATGAGCTTGCCGTCGGCGTCGACAATCGCGTCATCAAGCAAAGGCCAGGCAAAGTGGAGCTTGAGGAATCCGAAGATGGCTGGGGCGGCGGTGGCCACGGCAAAGACAACGGTCACTACGGCGTAGGGAAGCAGCGCCATCCAGATACGGCGTCCGTTGAGGTCGGTGGTGGACTCAGCGGCAGGCAGCTCGAGACGCTCGCGCAACTCCTTGACGCCCTTCGGCTTCCATACCCGGAGGAAGGCGAAAGCACAGCCCAAAGAGACGATGCAGGCGATGACGTTGGTGAGCTGGTACGCAAAGAAAGTCGCGGTCAACCACTGAGCCAACGCGAAGGAAATGCCAATCACGGCAGCAGCCGGGGCAGTTTCCTTGACACCGCGGAAGCCATCCAAGATGAAGGCGATGAGGAATGGCACGATGGCGGCGATGAGCAGCACCTGCAAGGAGATAAGTGCTGCAATGTCGTGGGTTTGCTCGGCACTGCGACCGGCAACCTCGCCCGCAGTGGTTACCGGGATGCCAACCGCGCCAAAAGCAACCGGAGCGGTATTAGCAATCAGAACTACTGTAGCCGCGCGCAGTGGCTTCACACCGAGGGCCATGATCATGGTCGCGGTAATGGCTACGGGGGCACCAAAACCGGCGAGGGCCTCCAACAAACCGCCAAAACAGAAGGCGATGAGGATAGCCTGGATGCGAATATCGCCGTCACCCAAAAGGTCAAAGGTCTTGCGCAGGTCCTCGAAGCGCCCGGAGGCTACGGTGATTTCATAGAACCAGATTGCGGTAATGATGACCCAGACAATGGGTAGGAGCCCGAATAGCCCGCCACGTACGGCGGAGGACAAAGCCATATCTACTGGCATGGAGAAGCCGGCGATGGCAATAATGAGGGATACTGCCAGGGCAACGGCGCCAGAAGTATGCGCGCGTGCCTTTACACCTAGCAGCATGATAAAGAATGCAATGAGCGGGAGAATCGCCACCAGGGCGGTGAGCCCGAGGCTGTCACCCACAGCAGAGGTATTTATTTCGAACAAGAGAAGTCCTTGATTTCTACGGTGGTCTTGCCCGTAGGCGATTACGGGCACATGAAGCATTCTCACGGTGACCAACGGTGGCGCTAGAGCAGGCAGGGTTGCCTTAAACGCTTTGTGAGCCAGTGAGTAAGGAAAGCATATCGTGCGGTGGGTGTCACGGAAACAATACGGTCGTCTTGGTAGGTGTTAGCGGCAGGATTTCTCAATGTCCGATCGGACAGAAGCGGGCGCAACCCCTAAAGGTAGTAGTGATATATCTCATGGTAACAGTGTGAACTCAACATAAACCCACGTGTTCGGGCCTATCCAGCGGTTTTGTATGTGGGAAATAAAAAGGATCGGAAAGAGTGTACGCGCTTTTGGGAAGTCTGTCATCCACTAATTCTTAAGGTCGCTGGGGGCCTGCGCTGACAAAAAACGCTCGGTAGTATCGGCAATGTAAGGGAAAACGCTCGGGCGCTTCTCAAACACAGACTTCATCGAAGGACCCGAGCACATACCCGTACACACCTTTACTCGACTCTTTGAGGAGAAATACAGTGACTATCCGCGTAGGTATCAATGGCTTTGGCCGCATTGGCCGTAACTTTTTCCGTGCAGTCGCTCAGGGTGACAACGACCTCGAAGTTGTTGCAGTAAACGACCTGACCGATAACGGCACGTTGGCTAACCTGCTGAAGTACGACTCCGTACTTGGCCGCTTCGATGGCGAAATTACTCACGACGATGAGTCCATTACCGTTAACGGCCACCGCATCGTGGTAACCGCAGAAAAGGACCCGAAGCAGCTCAAGTGGGGCGAGTACAACGTAGACCTCGTCATCGAGTCCACCGGCCGCTTCACCAACGGCAACGACGCCAAGGCTCACCTCGAAGCTGGCGCCAAGAAGGTCATTATCTCCGCTCCGGGTAAGGAAGTAGACGCAACCTTCGTCTACGGCGTCAACTCTGACACCTATGATCCGGCAAACCACAACGTCATCTCTGCAGCATCCTGCACCACTAACTGCCTGGCACCGATGGCAAAGGTTCTCAATGACAAGTTCGGCATTGAAAAGGGCCTGATGACCACCGTTCACGCTTACACCGGCGACCAGCGCATCCAGGACGCTCCGCACAAGGACCCGCGCCGCGCCCGTGCCGCTGCAGTAAACATGGTGCCTACCTCCACTGGCGCTGCTAAGGCCGTATCCCTGGTTCTGCCTGAGCTGGACGGCAAGCTGGATGGTTACGCAATGCGCGTTCCGGTTATCACCGGCTCCGCTACCGACCTGACCTTCACCGCTTCCCGCGACGTCACTGCCGAGGAAATCAACGCTGCCTTGAAGGAAGCTGCTGAGGGCGAGCTCAAGGACACCCTCGCATACACCGAGGATCCGCTGGTTTCCACCGACATTGTTACCTCCCCGCACGGCTGCATCTTCGACTCCGGCATGACCAAGGTTTCCAACGGAAACCTGGTCAAGGTTCTGGGCTGGTACGACAACGAGTGGGGCTACACCTCCCAGCTCGTTCGCCTGACCAACCTGGTGGCAGACAAGCTCTAAACTAGAGCTCTAGCAATGAGGATCCGGCCGCGATGCAAGCCTAAACGGCGCTGCGTCGCGGCCGGTATTCTTATATCTATAGCCTTTTAACCCGTCCGAATTGTTTAAGGAGTAAATAATGGCTTTCCAGACTCTTGACGATCTTCTCAAGGAGGGCGTCGAATCCCGCCACGTCCTCGTCCGCTCTGACTTCAATGTTCCACTTGATGAAGAGGGAAACATTACCGATCCCGGACGTATCAACGCTTCTCTTCCGACCATCAAGGCACTGGTAGAGGGTGGTGCAAAGGTCATTCTTTCCGCACACCTGGGTCGTCCAAAGGGTGAGGTAAACCCTAAGTTCTCTTTGGCTCCAGTAGCTGAAGCGCTGTCTGAAGCGCTTGACCAGTACGTTGCCCTAGCCGGCGACGTCACCGGAGAAGACGCTCATGAGCGTGCCAACGGCCTCAACGATGGCGATGTGATGTTGATTGAAAACGTCCGCTTCGACCCTCGTGAGACCTCCAAGGACGAGGCTGAGCGCGGCCAGTTCGCTGACGAGCTCGTTGCTCTGGTAGCCGATAACGGCGCTTTTGTTTCTGATGGCTTTGGCGTTGTACACCGTGCGCAGGCATCTGTGTATGACGTCGCTAAGCGCCTGCCGGCATACGCGGGCAAGCTCGTAGATAAGGAACTGTCGGTTCTGTCCACCGTAGCCAAGGAGCCGGAGCACCCGTACGTGGTTGTCCTCGGCGGCGCCAAGGTTTCGGATAAGATCGGCGTGATTGAAGCATTGGCCGGCAAGGCAGACAAGGTCATCATTGGTGGCGGCATGTGCTACACCCTGCTGGCCGCCAAGGGCTATAACGTCCAAGAGTCCCTGCTGCAAGAAGATCAGATCGAAAACTGCAAGGACCTGCTCGAGCGCTTTGGCGACAAGCTGGTGCTTCCGGTTGACCTCGCTGCTGCAAGCAAGTTCGCAGCGGATGCAGAGACCCAGGTGGTCGAGCTCGATAGCATCCCTGAAGGCTGGATGTCCCTGGATATTGGACCAAAGTCCGTGGAAAAGTTTGCAGAGGTGCTTGCTTCCTCCAAGACCGTCTTCTGGAACGGCCCGATGGGCGTATTCGAAATGGAAGCTTTCTCCAAGGGCACTGCTGGTGTAGCGCAGGCTATTATCGACGCCACCGCAAAGAACGGTTCCTTCTCCGTCGTTGGTGGCGGCGACTCCGCTGCCTCCGTGCGCATGCTTGGCTTGGACGAGGATGGCTTCAGCCATATCTCCACCGGCGGCGGCGCCTCCCTCGAGTACCTCGAGGGCAAGGAGCTTCCGGGCGTATCTGTCCTGGAAGCCTAAAACTGCCTTCTTAATTTGCCAGAAAGAGAGGAAAAATTCATGGCACGCACCCCACTTATCGCAGGTAACTGGAAGATGAACCTTGACCACGTCGAGGCCATCGGCTCCGTTCAGAAGTTCGCCTTTTCCCTGCCAAAGGACTACTACGAGAAGGTCGACGTGGCCTACATGGTCCCGTTTACTGATATCCGCACTATCCAAACGCTGGTAGAGGGCGACAAGCTGCAGGTCACCTACGGTGCGCAGGACATTTCTAAGCACGAGTCCGGCGCATTCACTGGTGAAGTATCTGGCAAGATGTTGGCCAAGCTCGGCTGCAGCTGGGTGGTTGTGGGCCACTCGGAGCGCCGTCAGTACCACGGCGAGACCGATAAGCTCGTTGCAGAGAAGGCAGCTGCAGCATTGGACAATGGCATCAGCCCCATCGTGTGCGTAGGCGAGCCGTTGGCTGTACGCGAGGCCGGTACCCATGTGGACTACGTGGTTAACCAGACCCGCAATTCTTTGGCCGGCCTGAGCGCAGACCAGCTTGCCAAGACTGTCATCGCCTACGAACCAGTTTGGGCGATTGGCACCGGCAAGGTTGCGTCCGCAGACGATGCCCAGGAAGTCTGCGCCGCCATCCGTGAGCTCGTAACGGAGCTCGCAGGCGAGGAGGTTGCTGCAGGTATCCGCATTCTCTACGGTGGTTCCGTCAAGGTTGATTCCGTTGCAGAGATCGTCAGCAAGCCTGACGTCGACGGCGGCCTTATCGGTGGCGCTTCCCTGGTCGGCGAGGAGTTTGCCAAGTTGGCTGCCAACGCAGCTAATGCCCTGAGCTAACAGGAGTTATCACCCGTCACAGGTTCGCACTAAGGCGCGGGTTGGAATGGTTCCAGCCCGCGCCATAGTGTACAGTGGGCCGGTGTGATTGCTTTGCTGTACGCAAAGCCTAAAAGTACGATTCCGCGCTAGCGGGTGGCGAGAGTCAACCGCAGGGCGCACGTTAGAAATAAGGATTATCCTCATGGTCTTGGCACTGGAAATCATCTTGGTCATCGCAGCTATTTTGATGTCCATCTTCGTGCTGCTGCACAAGGGCAAAGGTGGTGGCCTGTCCAGCCTCTTTGGCGGTGGCGTGCAGTCGAACCTGTCCGGCTCGACCGTCGTGGAAAAGAACCTGGACCGTTACACCGTGGTCATGGTAATTATCTGGCTTGCGTGCATCGTAGGCCTCAACCTCATCCAAGCATTCGCTTAAGCCACCAGCTGGACTAGCGAAAGCGCCGGTACCGGCTTCCAACCTCCTGGTTTCCTGTGGGAACTGTAGGTGGGGAAGCGGTATCGGCGCTTTTTCTTGGCGCCGAGCCAAAAGTTCAGCTCGGCTGCACGCTAGGCTGACGTGCCTAGAGCTCGGATGCGGCGTCATCGGCAAGGAAGAGGATGGTTTCTTCCTTACCGTGCACGCCTGCAGCTGGCCATTCTTCAGGCTCAGCGCCTTCAACGACGTGCTTGGCAGCTTCCGCCTTGGCCTCGCCTGCTACAAGAAGCCAGATCCGATCAGACTTGTTGACTGCGGGAAGAGTAAGGGTGATGCGCTCGCTCGGCGGCTTGGGAGAGTCATGAACGGGAACAGCTAGCTCTTCTTGCTCCCGAACCGCCTCAGAATGGGGGAACAAGGAATTGATATGGCCCTCTTCGCCCATGCCCAGCAGATGGAGATCGAAGCCGTTCGGGGCAAATTCCTTCAGCTCTGGCTCATACGCACTCGCCGCGGCTTCCATAGACACCGCGCCCAGATCAAAACCGTGGATATTCTGGTTTGGAATATCTACGTGGTTGAGCAGGGCACTGCGCGCTTGACCCTCATTAGAATCTGCATCAGAGACGGGTACATTACGCTCATCGCCGAAGAAGACGTGAACGCGCGACCAATCGATGCGTTGGGCGGGAAAATTCTCGCCTTGTTGCTGTGCCGCGAAATCCAAACGAGCTAGCTCGTGAAGAACGCCAATTCCAGCGCCACCGCCGGTTAGGACAACTCGCGCGACCCCATCGTGGTGGAGGCCGCCACCGGCGGCTTGGATGCGCGCTACGGTATCCACGAATTTCAGCGCGGCCTGGGAGATAAGGTCATCCACATCGCTTACGCGGTGAAGAGTTACCATGAGGTATCGCTATCCTTTGCAAAGAATCAGAGTTAAGCCGTTTTACTGCTTACTGTAGTCTACTTGGGCGAGCGCACGGAGCGCTTGCGCATAAGTCTTATCGGCATCCAGATGGCGCAATTCTTCAGAGAGAACCTCAGCTTGGGAGCGCTTGCTAAGGCTCACCAAGGAATCCGGGGAACCTGGAACGCACACCCGCACCGTGCGCTCGTCGACGACATCAACGTCGACGTGGCTCGTTTCCCGATTAAACCGCAAGTGGGTCACTGGGAAGTGCAGCTCCTGAGAATCGGTCACAGTGCGGTGGACGGGGACTGCCAAACGATCGAGGAGCCATCCGGCCGCGAAGTCTGGCGCTGGGTGGCCCGCAGGGCCCGCCACCTCGACGGACTGCACGGGCTCGTGAGGATGGCGGTCCAATGCGGAGGCCACGACGCCGCGCCACAAAGTGATGGCGGCCCAGGACATATCGGAATCGCCCGGCGTGTAACCGGCGGATAAGGTGCGCAGATCTTCGCCAGTGACGCGTCCGTCATGGGCAACGTTGGTGATGCGGCGTTGAGCCAGTTTGCCCACAGAGCTGGCAGCTGGATCGGGCGGGCACAAGGTAGGCCACCAGGCGACCAAGGGGGTATCGGGAAGCAGCAGTGGAGTAACGACTGCCTCGTCCTGGTTTGCCAAGGCGCCGTGCAACTTCATGATGACCATCTCAGAAGCACCCGCTTCACCACCCACGCGAAGCTGCGCGTCCAGGTGGGTATCTGCCTGCGGGGCGCCCGTCACGACGACCAGAACGCGCGACGGGTGCTCGTGGGAGGCATCGCGCACGGAGGCCAGGATGTTTTCCAGATCATCGTCCTCGCGGGCAGCCACGATTAGGGTAAGTACTCGGCCGGTAGTAAGGGTGTAATGCTCTTGGGCCTCTACTAGCTTCTTGGAGATTTCACGCGTAGTGGTGTTGGGCAATGGAATAATCATTGTCTGCGTCCCTCCTATGGGCGGCGCCAGGAGTGGCCCCGGCGGCGCAACATTCTATCGGCGGATTCCGGGCCCCATGTGCCAGCGCGGTATTCCTCCGGCTGACCAGCTTCGGCCCAGTAATCGATGATGGGATCCAAAATCGACCAGGAAAGTTCCACCTCTTCGTTGGTGGGGAAGAGCGAGGACTCATCGAGGAGGGCATCCAAAATCAAGCGCTCGTATGCTTCCGGAGATTCCTCGGTAAAGGCCTCAGCATAAGCAAAGTCCATATTGACGTCTCGGACCTCCATGGTGGAACCGGGCACCTTGGAGCCAAAGCGCATGGTGACACCTTCATCCGGCTGTACGCGGATCACCACTGCGTTTCGGCCCAGCGCATCGGTCTGGCCGTCAACGAATGGTTGATTTGGCGCTGCCTTGAATACCAGCGCAATCTCGGTCACGCGCCGGCCCAAGCGCTTGCCCGTGCGCAGGTAGAAAGGCACTCCTCCCCAGCGGCGGGAGTTTACTTCCAAGGTACAGGCTGCATAGGTCTCCGTCGTGGACTCCGGATCGAAGCCTTCTTCTTCGCGCAAGCCCTTGACAAACTCGGAGCCTTGCCAGCCGGCGGAGTACTGGCCGCGAGCAGTTGTTTTATTGAGTGGGTGCACGGCGTGGGTAGCGCGCAGCACCTTGACCTTTTCTGCCTGCAGGGCCTCAGGCTCGAAGGAGGAGGGTTCTTCCATCGCAACCAGAGCCAAAAGCTGCAGCAGGTGGTTCTGGATGACGTCGCGAGCCGCACCGATGCCGTCATAGTAGCCAGCGCGGCCGCCCAGGCCAATATCTTCGGCCATGGTGATTTGGACGTGATCGATGTAGTGGGCGTTCCACATGGGCTCAAAAATTTGATTGGCAAAGCGCAAAGCCATGATGTTTTGCACCGTCTCCTTGCCCAAATAATGGTCAATGCGGAAGACCGCGGACTCGGGGAAGACGGCGTTGACAATCTCATTGAGCTTGCGGGCAGACTCTTGATCGTGGCCAAAAGGCTTCTCAATGATTACCCGGCGCCACGAGTCCTCGACGGAGTTGGCCATGCCCACCCGCTCCAGCTGGTGGCAGATATTGGAGAAGAACTCCGGGGGAACCGAAAGGTAGTATGCCCAGTTGCTTCCGGTGCCGCGCTCGCGATCAAGCTCGCCCAAACGCGCCGAAAGGCGATCGAATCCAGCATCATCGAAGGAACCTTGCACAAATTCGATTCCCTGGGATAAATGCTGCCAGACATCTTCATTGAACTCGGTACGTGAGCCAGCGATGACGGCTGAGCGAACGTAGTCACAGAATGCGACCTTGTCCCAGTCGCGACGACCATAACCCACAAGGGTAAAGCCAGCGGGGAGGAGACCACGGCTCGCTAGGTCGTAGATGGCGGGCAGTAGCTTTTTATATGCTAGGTCACCGGTAACGCCGAAGATGACCATGCCCGCGGGTCCTGCGATTCGCGGCAATCGCTTGTCGCTGGCATTGCGCAAGGGGTTGACCCAAGCGGCTGAGTCGGTCACGAAGAATCCTTCCTGAGTTTATGGGCTTTAAGCTCGCTAATATTTTAGCGGCAGAATGCCCCGCCGAATTCTCGGCGGGGCACAAGTCACACGGCTAGTTTACGCGAGTCGCTCCTGAATGGAAGCAAGCAGTTCCTCCCACGCAGCGACAAACTTATCTACGCCCTCGCGCTCCAGCACTGCAAAGACATCATCGAAATCAATGCCGACCTCTTCTAGCTGGGCAAAGACGTCCTCTGCAGCCTCGCGGCTATCAGACAGGGCGTCGCCGTGAAGGTTGCCCTCGGAAAGAACCGCATCGATGGTCTTTTCTGGCATGGTGTTGACCGTATGCGGTCCAGCCAGCTCCGATACGTACAAGGTGGCTGGGTACTCCGGATTCTTTACACCAGTAGAAGCCCACAGCGGACGCTGGAGGTGGGCTCCCTCGGGCAAATCGGCGTCGTTAAGCAAGGCGTCCTGGAAGAGTGCATAGGCGCGCTGCGCATTAGCGACGCCCGCCTTACCCCGCAGTGCCAGAGCAATCTCGCTACCAATAGCCTCCAAGCGCTTATCCACTTCGGTATCCAAACGGGACACAAAGAAGGAAGCCACGGAGTGAATGGTGGAGACGTCCTTGCCTGCTTCGGCGGCACGCTTGAGTCCGGTCCGGAAAGCCTCAATGACATCGCGGTAGCGATCCACGGAGAAAATAAGGGTGACGTTGACGCTTATTCCCTCCGCCAGGGCATCTTCGATGGCCGGAAGGGAGCCGGTCGTGGCCGGAATCTTAATCATCACGTTGGGACGATCAACCTTGGACCACAGCTCACGCGCCTGCTCAAGGGTGGCGGTAGCATCATCAGAAATGCGTGGGTCGACCTCGATGGACACGCGGCCATCCGCACCGTTAGTAGAGGAGTAGATATCCGCAAAGAGGTCGCAGGCATTCTTTACGTCCTCGATAGCCAAGGCGTACACCGCTTCATCGGCGGTGGCCTTGGCCTCCTTCAACGTGGAAAGCTCGGCGTCGTAGGCGGTGCCGTTGGTCATCGCCGCGGCGAAGATCGCCGGGTTGGTGGTAACTCCCACGATGGACTTAGCAGAAATTATCTCCTTGAGATTGCCCGAGACTAGGCGCTCGCGAGAAAGGTCATCGAGCCAGGTTGAGGTTCCCAGTTGGGCGAGTTCGGAAATGTGGTTCATGTTTACTCCTTATCCAGTCCTGGAGGCTTACTTCTGCGCGGCAGCGAGCGATTCCTGCGCCGCTTCAACAACCGCTGCAGTGGTGAAGCCAAATTTCTCAAAGAGTTCGCCCGCAGGAGCAGAGGCGCCGTAGTGCTCGATGGAAATGGTCCGGCCGAAAGAACCGGTGTACTTGTGCCACGGCATAGCGATACCGGCTTCGATGGAAACGCGGGCCTGCACTTCGCTAGGCAGCACGGACTCGCGGTATGCGTCATCCTGTTCATCAAACCACTCAAGGCACGGTGCGGAGACAACGCGGGTGGCTGTTCCGGCGGCCTCCAGTTCCTTAGCGGCGGCGACAGCAAGCTGCACCTCAGAACCGGTAGCGAGGAGGATCACGTCTGGTGTTTCCTTGGACTCTTCCACCAGAACATAAGCGCCGCGGCGCACGCCATCATGCGCCTTTTCCTTGGTGCCTTCCAGTACCGGCAGTCCCTGGCGGCTCAGTGCCAGGCCCTTAGGCGCAGCTTTGTACTCGAGAGCTGCCGCCCAGGCCTGAGCGGTTTCGTTGGCATCGGCCGGGCGAATAACGGACAGGTTCGGGATAGCACGAAGGGCAGAAAGGGTCTCTACCGGCTGGTGGGTTGGGCCATCCTCGCCCAAGCCAATGGAGTCGTGGGTCCAGACATAGTAGGTATCGGTAGACATCAACGAGCCCAGGCGCACAGCGGGGTACTGGTACTCGGAGAAGATAAGGAAGGTGCCGCCGTAAACGCGGGTATTGCCATGCAGAGCAATACCGTTCATAATCGCAGACATCGCGTGCTCGCGAATGCCGAAGTGGAGGTTGCGGCCATATGGCTGAGCCGACCACATATCGGTGGTAATGGCTGCGGGGCCGAAGGAGTCAGCGCCCTTAATCACGGTGTTATTGGAGCCGGCAAGGTCAGCAGAGCCACCCCACATCTCAGGAAGGGAAGCGGCCAATGCTTGGATGGTGGCTTCAGAAGCCTTGCGGGTGGCCAAAGATTCACCCGGTTCCCACACCGGCAATTCAGCGTCGAAACCTTGCGGCAATTCGCGCGCCTTCATGCGGTCAAAGAGTGCCTTGTTCTCCGGATTGGCTGCAGCCCATTCGTCGAACTTCTTCTGCCACGCGGCGTGCTTCTCGGCGCCGCGCTCGCGCAGCTTGCGGGTGTGTTCGATGACCTCGTCGTCGATGTGGAAGCTGCGCTCGGGATCGAAGCCCAAGACCTCCTTGGTGGCAGCTACCTCGTCATCGCCCAGAGCAGCGCCATGAACGCCGCCGGTATTCATCTTATTCGGGGCCGGGTAGCCGATGACGGTCTTCACGCGGATGAAGGAAGGGCGCTCGGTCTCTGCCTGAGCGGCCTTGACAGCCTCCTCAATGGCTACGACGTCTTCGCCGGATTCGACAGTTTGGACGTGCCAGCCGTAGGCCTCGTAGCGGGCTACCACGTCTTCGTTGAAAGCAATATTCGTATCGTCCTCAATAGAGATGCGGTTATCGTCCCAGAAGACAATCAAGTTGCCGAGCTTTTGCGTACCCGCCAGGGAAGAGGCCTCGGCGGTAACGCCCTCCTGCAGGTCACCATCGGAAGCAATGGTGTAGACGTAGTGGTCGAAGGGAGACTCGCCGGCCGGGGCCTCTGGATCGAAAAGGCCGCGCTCCTTCCGTGCCGCCATTGCCATGCCCACGGAGGAAGCAAGGCCTTGGCCAAGCGGTCCGGTGGTGATTTCCACACCATCGGTGTGGTGCACCTCAGGGTGGCCAGGCGTGCGCGATCCCCACGTGCGCAGCTGCTTGAGATCGTCCATCTCCAAGCCAAAGCCGCCCAGGTAGAGCTGGATGTACTGGGTGAGGGAGGAGTGACCAACCGAAAGAACGAAGCGGTCGCGGCCGGCCCAGTGCACATCGGCGGGATCATGGTTAATGACGCGCTGGTAGAGAGTGTAGGCGAGGGGAGCGAGGGACATTGCCGTACCGGGGTGGCCGGAACCGCACTTTTGTACAGCATCTGCGGCTAGAACTCGCACGGTGTCGACGGCGCGCGTGTCAAACTCCGACCAATCCTCCGGATAACGGCGCTCGACCATAGTTTGGAGTTCTGGGGACAACTTATCTTTCGACACAGGAAAGCCTCGCTTACGTCTAGGCAAAAAGTACTTAACTTTATTCAGTCTAGTAATTTTTTAACCGGCGGTGCGCAATTATAGAAAGCTCGGCATAAACGGTATGCTGGCATGGCTAAGTGGAGTGCGCGTGGGCGCTAGAGCGCGCACTGAATCTAGCGGCCGTAGGCCTGTAGTCTTTCGCCCTTGCGCCGAAAATTGTGAGTGAGAGAACTGGAACTTTTTCACGGGCCTGTGCGACCGCTAGAGGTGACCACGCGCAGGGAGTGTGCGGGGCACAGTTCACCAACGTTCAGATAGTGGAGGAATCCCTTGGAGACCATCAAGGCCTATTTTGCGCTAACGAAACCGAGGATCATTGAACTCCTCCTCGTGGCCGCAATCCCGGCGATGCTCCAAGCACAACGCGGCGTGGAGGCCGTTTCAGACAATATCTGGCTTATCGTGTCGACCATTTTCGGCGGTTGGATGGGTGCTGCTGCCGCCCACACGTTTAATAACGTCGTGGACTACGAGCTGGATCAAAAAATGCAGCGCACGAGGGCCCGCCCGCTGGTAAGGGCCAAGATTTCCAAGCGGAACGCAGCAATTTTCGCCTGGGTAATGCTGATTATCTCCGTGCTGTGGTTGGGCGTCCTTGCCCATTCCTGGCTAGCGGCCTTTTTCGTGGTTTTGACGAACTTCTTCTACGTCTTCGTCTACACCAAGTTTTTGAAGATGCGCAATGCTCAAAATATCGTCTGGGGCGGCTTGGCCGGCTGCATGCCCGCGATGGTCGGCTGGGCGGTTATCCGGGATAATGCTCCTGCTGGAGAGCCTGACCGATGGTGGCAGGCAATCGTGCTCTTCCTCATCATCTTCTTTTGGACTCCGCCACACACGTGGGCGCTGGCCATGAAGTACAAGGAAGACTACCGCAAGGCCGGCGTGCCGATGCTGCCCGTAGTGGCCGATGAGAAGGAAGTCACTCGACAGATCGTGTGGTATACCGTGGGCACGGTTATCGTAACCCTACTAATCGTCCCCGCTGCATCGTGGATTTACTTGGTCGCAGCACTTGCCTCCGGCGCGGTATTCCTGTGGATGGCTATCCGCCTGCATAAGGGAGTCAAGAACGGCGCCAAGGTTAAGCCGATGCGCCTGTTTATTTACTCCAATAACTACCTCTCGGTGCTCTTTATCGGGTTGTCCATCGATGCAGTATTGGGCTGGGAGCCACTAGGCCGGATGCTCGGCTGGTCGGCCACGTTATTCTAACTGCGCCCAAATACCCCAGCATAAGAGGCGGGAAGCGCGAGAAGGCAAATGCTTTCCCGCGCTTTTGGCGTTTGTGGGTGGGTTTAGGCTTTATCGCCAGCTTGGACGCGCAGCACGATGGAACCGGTAGTCTTGCGCTCTTGGAGATCGCGGTGGGCCGCAGCGGCATCTTCCAGTGGATAAGATGCCGTGACGTTAAAGTTCAGGTCGCCGTCGATAATAGCTTGGACGACCGCCTGGGCACGCATTTGGAACTCGCCTTCTTGGGCTGTCCATGCGCCGATGGAAGGCCGGGTGAGGAAGATAGACCCATGCTTGTTCAGCAGCTGCGGGTCGATAGGCTCAACTGGGCCAGAGGCGGCGCCGAAGAGCGCAACGGTGCCACGGGGGCGCACCGCTTCGAGTGACTCCTGGAAGGTCGCCTTGCCGACGCCGTCGTAAACCACGTCAACTCCCTTATCACCGTTGTAGCGACGGACCTGCTCGGCGAGCCCGTCGCCATAGCGAAATACCTTATCCGCACCGGCTGCGTAGGAGAGTTCTTCCTTTTCGTCCGTGGAGACCACCGTATAGACGGTAGCGCCGAGCGACGATGCCATTTGGGTGAGGATCTGGCCTACACCGCCGGCGCCGGCGGTAATCAGGCAGGAAGCGCCTTCACCCAGTTGATAAACGCCATGCGCCAAATAGTGTGCGGTAATGCCTTGCAGCAGCATAGAGGCAGCGACTTCTGGCTGGAAATCATCCGGGACCGCTACTAGTGCCTCGCGTGGGACGCAGACCTGCTCAGCGTAGGAGCCAAAAGCCTGGTTCCAGGCCACCATTGTGCCCTCGGCAATTTCCCCCTTGGGGTCGTAGACTACGCGTCCGGTGCCTTCGAATCCCGGAATAAACGGGGTGGCCGCGTTATAGATACCCTCCCGATAATAGGTATCGATGTAGTTGACGCCAGCCATGATGACGTCCACCAATACCTCGTCGTTATTAGGGGTGGGGGCGGGAACTTCGGTATAGCGAAGTACTTCTGGTCCGCCGGCTTCTGTGACCTGAATTGCGTGCATATGGTCAGGCTAGCGTAAAAAGCCGGCCGAGTGCAGTACTTCGGCCGGCTGGGAGTATTACGGGTTAAGCAGTCGCTCGCTCTTGTTCGAGTGATGCTTGGCGCGACGCGTACTTCTCATCGCCGCTGGGAGAGCCGGTGATGAGATCCGCGGTGCCGTCGGTGCGGCGTACACCGTGCGCCCACAGGAGGGCGGTAAACGCGGTGACGAAGGAGGAGAGGCCAATATGGAAGGGGACAGTCCAGCGCGGAATGCTCATGTAGAACTGGTAAACGCCTACCGCCCACTGAATGAGGATGCATACAACGAGTACCCAGCCAGCCTTCTTAGCGTCTTGAGGTGCCCGGTTCTTGTAAAGCAGGAAGACGGTAATAACAGTAAGAGTCAGGTAGACATACATGCACATGGCGTGGGTGACGGCCATGGCTTCGGTATCTACTTGCAGGCGGCCTTCCATTCCCACCCCGGAATCGCCAGAGTGAACGCCCGAACCAGTAACCATCGTGCCGGTGATGAGCACAATGCTCAGGGCCACGGTAGCGACCGCTGCAAGGAGGCGAATCGCTTGGGGGAAGCGAGCGCGTGGCGTTCCATCATCGGGTTCCAAGATGCGGGAATAGAGCATTGCCGCTAGCCATACCAAGAGCATGGAAGGCAGGAAGTGCAGGGCCACCGACCACCAGCGTAGGTCTAGGTGGACAGAGATACCGCCGATGATCGCTTGCAGGACGATGCCGGCGACGTTGAGCCAGGCGTATACCTTGAGCTCTGCGCGGCGACGCGCCATGCGCATGGCAATGACGGCGGCGAAAGCCGCTGCGGTTACGACGAAAGTAAGCAGGCGGTTACCAAACTCAATGGCCTGGTGGAGAGCAGGCGCAGCGCCTTCCATAGGGACAAGGGAGCCTGGTTGGCATTCCGGCCAGGTGGGACAGCCCAATCCCGAGCCGGTCACGCGGACAATGGAACCAGACACGGTGATGCCACCCTGGCACAAGAGAAGGATGAGCGCGATGAGGCGCTGCTGTTGCAGTGTAGGGGCGGCTTCCTTAAAGAAGCGCTTGATCTTCGTCCAGTAATTCACGCATAGCATCCTACTAGTCGGGAGATTTCGGGCCTAAAAATTCCTCTCGTTTCGGAAGGAACCGGACAAAAGTCACATTTAGCCATCGAAGCGGAACCAACGGACCGCAGCGAACGACGCCACCGCAAGCCATGCCAACAAGGATAGGAGCTCGAGGCTGGGGAAGGCGGAATTGGAGGCGTCGGTAAGCGCGCCTGCTAGGGCGACAGTCGGCACTGCGTTGAGGACGCCATTATTGCCAAGGCCCTGGGAGTAGAGGGTCCACCCGACTACGCCGAGGAGCAGGAACCAGATGAGGTTGGCCAGTGCGAGTACTACCTCAGAGCTGAGGGTGCCGCCGAGTAGCAGCCCCATGGCGGTAAAAGCCGCAACGCCAAAAAATAGCGAAAGGATCATGAGCAGCACCCCGCCCGGGCTGATACGGAGACCCAGGATATAGGCAGCTATGCCCAAAACGAGGATTTGGAATACCACCATGGTGAGTACGCCGAGGATCTTGCCGCCAATAATTGCCCAGGCCGGCACACCGGACGCGCCGGTGCGTTTAAGGGCCCCATAGCGCCGGTCAAAGGCAAGCGAAATGGCCTGACCGGTAAAGCCTGCGGAGGTGGCCGCTACTGCAAGCACCATGGGAAATACCTCGTGTAAGCCATGTCCGGTGAGGGACTCCAGGTGGGCCGCGCCAATGAGCAAGGCCAGCGGTATGATGACGCTCAACAATTGCTGTTCGCCGTGGCGCAGCATGAGTTTTGCTTCCATCTTACCTTGCGCGAGCAACATGGCGCCGGCGCTGGCCCGTTTGGGGGCTGGGGTAAAGGTTCCGGGGTTAAAGGTCGTGCTCATGTGGTGGCTTCTTTCCGCAACGCAGTTGGTTGAATTCGGTCCTGGCGTAGGGTGCAGCTAGCTGCGCAAATGGCGGCCGGTAAGGTCAAGGAAGACCTCCTCCAAGTTGCGGTGAGCCGCGTCTAGGCGCCGCAGCAGGACTCCTTGGCGGGCAAGTTCGGCGGTAAGCGTAGCGATGGTCTCGGGCGTACCGGCCTGGGTCAAGCGGTAATGCAGCGGCCGGGATTTGGTTGCTTGAATGCCAGCCTCAGCCAAAGCCTCCACATCAACATCGATATCGGTGCTGAAACTAAGGCCTGCCGAGTCTGACTGCGCGGTAAGTTCCGCGGGGGTGCCGTGGGCTACTAGCTGGCCATGATCCATGATGGCTACTCGGTCCGCTAGTGACTCCGCTTCATCCATGAGGTGGGTGGTAAGAACAATGGTGACGCCATCGTGCCTTAGGGCTCGAACAAGGTCCCAGACCGCCAACCGGGATTGTGCATCCATGCCAGCGGTGGGCTCATCCAGGAAAACCAGCTCGGGCCGACCGATGATTGCTAGAGCGAGGGAAAGCCGCTGCTGCTGCCCACCGGAGAGCCTGCGATAGGGAGTCCGGGCTACTCCTTCCAGCCCGAGCGTTTCCAGTAGCCAGTGCGGGGAGAGGGGATGGGCGCTGTAGCTAGCGGAAAGTTCAAGCATTTCCAGAACACGGATGCCGGAGTAGGAACCACCACCCTGCAACATGATGCCGACCTTTTCGCGCACCTTGTCCGGTGCGGAACTCGGGTCCAACCCCAGGACGTCGATTGTGCCGCTGGTGGGGTGGATAAAACCCTCCGACATTTCGATCGTCGTGGACTTTCCAGCGCCATTGGGACCAAGGAGGCAAAAGATCTCACCTGCGGCAACGCTAAGGCTCAGACCATTAACGGCGGTGGTGGAGCCATATTTTTTCACCACGTTGTCCACGGTGAGGGCTGGGCGATCGGCTGAAATGGAATTCACGTGGGATTAGTTTAGGACACGGATTCCGCTGCGCCGCACTGCAACCCACCACAGGGCGGCAATGACGGCAAACGTGCAGGCTGCCGACACATAGATGACGATGATGGTGCTGGGCGGCAACCCGAGGCCGCGTGGCAGCACAAAGAAGCTCATAGCTGCCGAATAAGCCACGACGCAGAAACGGAAGATAAGCCGGTTGGCCCATGCGGCCAAAGGCAGTACCGCCCACAGGATGTACCACGGATGGACGACGGGAAAGAAGATAACCAGCACTAAGGAGGCGGTGCCGAGTCCTCCCACAGGGTGGATGCGGCCGCGCAACGTTGCAAAGAGCATGCGGGCCATGAAAGCTACTGCCACCAGCACGCCAAAGGTACGGGTAACGGTGAGAATCGCTTCGGTGTGGTCACCTAGACCCAGTAGCATTCCAATGAAGCCGGTACCCACGCCTACGGCGGTGGAGGTCGAAAGCCACGAGCGGATGGAGGCCGCCCCGCCTTGTCCCGTGATCCACCCCAGGCCAATGCCGGTCAAGGCGCTAATAAGGGCAATGCTTGCAATTAAGATAACTAGCTGCAGGGCAATGGCATAGGCTAAGGCTTTCCAGCGTGGTGCGCCGTCCTTGTCTATCAGGTGGCGGGCATACGCCATCCCCACAAAGCCCAGTCCGATAAAACCGGTAACCTTGACCATTCCGGCGCAGGACAGACAAAATCCAGAAGCAATTAGTGCTAGGTAGGCACTGCGCGTGGACTCTTCCAGCTTGTCGACGCCCCTCAGACCCAGCTCCATACCCACTAAGAGCAGACCCAGCATGATGGACTCATTATGGATTCCGCCCACTAGGTGCAGGATAGTGAGTGGGTTGAGAATGCCGAGCCACAGCGCAGATTCTGGAGATACCCGGCAGCGTCGCGCGAGACAGCTAATTGCCCACCCAGCAACCATGATGCCGGCGATGGATAGGAGGCGGTGGGCGATAACTCCTAGAAGGATGGAATTTGAGGTAACTGCGCTCACCACTCCAGCGAGCCCGAGCGCTACGGGGCCATAGGGGGAAGGGGAGTTGGCCCAGATAAACGGTACGGATCGGGCGAGCTCATCACCCGCGCCAAGCAATTGCACCGGTCCTGCAGAATACGGATCCATGCCCTGCATCACGATGGAACCGTTAGCCAAATAGGAGTAGATGTCTTGGGTAAAGAGCGGGGCAGTAAAAATCAGCGGGAGGACCCAACCGGCCCACGTGCGCCACAGCTGGTGTGTGGTCACGAGCCGGCGGGCGCGCGCTGGTGTGAGGGCACCTTCTTGGGGTTGGCGCAGCGGCGTGCCTACAAAAGGGGCAAGGAAAACCCAGGCGGCCACCAACAGGCCTACTCCCACCATGACTATGGCAGAAGAGGTCTGCAGCATGCGAGACATGAGGGAGCCGAAGGGCACGTTGTCATAGGGGTTTCCCACTACAGGGAGAGCGCCGGCACCTAACGCGCCGAAGGCGATAAGCAGAGAACCCACTGTGCCTACCCAGCGCAGGATAAAAAATGTCCGCCATTGTGCGGTGGTGGTGCGCTTTAGACCATCCGCATTGGCGGGGACAAAATCAAAACGAGAATCAGGTTCTGCGGCTCCGGTGTCCTCGGCGTGCAGTCGCGCAGACCGAGAACCAGCGGTGCCCAGCTGCGGCAGCTCGGCCTTGACGCCGGAAAGAAAGCCGCGGAATTTGCCTGTCATGGGATAAGACCTTACGCGAATCCTCCGTCTCAACCCCAGCAGGGGCGCTCTTTTAGCGTGGGCAGCGCCGCCAGTCGTGGCGATGAGGGGAGTTGGCCACCCCCGTGCCACGCCGAAGAATGGCCAATGGTGGCATTCTGGAATGAATTAAGGAACACTAGTGTTGTCTAATAAAGGAGGCGCAGTTGGACTGCGGCGCGACTTTCGGAACTACGGGAGTCGGTTGCAGGGCGACTGTAAGTGACCGAAGCACGAAGGGAGGTCCCGGCATGAGTGCACCTCAGCGTGTAGAAACTACCTACAAGGCGGCTAAGGAATCCCGCACTACGGATGGTGATACCCGCCGGCAGGTGATGCTGTTGCTGCTGAAGGACGGGCCCGTTACCGCTTCCCACTTGGGTGAACGCCTTGGCCTTTCTGCTGCCGGAATTCGCCGGCACTTAGACAATTTGGTGGAAGAGGAACTGACGGAGGTTGTGCGCCGCCGCCCAGTTACTCGCGGCTCAACGGGCAGCGGGTCTGGTCGCGGGCGACCAGCCAAACACTTCCGCCTCACTGATCGTGGTCGAGCGCAATTCGGGCACGCCTACGATGATTTGGCCTCTGATGCCTTGACGGCGCTCCGCGACGTCGGCGGGTCTGAGGCTGTTAAGCGCTTTGCCAAAGTCCGCTTCGAGCGACTCGTTGCAGATGTGCGTCCCTTGATAGAAGAGGGCGAATCTGTAGAGGATGTGGCCCGTAAGCTGGCCGAGGTCTTGGACGAGCACGGTTACGCCGCCACGGTGGACCGCGCTGGTCAAGGAGTGCAAATCTGTCAGCACCATTGTCCGGTCTCCCATGTGGCGGCCGAGCACCCGGAGCTGTGCGAGGCGGAACAAGAAGTCTTTTCTGCTCTATTAGGCAAACACGTACAGCCTTTGGCCTCCATTGCTGGCGGCCACGGGATCTGTACCACGAACATCCCCTTGACACCCGTTAATACAAATACTGAAAGGAGCGAGTCATGACCCAGGCACAATCGGCACCCGAGAACAAGATGACCGATGATGAAATCATTGATTCCATTGGTGCATATGAGTACGGCTGGCACGACTCGGACGCGGCTGGTGCTTCTGCTCGCCGCGGCTTGAACGAAGATGTAGTACGCGATATTTCCGCCAAGAAGGGCGAGCCAGAATGGATGCTTAACCAGCGCCTGAAGGCCCTCAACATCTTTGATAAGAAGCCCGTTCCCACCTGGGGTGCGGATTTGTCTGGCATCGACTTCGACCAGATTAAGTACTACGTGAAGTCCACTGAGGAGCAGGCCCAGACCTGGGAAGACCTCCCGGACGACATCAAGGCCACCTACGATAAGTTGGGCATTCCAGAGGCAGAGAAGCAGCGCCTCGTTGCCGGCGTGGCAGCCCAGTACGAGTCCGAGGTTGTCTACCACCAGATCCGTGAGGACCTGGAAAGCCAGGGCGTCATCTTCGTGGATACTGATACCGCACTGCGTGACTACCCTGAGCTCTTCAAGGAATACTTCGGCACCGTTATTCCAGCCGGCGACAACAAGTTTTCTGCGCTGAACTCAGCAGTGTGGTCCGGCGGCTCCTTTATCTACGTGCCCAAGGGCGTACACGTAGATATTCCTCTGCAGGCTTACTTCCGCATCAACACGGAAAATATGGGCCAGTTCGAGCGCACCCTCATCATCGTCGACGAGGACGCATATGTGCACTACGTCGAGGGCTGCACCGCTCCTATCTACAAGTCTGATTCCCTGCACTCCGCAGTAGTGGAGATCATCGTGAAGAAGGGCGGCCGCTGCCGCTACACCACCATTCAGAACTGGTCCAGCAACGTCTACAACTTGGTGACCAAGCGCACCAAGGTAGAAGAAGGCGGCACCATGGAATGGGTCGACGGCAACATTGGCTCCAAGGTCACCATGAAGTACCCGGCCGTATGGATGACCGGTCCTTACGCCAAGGGCGAGGTTCTCTCCGTTGCCTTTGCTGGTGAGAACCAGTTCCAGGACACGGGTGCCAAGATGACTCACATGGCTCCGCACACCTCTTCCAATATCGTGTCTAAGTCGGTTGCCCGTGCCGGCGGCCGCGCCGCGTACCGCGGCTTGGTGCAGGTTAATCAGAACGCGCACCATTCCACCTCTAACGTCGAGTGCGATGCGTTGCTGGTGGACAATATCTCGCGTTCGGATACATACCCGTATAACGACATCCGCAATGACCACGTCACGCTGGGCCATGAGGCAACCGTTTCCCAGGTTTCTGAGGAGCAGCTGTTCTACCTGATGTCCCGCGGTATTGCGGAAGAAGAAGCAATGGCGATGATCGTGCGTGGCTTCGTTGAGCCGATTGCTAAGGAGCTGCCGATGGAGTACGCCCTCGAGCTCAACCGCCTCATCGAACTGCAAATGGAAGGATCGGTCGGCTAAAGAAAATGGTCGCTTCGAACGAATTCAACCCGGATAAGATCACCAAGGGTGATGTCTTTACCTCCACCAACGTGGAGGACTTCCCGGTGCCGCACGGCCGCGATGAGGTGTGGCGCTTTGTCTCCCTGCGCAAGCTCCGTGGACTGCACAATGGCGAGTTCGCTGAGGCAGTGGCACAGGACGTCACCGTGAGCGAACATCCAGGCGTAAGCTCCGAGACCGTCGCTCGCGATGACGAGCGCTTGGGCCGCGTTGGTACCCCGTCTGACCGCGTTGCGGCACAGGCGTGGACTTCTATGCCTGAAGGCCAGGTTGTCACCATTGACGCCGAGGCTCAGGTGGAAGAGCCCGTGGTCATTACCTACACCGGCAAGGGCGAGGGCGTAACTTCCTTTGGCGCTACCTCCATCGAGGTAGGCCACCACGCGGAAGCTACCGTCATCTTGAAGTACGTCGGCTCTGGCACCCACGCGGATAACGTCGAGTTTATCGTGGGCGATGGTGCTCACCTCACCGTCGTTGTTGACGTTGATTGGGAAGACGATGCCGTACACCTGTCTAACCACGTGGCACAGCTCGGCCGCGATTCCGTGCTGCGCCACAACTCCGCCATCTTTGGCGGCGAGGTGGTACGCATCGTGCCTCGCGTGAACTTCACCGAGCAGGGCGGCGACGCAGAGCTGCTGGGCGTCTACTTCGCTGACGAAGGCCAGTACTTTGAAAACCGCATGTTGGTAGATCACTCTGTCCCTAATTGCCGCTCCCACGTCCTGTACAAGGGCGCACTGCAGGGCACCAAGGACAATGAGGCCCGCACCTGCTGGGTCGGCGATGTCCTTATCCGCTCCAATGCACAGGGCACCGATACCTACGAAACCAACAACAACCTGATTCTGACTGAAGGCGCTCGCGCGGACGCAATCCCTAACTTGGAGATTGAGACCGGTGAAATTACCGGTGCAGGCCACGCGGCCACCGTTGGTCGCTTCGATGACATCGAGTTGTTCTACCTGATGTCTCGCGGCATTCCAGAGGCTGAAGCCCGCCGCCTCATCATCCGTGGCTTCTTCAATGAGGTCATCCACCGCATTCCGGTGCAGTCCCTGTCCGAGGAATTGGAAAACCGCATTTCCGAAGAACTGGAAAAGATCTCCGCCTAAAGCTTTCATAGAAGGAAACCCACACACATTATGTCTACTCTGGAAATTAAGAACCTCCACGCCCAGGTGCTGCCGACGGAAGAAGGCGGCGAACCGAAGGAAATCCTCAAGGGCGTTAACCTGACCATCAACTCCGGCGAGATCCACGCCATCATGGGTCCGAACGGCTCCGGCAAGTCCACCTTGTCCTACACCATCGCCGGCCACCCAAAGTATGAGGTCACCGAGGGCGAGGTGCTTCTCGACGGCGAAAATCTGCTGGAGATGCCCGTCGACGAGCGCGCTCGCGCCGGCCTTTTCTTGGCGATGCAGTACCCAACTGAGGTACCGGGCGTAAAGGTCTCCCAGTTCATGCGCTCCGCAGTCACCTCCATTCGCGGCGAGGCACCGAAGCTGCGCGAATGGAATAAGGAGCTTACCCAGGCCCGCGAGAACCTGAAGATTGATAAGTCCTTCATCTCCCGCTCCGTCAATGAAGGCTTCTCCGGCGGCGAGAAGAAGCGCCACGAAGTTATGCAGCTGGATATCCTGAAGCCGAAGTTCGCAGTCATGGATGAGACTGACTCCGGCCTAGACGTTGACGCCCTGCGCATCGTGTCTGACGGCATCAATAGCTACCAGAAGGAAACCAATGGTGGCATCTTGATGATTACCCACTACAAGCGCATCCTGAACTACGTGAAGCCGGACTTCGTCCATGTCTTCGCTGACGGCCACGTCATCAAGACCGGTGGCGCTGAATTGGCGGACCAGCTCGAGTCTGACGGCTACGACCAGTTCCTCAAGTAAGGACCGACCCTTGGCCGGTCAACCGCGACTATCCAAAGAAGATTCATGTCTGGATTTGATGTAAACGCAATTAGGGAACAGTTCCCGATTCTCCAGCGCACGGTGCGTGGCGATAAGCCACTGGTGTATCTGGATTCGGGTGCTACCTCCCAGCGCCCGCTGCCGGTATGGAAAGCGGAAGAGGAGTTTGTGCTGCACACAAACGCCCCTGTTCACCGCGGTTCCTATCAACTGGCAGAAGAGGCCGATGATGCCTACGAGTCCGCGCGCCAAGCTATCGCCGCATTCGTGGGCGCGGACCGCGACGAGATCGCCTTTACCAAAAACGCCACTGAGGCCCTAAACGAAGTTGCCTATGTGCTTGGCGACGAGCGCGCGGGGGACCTCTACGTGGGTGAGGGCGATACCGTTGTCATCACCGAATTGGAGCACCACGCCAATTTGGTGCCGTGGCAGGAGCTGTGCGCTCGCACCGGCGCTACGTTGAAGTGGTATTCCATGACCGAAGACGGCCGTATCGATCTCGATTCGCTCGAGCTCGATGATTCCGTCAAGGTAGTTGCGTTTACTCACCAATCCAATGTCACGGGTGCCGTGGCGGACGTGGATGAACTGGTGCGCCGTGCCCGCGCGGTCGACGCCATGGTCGTCCTCGACGCCTGCCAGTCGGTGCCACACATGGCGGTGGATTTCCACGCTTTGGACGTGGATTTTGCGGCCTTTTCCGGCCATAAGATGTGCGGCCCTAGCGGCGTTGGTGTGCTGTACGGCAAGGATGAGCTGCTCAAGAAACTGCCGCCCTTCCTGACCGGTGGCTCCATGATTGAGATCGTCAAGATGGAAGAGACGACCTTTGCCGAGCCGCCGACGCGTTTTGAGGCGGGCACGCAGATGACCAGCCAGGTGGTTGGCCTTGGCGCAGCGGTGAAGTTCTTGGAAGAAGTGGGCATGGACAATATCCACGCCCACGAAAAGAAGCTCACCGAGCGCGCATTGCGTCAGCTCAAGGAAATCCCTGGTCTGCGCATCATCGGTCCAGAGACCACCGAAAATCGCGGTGGCGCCATTTCCTTCACTGTAGAGGGCGTTCACCCGCACGACTTGGGCCAGGTCCTCGATGACCACGGTGTGTCCATTCGCGTTGGCCACCACTGTGCGTGGCCACTGCACCGTGCCTGCGACGCACAGTCCACCGCCCGCGCTAGCTTCTACCTTTATAACACCGAGGAAGAAGTAGATAAGCTGGTGGACGCAATCAAGGCTGCCCGCGAATTCTTTGGAGTTGCCTCATGAACTTAGATTCCATGTACCAGGACGTCATCCTGGATCACTATAAGAACCCCCAACACGCCGGCCTGAGGGAGCCGTATCAGGCCGAGGTTCACCACGTGAACCCGTCCTGCGGCGATGAGCTGACCCTGCGCGTGCGCCTTTCGGACGACGGTAAGACCGTAGAGGACGTCTCCTATGACGCGGAAGGCTGCTCCATTTCGCAGGCTTCTACTTCAGTTATGGCTGAAGAGATCGTTGGACTGCCGCTTGCGGAAGCCAATGAGAAGCTGGCCGAGTTCGAAAAGATGATTACCTCGCGTGGACAAGAAGAGGGCGATGAAGACCTCATCGGTGACGGTGTTGCCTTCGCCGGCGTGTCCCAGTACCCAGCGCGCGTCAAGTGTGCCCTCCTCGGATGGAAGGCCTTCCAGGCTGCATCCGCCGATGCACTAACTGAAGTGGAGAACTAGATGACCGAACCCGTAGATCCTTATCAGAACGAGAGCTCTTCATTCTCCGGCAGCGGCGAGCGCCCGGAGCAGACTGAAGAGCAGATTTCTAAGGCCTTTGATGTCACCGAATTCATGCGTGATGTCATTGACCCCGAGCTCGGCATTAACGTCGTTGACCTGGGCCTTGTCTATGATCTTTGGTTTGAAGAGGACAATGGCAAGGAGATCGTCATGATCAATATGACGCTGACCTCGCCGGCGTGCCCGCTGACCGATGTCATTGCAGAGCAGGTGGAAGACATCGTTAAGGCCAATAAGCTGGCCGATGCCGTCCGTATCAACTGGGTATGGATGCCGCCATGGGGTCCGCAGATGATTACTGAGGAGGGCCGCGAGCAGCTTCAGGCACTTGGCTTCGCGGTTTAAAATCGCGTATTAATCGCACGCCCCCAGCAGCGCATTTCTCGGATTAGGGAAACGGCTGTTGGGGGGTGTTCCTATATAGGTTGTCAACCTAGCGGGTGGAGAAATGAACTGCTCCCCATTAGTTGGACTGAGAAATCAGTTTCCGATTAGTGGGGAGTAGTTTTCATTGAGAGCTCGAAGT